>NZ_CP150290.1:2470227-2780454 GCF_038051995.1 Paenibacillus sp. FSL H8-0537 | reverse complement strand
CCGCCGCTCAGAGGCAGCAGCCCCGAAAGCATATGGATCGAAGTGCTTTTCCCCGCTCCATTGGGCCCAAGCAGTCCGAATATCTCGCCTTCGCCAATATCAAAAGTCAAATGGTTGACGGTAATGGTGCTGTCATATTTTTTAACAACATCTTTAAATGTTACTAGGCTCATATAGCCCTCATCCTCCCTATTCATCATCTTGTGTCCATTATAAAACGCCGCTTGCAAGCATACAGCTCTACAAAGTCACAAAATGAAGGTGACGAAAGTCATATCATTAGCGCCTGCTGTATACAGTCGGTTTTTTGGCGATTATGCTATAATGACACGATAGGAATCAAAATGAAAAAACGCCTTAGGACGATAAAAGCCTATTGCGCTGCGGGAGCTAATCCGACATGAATGTACCGTTTCACTGGTTTCGAGGCCTATTGATTGCTGTACCCGCAGTCATCAGCGTATTCTCGATTTCAGCCGCAAGCTATGCCTTTTATACGATCGGCGTCTTAATAGCATTGTCCGTCATTAAACTAGATACGCTGTTTCCTAAATACGCGGTGCTGATTTTGTTTATGGAGCTGCTTGGCTTCGGATGGTTCTCCTATCATTATGGCGGCGTCTTGTTCCTGCTTCTCTTCTCTACTTTAATAGCAGCCTTAAGCACGAAGCCCTCAGCTGGCATGGCCGCAATATGGATCATGGCTGGAGGGGCATGCCTCTGGATCGCCATGCGCGAACTAGCGCCGAGCATGATAGCTGCTATGCTGCTGTTGTGGCTGACGATTGGGGCGGTGCTTCAGGCTACCCAGCAGGTAGAGGGCAAGCGAAGCCAAGTGGAGACGCTGTATGCAGCGCTTGCGCAAAGCCATGAGGAGCTGGAAGCCGCAAGGCGCCGCATGCAGAGCTATGCCTCGCAAATCGAGCAGTACGCGCAGACTGAAGAACGCAATCGCATTGCGCGAGACATACATGATGATCTCGGACATCGCTTAATCCGGGTGAAAATGATGTCCGAGGCCGCGCTGCATCTATTTCAGGCGGACCCTGCTCGCGCACAGACGATGGTCGGACAAATTCGCGACCAGCTGCAGGACAGCATGGAGCGGATGCGCCAAACCGTGCGCAGGCTCGCGGTGCCCAGCGAAGGAGACTCCAGGCAATATGCGCTGGACCGCCTCGTTAAAGATTCCGGCGAAGCGCTCGGCATTGCAGTCGCATTTGAGGTACAGGGAAATCCACTCCCTCTCTACCCGAGCATGGAATTTATTTTGTTCAAAAACGCGCAGGAAGCCATTACAAATGCGGTTCGCCACGGAGGCGCCACAATGGTAATGGTTACGCTGCTATTTCAACCGCACACCGTAGCCTTAACGATCGCCAACAATGGGGCTGTGCCCGAAGGGGCCATTACAGCAGGGCTTGGCATGCGCGGCATGCGGGAGCGTATATCATTAATCGGCGGAAAGCTGTCTTGGCAGGCGGAGGATAGCTTCAGCGTGACGACCGAGCTCCCGCTGCTAGGCGGCGCTAGCGGTGCTGACGAGAAACATGCATTTGTGAAAGGATAGGAGGAGGCCGCTGCTATGATTACCGTATTAATTGTAGATGACGATCCGTTTATTCGGGAAAGCATGCAGGTTATTTTGCAGCTCGACCCTGCGCTCCACGTGGCGGGAGTATGTGCCGACGGCAAGGCTGCAGCTGATTTTGTGCAAAGGACGAAGGTCGATGTCGTACTGATGGATATTCGCATGCCCGGCTGTGATGGCGTCGAAGGCACGAAGCTCATTCGGGCATTGGAGCAGCCCCCTGCCGTACTCATCCTGACCACCTTCGATGATGACGACTATATTGTGCAGGCAATTCGCTGCGGCGCTGGCGGCTATTTGCTGAAGAACGTACCGCCAAGCCGCATTATTAATGGCATTAAAACCGTTTTTGAAGGCTCGCTGCTCATTCATCCCGATATCGCCCGCAAGCTGGCGGGCATGATTACGATGCCAGACACAGAAGAAGCTGCATTGACCGAGCTTTCTCCGGAAGAGCAGACCAGCAGTGAGCTTGCGGCACGTTACAGCTTGACGCAGGCCGAGCAGCAAATTATTCGCCTCGTTGCCGAAGGGCAATCGAACAAGGAAATTGCCGCATCGCTTTTTTTGAGTGAAGGCACGATCAAAAACTACATTTCCGACATGCTTCACAAGCTGGGGCTGCGGGATCGTACGCAAATGGCGATTTTTTATTTGAAATTATCATTCATTCCAAGCAAGGAGAGATAAACGTATGAGCATAAATACGATAGCGAATAGCACGACCGAGCTTAAAGGCTTTACACAAGAGGATTTCGATGTGTTTCAGCTTCAGGGACTAGCGGAGCGGATGGCGGGAATCCAGGAAAAAATCCAGCCTAAGTTCCACGCCATTGGCGAGCGCTTGCGCATCGAGCTTTCCATGCAGGCAGGCGACGAAATGTTTTTGCACGTAGCAAAGCATGCCCGCCGCTCCGTAAATCCGCCTAAGGATACGTGGCTCGCGATTTGCAATAATAAGCGCGGCTATAAGGCGCATCCGCATTTTCAACTGGGCCTTTTTGACGATCATCTGTTTATATGGTTCGCCCTCATTTACGAGACGCCGAATAAATCCCGCATCGCCTCCGCTTACTTAAACGAGCTGGATGAGGTCATCGCGCAGGTTCCTTCCTCCTATGTCATTTCGCTGGATCATATGAAAAAGGAATCCGTGCCCGTCAGCGACATGACAGGCGAGCAATGGAAGCATGCTCTCGTCCGCTTCCGTGACGTGAAGAAGTCAGAGCTGCTCATCGGCCAGCATATTGCGGCCGACGACCCGATTTTGCGCGATGGCGAAGCGCTTGTGAAGCTTGCTTCCTCAACCTATGAATCGCTGCTGCCGCTGTATCGCCGCTCGCTCGTGCAGGAATAAGACACATAAAATATCGCATACGCAAAAAGCCGCTGCCCTTGTCACTTGCAAGGTGAGGCGGCTTTTTGCCGATTAGCAGATTTCGTAGATATGCCCGCTTGATGGAAAACGATTGGTAAGTAAGTAGTCTGGTCACTTGGATATCTTGCGCTTCAACAGCCTTACCAAATAATAGGCAGCTACCCCAACTAACATGACGGGCAATACTTGCAGCCACGCCCAAATAGGAGTGTTGTCCACCCAGCCAGCGGTTACGTTTTTCTGCAAATAGTCTACAGAAGCATATTGTTCCATTATGTCGGGGACATAATGCTCCGTCATATACATGCCGCCGAGTATTTGCGCACCGTAATAAACAATGACAAAGGCAACTCCTGTCAGCAATGCGCGAAAAATCGTTTTTTTCATCTACTTCACCTCTCTTTGCATTCATATCCTCATATTACCATATATTTTTGTGAAAAATTAATTAGCTGTCCCTTTTGTTCTTCATATAAAACACAACTCGAAGCATTCCTTGCTGATGCCCAAAACGACTGAGACAAGCCTTTCCACTCCAATGCCGTTTCGGCGGGAAGCTTTGGAAAGATGTGAAGACGTACTGGAGGAATTCGATACGAACGTCGTCAAGCTAGAAAAGCTGTTAGCCGATTGCGATGAGAAAACACTCGGGGAGGAGTGGACCTTGCGCAGCGGCGACCATATCATTCTGCGCCAACCGCGGGCGCTCGCGCTTCGCACCTTCGGACTCAGCCATATGGTCCACCACCGGGCCCAGCTTGGGGTATATTACCGGCTGCTCGATATTCCGGTGCCTGCTCTCTACGGTGCATCAGCCGACGAAGAAGGCAAATGAATGTAGAATGAATGTAGACGCACCATACAGCCGAACCGTCGCGGGACATCGGTCACTTCTCGTTTGCGTTTAGCCAAAAAGTCCCCTAGAAATGAAAATAGAGCTGCCCGAAGGCAGCCCCAAATAGAATGATTATGTTTGATCTGGATGTCGGTATTGTAGAAATCAGGCTTGCGCTGCTGCCTTCTTTTTATCCATTTGCCGGAATTGTACGAGCAGCAGCAGCGCTGCCAAACATAGAATGCCCCCTGATACATATGGAAGCCTTAAATCAAGCGTGAACAGGAACGTTCCTGCCAGCGGCCCCGCAATCCGTCCCAAGCTGTCCATCGACGAGCTGAGCCCTGAGGCAACGCCCTGTCCAACCGTCGTCTTCTGAGTAATTAATGACGTTACACAAGGGCGAATGAGCGCATTGCCAATGCCGAACACGGCCAAGGAAAGCGTGGCCCACCAAAGCGAATGCGCAGCAAGCAGCATGAAAAAGCCAATGCTGGATATGACAAGCCCGATGGCAATGTATTTGCCCTCTTCGCCTGCTTTGATTCTTCTCCGCACGACACCGCCTTGAATTAACGCACCGACAAAGCCGCAGACGAAAAATAAAATCCCCACCTGCAGCGGCGTTACATCAAAGCGCCTCATGCCGAAAAACTGCAACGTCGCTTCCAATCCTGCCAGCGTAAACGTGACGAAAAAAGCCAGTATGTACAAATATTTTAGCGGCCCGGTAAAAGCTTTCCAGCGCGACTCGCGGCGGCTTGACCCACTGCGGCGCTGCTCCGGTGCAAGCGACTCCTTGAGCTTGGCCCATGCGAGCACGAATGTAATCAGCGCAAGCGCAGAAGCTGCATAAAACGGCGTTTCCAGCGACACAAGGCTCAACAGTCCGCCAAAGCCAGGTCCAATCGTAAAGCCAAGGCCGATTGACATGCCGACCAGTCCCATGCCCTTGGTGCGTTCCTCAGGCGTTGTAATATCCGCTACGTAAGCAACAATAACCGAGGTTACTGCACCGGAAAACAAGCCTCCCAGCACACGGGATAAATACATCAGCGTCAAATTGCCCGACGACAAGCCGAATAAGACAAAGCTTAGAGCGAAGCCAAGTACGCCAATGAGAATGATAGGCCGTCTGCCGATTCGGTCAGACAAGCTTCCCCATACCGGAGAAAGCACAAACGATACAGCCGAATATACCGCGAGCATTAAGCCCGTATGCGCCTCCGCGCCAAGCGGATCTGCTGCTTTAATAATTTCGGGCATGACCGGGATAATAATCCCGAAGCCAATAAATGTTGTCATTAAGGTAGCCATTACAATTAACAAGCGTCTGTCCATTAAGCTCATCCCCTCCACACGTTATGTTATCATAACTGGCTGTTTTCTGGTAATGAACAAATGGAGAACAAATAGGACAAGCAGCATTGCTCCGCTGACTAGAAATGGCGCCTGATGGCCGAAGGTATCCCACAGCTTGCCGGACAAAATCGTGCCCAGCACCATGCCTGAGCCTTCGATCGTCAGGAAGAAGCCCCATACGGCACCGCGCTCCGCCTTCGGAATCGCTTGGGCAATTAAAGCATTCCAGGCCGGAATGATGCAGGCATAGCCAATGCCTACAATCGCCACAATAACAAGTACAAGCGGCAGCGAACGGGTCATGCCAAGCAGCGGCAGCGAGATGGCGGCGAGCAGAAACCCGACATGCAAAAACCATTTTGTCCCGACCCGATCCACAAGCTTCCCTACCGGAATGAGCCCCAGCACCGTAATGGCTCCGCCAGCGATGAGAAACCAGCTGTACTGGGCGGGCGTCAGATGGAGCACCGAACGCGCGAACAGCGTTAAGATCGGTGTAAGCAGGCCAAGCGAGAAGTTCTGCACAAACATCGCCGGGTAAAGCAGCTTGCTGGCATGAAGCGACTTGCCTACTTTGGCAAAATAACGGCTGGCGCGAACTTTGAACGGCTCTCTGACAGCATCGCCTTTTCCTGCTGCATGCGAAGCCGTCTGTGACGCAGACTCTTCCGCTGCACCTGAACGCTGCTTCATGCGCCCGCGTCCGGGCAGAAACATCGTCGTCAGCACAACGACGATCATACCGCCAATGATGAGGCGGAAAGCTGCCGTATACGAGCTGGATAGCAGAAAATTAATCGCAATTGGCCCCGCGCCCACACCAACCAGCCAAGCAACATAGACAACACTCATCGCCCGGCCATTCGCTTCCTCTCCAGCCTCCTCTGTCGCCCCTGTAATGACGCACGGCCATAGGGGGGACGTCCCAATGCCAAGCAGCAGACAAGCGGCAACTATCCAGCTTGTATGATGGGCAAAAGCGACCAGCAATACGGCCGTAAAGGTCAGCACAATACCCGCAAGCATCACGGAGCGGTAGCCCAAACGGTCAATGAGCCAGCCAATCGGGCTGCGAAACAAATTATCGCCAATATATTGCAGCGCCAGTGCCCAGCCAATCGCGTAGGCTGATAAACCAAGCACCGTTCCCATGTACACAGGCAGAATGGAAATGAGCAGCGCTCCCTTTACAAATTCAATAATAAACATAATGATCAGCAGTTGAATAATAAAAGGTGAGCGCCAAATAACGACGCCGGATGGCTTTTTGCCTGTACGTTCTTTCATTTAATATCGAGCCTCCGTTTCTGCCGCAAGCAAGCGTTTAAAAAAAAGCTTCTTGCATTCCGACTTGTTTTTGCTATACTCAACCTTGTTTGTATTTTAACTAGAGAGGCAGGGATGAAAGCGATGGATCATAACAAAACCCCGCTCTTCAGCGCATTACGCCGCCATGCGGAACAGAATCCAACCCAATTTCATATTCCAGGACATAAGAAAGGTTTAGGCAGCGATGCCGAATTTCGTGCATTTATCGGCGATAACGCGTTATCGATCGATTTAATAAATATAGCTCCGCTGGATGACCTGCATCAGCCTACCGGCGTTATTGAGGAAGCCCAGAAGCTTGCAGCCGATGCTTTCGGCGCAGATTATACTTATTTTTCCGTACAAGGCACAAGCGGTGCCATTATTACGATGATCATGAGCGTCTGCCTTCCCGGCGATAAAATCATCGTCCCGCGCAATGTGCATAAGTCCATTATGGCGGCAATTATTTTTGCAGGTGCCCGTCCGATCTTTATCTCACCCGTGCGTGACGAAAATCTCGGCATTGATCACGGCATTACGACACGCGCTGTCAAACGTGCGCTGGACAAGCATCCCGACTCTAAAGCCGTGCTTGTTATCAACCCGACGTATTACGGCGTATGTGCCGATCTGAAGGAAATCGTTGATCTGGTGCATACATTCGATATTCCTGTGCTGGTAGATGAAGCGCATGGCGTGCTCATTCATTTCAATGAAAAGCTTCCCATGTCCGCCATGCAGGCTGGCGCAGATATGGCAGCGACGAGCGTTCATAAGCTGGGCGGCTCCATGACGCAAAGCTCCGTGCTGAACGTGCGCGGAGGCCGGGTTAATCCCCACCGTATTCAAACGATTATCAGCATGCTGACGACAACGTCGACGTCTTATATTTTGCTGTCGTCGCTCGATACGTCGCGCCGAAATTTGGCTCTAAACGGCCACAAGCTGGCTGAACAAGCGATCGAGCTGGCCGAGTATGCCCGCAAGAGCATCAATGAAATTTCCGGCTTGTACTGCTTTGGACGGGAAATATTAGGTGGAGAGGCTACCTTTGATCTCGACCCAACCAAGGTCGCTATTCATGTCCGCCATCTCGGCATTACCGGCTATGAGACGGAAAACTGGCTCCGTGACCATTTCAACCTCGAAATTGAAATGAGCGATATGTATAACATTCTTTGCCTTGTTACGCCGGGTGATACATCCGATTCAATAGAAAAATTGCTGGAGGCGCTGCGTGCGCTGTCGGACAGCTTCCATGAAGGCGCCGAGGCTCGCGAGCTCGTTGTCAAAATCCCGGATATTCCCCAGCTGTCGCTCTCGCCGCGCGATGCTTTCTACGGACAGACCGAGGTCGTTCCGTTCAAAGAGTCGGCTGGTCGGATTATCGCCGAATTTATTTATGTTTACCCGCCAGGCATCCCTATTCTACTCCCAGGCGAGGTTATTTCCCAGAAAAATATTGACTATATTGTGGAGCATGTTGAAGTTGGCCTTCCTGTTAAAGGTCCAGAGGACCGCAACGTTGAATTCGTTAAAGTTATTTTCGAGGAAACAGCTATTTCCTAATATTCGAACAAAAGACACCTGCTGTCCCAAGAGCATTCGCCCTTGGTGACGCAGGTGTCTTATGCATGCACAGCTAAGGTGCATGATGACTTGCTAGGTCAGCGGAAAGAGAGGAAAACCTACTCTTCTTTTGCTGCGTTTTCAGTAACGGCGATTTCTTCATAAATCTTCGTTACGCGATCCCATTCTTCATCGTCTTCGATACCAACGAGGTATGCCTCGTCGTTCTCTTCCTCGATGCGGAAAATAACGCCGTCTGCTTCAGGATCATTGCGATCCAGCAGTACCGCATAAGCGTTGTTCTCGGATTCAAACGTATAAACCATGACCATCTCGCGTTCCTGGCCCTCATCGTCCGTTACAATAAATACACTTTCTTCATGTTCATGGTCTTCTCCGCAACCGCAATCTGCGCCATGATTATGCTCAGTCATTGTTTTACCCCATTTCAGTCAATTATCCATACCTGAGTATCGTACCATGAGACCTAGCAGCGGTCAAACAAGCGTAAACGGCCGTCGCCGTCATCCGGAGGCAAAGCTACCGTTTCGCGATGAAATATAAGAAATTATAAGCTTGAAACTAATAATTTCTTATATTTCGAAAAAGCCCGCGTTTCCTCCACTTGGAAGAAACGCAGGCCGTCGCCGTTATTGCGAAGAAATCAGCTTCTCCGAGACGAGCGTCCAATCGTCGGATGAGCTCATTTTCAGGAAAAATCTCACCGCATATTTCCCCGAATACTCGAAATTATACTTCAAGTCTTCCGTCCGATACCAAAAGTTATCCTTCGTAATCTTATCGGTCTGCGTCTGAATGACCTTCTCGCTGCCATACGGATCAAATATCGATACTTTAACCGCGGCAATATCCGTCTTCAAATTGTCGACCTGCGACAATACGCTGAACGTATACGAGCTGCCCTTGGTCACATTGCCAAACAACTTGCTATCCTGCATCAGTACAATATGTACATTCGGTCTCGTTAAGGTTGCCTTCTTATTCTGCCCATCCCAATTGACGATGGTTTGCAGGCTATTGGCTATTTCCCGAATCGGCAGGTAAGTCTTGCCATCCACCATAATGCCGCCTTCTTCAAGCTCGCTGCCATTCAGGAGAACCTTCACGGTCTGCGAGGCCGCATTGGCAATCATTAAGGTACTGCTGCATAAAAAAAGCGCCAGCAGCAAAATCGCTATTTTTCTGAATTTCATAGGTGAGTACCCTCCATCCGCTTTGTCTGGATATATGGTTATACTCTTCAAAATGAATAGAGTTGCGCTGTTACAGAAACTTTTTCAGCCCTGTACCAGCGCTATATGATGGCTCCAGCACAGGCTTGCGCTCTCCCTTTTTTCACACCATCATTTACAGGGATTTAAGCAGCTTGCCCGCGCGAAAAAAAATGTAGAAATATGCGGTTGCCTTGTAAATATTCCGGTTAATGATAGGTGCGGGTGAGCACGCAAGGAACCCCTTTTCCAACTGCGCCCGGCTCGGACATTCGGTCCAAATACGCGAGTCCCCTTGCACAAGGTGTCGGACACACTTCGCAGACGGGGGATAGCACCAATTTATATTGGTACTGCTTCCGTTCACCTGACGGTTGTTTCTTCTTAACGTTTTTGCCTTTTCCTTTGCTCATTGCTGCTCTGTCCTCCCTGCCGGATCTTGCTCCTGCATTATATGTAGGTACCCGGCAAAGGGTATCTCTATTTGTCAGTTTGCCAATCATTTGATACATTAAATGTAGCGAGATGATTTCGAAGACGGGGGTGTTCCATTGCATATACAAATGATCGGAACAGGGAGTGCTTTTGCCAAGAAATATGATAATAACAATGCGCTAATTGAGGTGCCAGGATTTAAATTGCTGGTCGATTGCGGCATTACGCTGCCCAAAGCGCTGCATGAGACGAATCTTTCGTTCGATGAGCTGGATGCGGTGCTGATCAGCCATATTCATGGCGACCATGTGGGCGGGCTGGAGGAATATGCTTTTCAAATGATGTTCCTTTACGGGAAAAAACCCGTGCTGTACATCGCCTCCTCGCTAGTGGAGCCGCTGTGGGAGCAGACGCTGCGCGGCGGGCTGACGCAAGGAACATTGCAATCGATTGATGATTTCTTTGAAGTAAGACGGCTGGAGGAAGGCGCCCAGCATGAGCTGCATCCAGGGTTGACGGTAAAGCTGCTTAAGACCGAACATATTGCCTTGAAAGACAGCTATTCGTTTATTTTCAATCAGCACTTCTTCTATTCGGCAGATATGAAGTTCAGCCAGTCTTTGCTGGAGCAGCTTGTGGAGGATGGCGTGGATACGATTTTTCACGACTGCCAGCTGATTGCGCCAGGTGTTGTACATGCCTGTCTCGACGAGCTGCTGACACTGCCGGAGCCGCTGCAGGAGAAGGTATGGCTCATGCATTATGGGGATACGATGGAAAATCACATAGGTCATACGGGGAAAATGCGGTTTGTAAAGCAGCGTGAGACTTATACGGTGTAGGTTCAATACGCAGAAATGACCATCAACCATTGCAAAAAGAGCCTGACGTTTTTTCGCGTCAGGCTCTTTCTCTGCTGGCTATGCTCAGATCGGCGTTCTGCTTAAAACATCGGAAGCTGATCCAAATTGTTCGTAGGATCGCCGTCTGCGTCGCCACGGATGTACGTTTCGCCATCTCTGCCTTTGAAAGCATTCACGCCAGCGATTTGCCCTGCCTGCACCTCTTGCAGCGCCGTCTGGTAATCCAGTACACGGCCCGATGACGTTTTAAAGCTCGTCAGATCCCCGTCACCATTTTTCTGTACCGCTACAATTTGCTCTCTTTCCCCATTGCTCCATTCGTTCGCGCTCATATTAAGCTCGCCTCCTTCGTATTGTGAGCGGCAATTACCGCTCGCCACTCGGCATTCAATCGATAGGATGCGTAGCTTTTGAGAATTTTATGCGGGATGGATTATACGCAGAAAAAATTTGAAGCAGACAGTCTTGAATTACCTTCAATTTTCTAACCATATCGCATTTAAACCATTGAAAAAAGAACCAGTCATCGATTTGACATCGACAACTGGCTGCTTAGTTAGGTGATTCATTACTGCCTAATATTCATTCACTTCAAAAAATAGTATTTATCAAGGGTTTCTATTGTGTGCACTTGTGTTCACTACTATTTCAAAAGCTCTTTCGGTGTCTCTGGTTGATTGACGTAAAGAAAGCTTGCTGTTCTTACTGAAAGAACAGCCGCGCCGTCCAGTAATGTAGCCAATTTATATACTAGATTTTTTAGCATGAGTACTCACCACCTTAGCCAGAATTAACGTAACGCACTGCACTAACAATGTTAATGCAATTATAGACGATTCTATCCATAAATTGCTACTTATAATTACAACTGATATCAATTTTAGTACCGGGTAGAAGCGTCTAGAAATTCGCGACTGTTTCTCGATGTCTGATGGAGCGAATAACAGTGCAAGCAGCAGATTGATTGAATTGATTACCAACAGCGTTCCACTCGAAAATGCTGGTGTGAACGACAGCGCCGTCGCCACCCCAATCGATACCACGACACACATCGTTCCCGATTTAAGATGTAGCCCACCTGATGCCTGCCTAAGTACCGCAAACGAGATAAGAGCCGCTAATACACCGCCCAGCTTGCCTGTGAATAACGCTATGAGCAGCGCCCCTGAAATAATAAATAGAGCGTTTAAGATTAATGACAAAGCGTACTGCAGTCGCGCTTCCGAAGCTGGATGCTCTGGGACAATGGCCTTAATGCTTATTGCCAGTCTTCTCGAAAAAGTTTCCAACATTGGACCTGACCTCCTTCAGGTACGAATAAACAAAGAAAAATAACGCAGTTGCAAAATAATAAACGATATTAAGAATCTCGCTGCGCTGATGCAGAATGAATGCAAAACCTATTAAGATCGCAATAATAAAACCTCCGACTACACGCCGTTCATGCGGAAAGCGCATTTTCTCAGAAATTTCCTCCACAAAACCTATTCTAAGCCTGTTTAAGCCCCAAGCTATAGATAAATTAATACAGGCTGTGAACATCTGCAGCAAGTATCCCATATATGGCTGTGCTTTTATCTCGGCTACTGAAAAGAACGGAAATGTGTTTACAATTGCGCCCTGTATCATGGCAAAAATAAAATAGCCCAATCCGGTAATAATCAACGATGCAAAAAACGGAATCTTTTTAACAACACTCAGGAATATTACGAATATGAAAATGTTAATGACTGGAACTACACTTTCAAGCGAAAGCTCCTCCCTCAAAAAATAACTTTGCAGGCTCGATAGCGTTATGACGATAAGAGCAGAGTAAAAGCTGGAAGTATCATGTCTGTAAATCTTTAGCATCAGAAAGAGAATGCCAAAACCCTCGATAATTGAAAAAAGCATAAATAATACAAACTCTATCATTATTTTCTCCCTTTATCTTTTAATCCATCATTGCATGGGGACATGCTGAATGCAATACAGAATTTGATGCTAAATGAATAGCTTCCCAGTAAATGTACACTCTAAATTAAAACAACAAGGAGTGTTATATATGCATACCGTCTGGAAAGGCGCAATTAGCTTCGGGTTGGTGCATGTCCCCGTTAAAATGCACTCGGCCACGGAGGACAGGGACATATCATTTCGCAGCTTGCACAAGGATTGTGGCATGCCAATTAATTATGCGAAAACATGTCGCCATTGTAATAAGGAAATTGGCCCTGACGAAATTGTGAAGGGTTTCGAGTATGAAAAAGATAAATATGTGATTGTTAAAGAGGAAGAGTTGGAGGCAATCAAGCCAAATTCAGCCAAGACTATACAGATTTTAGATTTTGTAGACCTCGCTGAAATTGATCCCGTTTATTATCAAAAAGCCTATTACCTTTCTCCTGACATGGCGGGCGCTGGCGCGTATAGCCTGCTGCTAGAGGCGATTCGACAAACAGGCAAAATAGGTATAGCTAAAATATCTATTCGCTCCAAAGGCAGTCTTGCAGCGGTTCGGGTAGTCGGGAACTGCTTGTGTTTGGAAACGATGTTTTTTCCCGATGAAATTCGTGCTATCAGCCAGGTTCCAAGCCTACCCGCACAAACAGCTGTGAATGAAAAGGAACTCGATATGGCTAAGATGCTGATTGAGCAGCTCAGCGAGCCCTTTGACGCTGCTAAATATACGGATGACTACCGCATCGCGCTTACTGAGCTGATACAGCAAAAAATAGCCGGTCAAAGTGTTGACGTTGTATCCGCTCCAGCAGCTTCAGGACGAACCAATGTCATTGATTTGATGGCCGCGCTGCAGGCCAGCTTGGATGCAACAAAGAACGCGACACCGCCTGCGCCGGCTCCTAAGAAAAAACGCGCCTCCAAAGCAAAAGGAACTGCATCATGATGCAACTGCAGCTTCCTGCCGTTCCTATGGCTCCTATAACATCTCCTGATATACCGAGCGGCCCTGAATGGTGCTATCAGATAAAATGGGATGGCGTTCGTACTTTGGTTCGTTTAGACGGAAAAGGAGGGGTAGAACTGTTTGGGCGGCGTTTAGAGCCGCGTAATCACACTTTTCCAGAAATCGTGTCCTTATTAGAACCCCTACGTGTAGGGCCTTGCATTTTGGATGGCGAGATCGCTTATTTTGATGGCATACGACCAAACTTTCAAAGAGCCAAACTCGGGGTCCGAAAACGAGCCCATGAGGATGGCCTTATATTTGTAATGTTTGACATGCTCAACTCAAATGGTGAGGATATACGAAAGCTCCCTTTTAAACAACGTTTTGAGAAGTTACAAGCTTCCTTCCCTGAGAAAATGCCACGTCTATTTGTAACTGATTTGCACTTCGATGGACAGCAGCTTTGGAAATGGCTTAATGATCGTGAATGGGAAGGAATTATCTCAAAAAGATTAGATGGCCCATATATGGAAGGAAAGAAACATCAATATTGGTTTAAAAAACGAAAAGAAGTCCGGTTAGTTGCAGACGTCGTCGGCATTAAACAGCGTGACGGACAGGTATCAAGCCTGGTCCTACGATATGAAGGCAGATACATCGGGCATGTGTCAGGGCTCGACAATGCCTCTAAGCAGGTGCTGAAGCAATTTATGATGGCGCATCCGGGCGAATGCCCTTTTCCCGACCTTTCTAATGGCATGAAAAAATCTGACGTCGTTTGGATTGCTTCTCCCTTCAACTGCCGGGTAAGTGCGCTCGAATTTACGGAATCCGGCCTATTAAGACAGCCTAGATTACTTGGGTTTGGTGATGGCGAATGAAAAAAGGCAATAAGTTCAAACCCGCGGATGCTCAAGCTGGTTTGTCCCCATCCCCTTTTCACTGACAGTACGCAAAAAAATCCTGAAACCCTTATATAAAGGATTTCAGGATTTTTAATTGTATGATCTGTAGTGGGCTCGAACCACTGACCCCTACCCATCTATTCCCTTACGTTTTTTTAGTGGCTTTTTCTCACATACTGTCTTAGTGTAGTGTATTCTCCCACAATACTTGCAGCTCTTATACATATCGTCACCTACCTACACGCAACAAAAAAGCCACTCTAATATAAGAGTGACTTTACCAGCCTTCTTCTCCAGATTCCATAAACTCTTCAACTTTAGCCATAACCTGTTGAAAATCGAACCTAGTCATTTGTCCAATATAGTTTTCTTTTCTAAATGTAGATGAGTCAACTTGAGCAACACAATTAGCCTTAACATAGGAAGGCTTTTCTAAATCAATCTCATCCCACTTGAAAATTGGCACTTTCCACTTATCGTATCGAAAATCAAAATCAACTATCCCTTGTCCAGTTATTGTAGCAAATGTAGCAAATGTAGCAAATATTGGTAATCCGTCTTTTATCTCCAAAATAACTACTCGTCTAGTTTCACTTATCCCTCCCTCAGGATAATGAACCTCATACCAAAATACCTGACCTTCTTTTAGAATCAAATTTACTTCTTGAATTCCTCAAACCATTTACGATGTAAGGGGTAATCGGAGTCAATTTGGGCTTTACCTTCAGAAACGTTCAGACGGGGAACTTTTTGCTGGAATTTTGGATTATCAGATAAAGACTTTTTTATAGTCTCATGATTAATTGCGGCGTTCATATCTTTTTCCTCCTCATTATCACTCATCATGACGCACCTCCTAGAACTATTCTAAGATGTATTAACCAAAAACACTGTCGGTTTGAAGGTCGATGAGATAATATTAATGTTGTAGTTTCGATAGGTATAAACAAAAGGTGACTTGGATAAACTAATAATGAGGTTGTCTGTCAAGTTTTCGCGAACATCGCGAACAGCACTCCCAGTATTACCCTGTAAAAATTATACTACGTATCAAACAAATACGCCACATAATTACAGGTAATTTGACCCCAGAAAAAAGAGTCAAAACAGATACAATTTCTCGACTAAAAAAAGTACTCATCTATTCTAATTATTTACCTTCTACAATATAGGAAATTCTAGAGCATTTTTCACAACCAATTTTCAATCAATTCCCACTCATATTTCTCTCCACTTAAATAACAACATGTCTCCATGTCCTTCCTTCAAGAACATCAAACGCATCCCGTTAACTATCTCTAATCTGTTTAGCCACAATCAAATCTCTGCCACTATAGATCAACAACTTACCCATATTATATCCGTGAGTAAGCAGGGCATTAGCAAGACGCTAACGATGCGGAAAGATATCAGAAGGATTAAGCATCTATTAAATTGCTTTCTCTCCCTTAGAGAGTTTTCTTTTATCTTCAATAAAGCCATATGTATCAAGGGTTATAAGAATTTTTGATAAAAGAGAAATATGAAATAGATTGAAAACCCTAATAATATCAACGGTTTCAGCGATTTTCTATTAGGTAAAGTAATCACGGAATCTGAATCGATCCTTTTATCGCCTTATTGTAAAGGCCGAGGTTACGAAAATCCGATTTCATGATATGCGACACACACACGTTGTTATGCTGCTGAAGATGCGGGAAAACAACAAGAGGATAGCTGAACGCCTGGGATGGGCCAGCGTTAAGATGCTGGACCGCTATGCGCATGTGACACCACATATGCAAAGGGAAACAGCGGATGCATTCGGGGATATGTTTTTCAGTTCCGACACCAAAAATGGCACCAGTTCGCTTTAATCAAGTAAAGGGCACCAATCCGGCACCAGATGCCGATTTTGGGGCGATCTTTATGTATGCCCAAAAAAGCAAAAAAGCCCGGGAAACCACGTATAATGCGGCTTCTCAGGCTTTTTCTTTGTATGATCTGTAGTGGGCTCGAACCACTGACCCCTACCCTGTCAAGATAGTGCTCTCCCAGCTGAGCTAACAGATCGTATATTAGCGACGTTTATTAATATACCAAGTTCGGGCGGAAAAGTCAACCATTTTACTACTACTTTTTTGGGATTTCAAACAAAAAGCTTCGTCCTCCTACAAATCGGAGAATGAAGCTTTTTATTTTCCCTATTATTTTCAACCCACTTTTAATTTCAGCTCGGAAATTGAACATTTCCCGGGACAATATAAGCTCCTGACGTACCGTTTGCCGGAAGCGCGGGTATCGTATCCAGAACGGCCTGACCGCGAATATCAGTTATTCGCACCTGCAGCGGACTTGTACCCATATTCGTCCCCAAAAAATGATTATAGTCCATCTTCTCCAGATTGATCCATGCGCCAGCCTTCTTATACTCCATTTTCATGACCGGATAAAAATGATTGCGCACCTGAATCGCCGCCCACCACTGGCTGCTGCCTTCCTTCATCCGATATGAAAAATTGCCGGTTATCGGCGCTTTCACAACTTTCCACGATATATGGATTGTGCCTGCTGACATTTCTCCAATTTTAGCAAAAGCATTTGGCGACAAGTCCAGCGCTCCCGGAGCGCCTTCTGGGTACAGATCGGTGACATAAACGACCGTTTTGCCTTTAGGCCCCGTAACCTCCAAATAAGCGCCAGCAAGCGCTGCTTTGACCCCATTGTAATTCATATCGGCCTTATTTAACGCCGTTATTTCCATATTCGAATTAATCGGGTCCAGCAGCACCGCACCTCCAGAATATCCCGAGCCTGTATAAGTCGCATAGCTTGTACGCACATCATTCCAAGCGGCAAATGCCTGCACCGCAGGGTACAAAACGAACATCGCAAGACAAATGATTCCAAACTTGACTGCACCGTGCTTTTTCTTCATGACTGAAACCTCCTCCACATTTCGGAAACCCTAAATCTTCCAGTAGAGTCCATTCTAAGTGGTGAGGAGGTAGGTTTGCTAGCACTTTCGATACTTCTTTTCTTGCATTTTGATGACATTAGCCAACAATTACACACTTTATTCGCAAAAAAATAGAAGCTCCTACCGCTTTGGCTAGCTTGCGTTGTTATTCACCTTCATGATATCCATAAAAGGTATTTTGGTAATTTCTTCGCCTTTCGCTACGTGCACCAGCCTCGTTCGGGAATCCATTTTCACAATTAGCCCCGACACAGGTTCTTCCCAGTTCCACACCTCAAAAAGCAGCTCAATCCCCTCTTGATACGCTTCAACCAGGCGCTCTCCGAGCTCCTCTAATTCAAACTCATCCCTTGTCGGGCGCTTTGGTTTCTTTGCCATTGCCTCCGTCTCCATTCTATGTTTTAGTACATGACCTTTGCTGTCATCCATGCCTTTTTTAACCCATCTTTAAATCATACCCTTTCTTTAAAGCATTTGTCATGGAGATTATGAAATTAGGCAAAAAAACATCCCCTGCCATAAGCCTGGCAAGGGGACGCTTCTTCTCTATTGTTAACTTAAAATGCATGGTTAAGGAAATGACTGATGCGGTCAGGATCGAGCTAATCCACTTATATTAGTACATACAGGAGCAAATGATGATGACCAATAGAATGAACAGTACTAGAATAGCGCCTGGGCTTGTGAAAGCACCGCCTACTTTATTTCCGCAGCCACCGTATCCTGGACCTACTCCTACATTTCCTACTTCATATCCCATTTCGTTGCTCATCTCCTTTTTTTAAGGTACACAGCATCATATGGTCAAACGCTTAAAAGGGTTGGGCTTTCGGGCAAAATGGGTATTCGCCTCGCAAGACAGGCGCTCCCCCTTCAATTTAATTTTCCGTTTACAATACGTTCATTCCCAGATAATCAAACAGGTGCATACTGATTTTAAGCAGGAGGTGATTTGCCCATGTATTATGATGAAGATCGCGTACCGTTTGATGCGCCAGATGAAGTCGTTGTCAAAGAGGAGAGAAAAGAATAATGCAGCGCCAAGGCTTCCCGGACACAATGGGAGCTTTTTTTATTTTCAGCTTCGTTTCAGTACGGCTTCAGATGGTTAATCCATACTAGCAACATACTCCCTTTTAATATACAGTTGGGTCCGCTTGAATAGCGGGCCACTGAAAAAGTGTGAGTTTTGAAAAAAACATGAATTTCAGGGGGTCAAATATGACCCCCGACATATAAAACGAGCCTTAGAAGCGATTCTAGAGGCTCGTTTTTTTAGCTATTTAGTTATTTTTAGAAAAGGGGGACTTTTTCAGCGGCCTCCTTGAATAGAGGGCCATTTTTTTGTCTATTTTCAGAAAAATTTTGCTGGATGGCCGTCAAAATTAAATTTAACCGTTAGTTGTCAGAATTCCCCCTCTTCTAAAGTGGGGGATGAATGGCAACGGTCTGATTTACATTGACCCTTACAACTTAAAATAATATAATTTTATTATTCAGTCGTATACCATAAAAGGTTGTGTTATCAATAAAATTAGACTCCAATAACCATTCAGTGTTTTTGCTCCATTATCACCTGATTCTAGTCATCAAATATCGTAGGGAAGTCATTACCAATGAAATATCCGAACGTCTGAAAGAGATATTCGAATACATTCAGCCTACTTACCATGTGACTTTGCAGGAATGGAAGCCTGACAAGGATCATGTTCACGTTCTCATGAAGACGCATCCCAATACCGACATTTCCAAATTTCTCAACGCTTATAAGAGTGCATCGTCCAGGCTGATCAAGAAGGAATTTCCTATCCTCCGAGAATCGCTATGGAAAGAGCATTTTTGGTCACGTTCCTATTGCTTGCTTACAACGGGTGGAGCGCCAATTGATGTCATCCACACATACATCGAAAACCAAGGCGTGAAAGGATGATCGGAATTGCTGAAAGCCTACAAATACCGTATCTACCCTAATCAAGATCAACAACAATATTTAGCTAAAGTATTCGGCTGTGTTCGCTTCATCAACAACAGAATGCTTGCAGATAAAATGGAACATTACAAGCAAACGGAAACGATGCTGAAGAATACACCAGCGCAATACAAAAAGGAATTCGACTGGCTGAAAGAAGTGGATAGCCTTGCACTCGCGAATGCGCAAATGAATCTTGAAAAAGCCTATAAGCATTTCTTTCGTGATAAGAAAGTGGGATTTCCTAAATTCAAGAGCAAGAAGACGAATCACCATAGCTTCACAACCAATAACCAAAAGGGAACCGTTTCCATTGAAGAGGGAACCATCAAGCTTCCAAAGCTAAAAACGAAAATCAAAATCAAGTTGCACCGTTCATTTGTGGGGCTTATCAAATCATGCACGATTTCCAAAACACCAACGGGAAAATATTATGCTTCCGTATTAGTTGAAACAGAGATCGCCCAGTTGCCCAAATTGGAAACGAAGATTGGCGTTGATCTTGGACTGAAAGACTTTGCGATTACTTCCAATGGCGAAATCATAGCCAATCCTACATACTTGCGTAAGTCTGAAAAGCGATTAGCTAAGCTGCATGAAAAAATTAGCCATCAGCGTAAGGACTTCTTGCACAAAACGTCGGCCAAAATGATAAACGATAACCAAGTCATCGTGATGGAAGACTTACGTGTGAAGAACATGATGCAGAATCACAAGCTTGCAAAAGCGATAAGTGAAGTATCTTGGAGCCTGTTCCGTTCAATGCTTGCATACAAGTCTACATGGTATGGCAGAGAATTGATCATTGCACCGAAGAACTATGCAAGCAGTCAGTTGTGTTCATGTTGCGGTTACAAACATGCAGAGGTGAAGAATCTTGCTTTGCGTGAATGGACCTGCCCAAACTGTCATTGGCATCATGATAGAGACGTTAACGCTGCTCTAAACCTTTTGAAACTAGCCATATAAATGGCATTTGTTGGGTTAGGAATCTAGCCTGTAAGCTTGGGTAAACTTGGAGCAGTAGCTTCATTGACCAAGAAGCCGCCACCTCTTAGGTGGTTGGTAGTTCACTGTTGTTATCAGTTGGCATTCATTTTATTTTAAGGTTGGCTGCCTATACTAATCACATGACCCCCCACTATTTATATAGTATAACCTTGACGACCTGCCTTCCGGCGGGTTATTTTTTTGCTTAAGGTCGCGTTATTGGCGGTCTAAATGATAAAAAAACAGGATTAAGGTGAAAATCAGCTTCGTTTCATTTCTTTTTAAGGTACGAGGCGCATACTGACTTTACTCTCTTTTCGACATATATTGTTGTGACTCGCAGCGATGCGGGTTATTTTTTTGCCTACTTGTATTCATCCCTCCGCCATGTCTGCCGATAATAAAGGTGGAGGTGGTGAATAATGGATATAGCAGCATTATCAACGTCACTTAGTCAAGCATCACTCGGCACGGCCATATCGATTAGCATGCTGGATATGGGTCAAGAGCAGATGCAGGTGCAGGCGCAAGGGCTTATCAAAATGATGGAGCTCAGTGTCAATCCAAATGTCGGCAGCCTACTAGATATTAAAGTATAGTCACAGGCAAGCGTGGAGCGGGAAGGTCAATCCTTCCCGTTTTTTCATGCCGTACAGAAAAAACATGCTCGCTCATTAGCCTAAATGCGAACAAATGAATTGTTTTTGCTTCGTTCTGCAACAATAAAAGAAATAGCAACGTCTGGAATCATATAAGGCAGCAAAAAATATAAAGAGGTGACTGGACATGAAGAAAAAACCACTACTATTAACCCTTATCTTGACCATGATGATGCTGACAATCGGACAAAGCGCTTGGGCGTTCAACGATGTCAAAAACGACCCGAATGCCAAAAAAATTGAAGCGCTCCAGCAGCAAGGCATTATTACTGGTGACAAAAACGGTAATTTCCGTCCGCAGGGCAATCTGACTTATGCGGAAGGCATCTCCATGATTGTCAAAGGACTGGAGCTTAACTTTGATCATATTCGTTTTGTTAAGCAGCCGCTGGCAGCCGACTACTATACGAATATTAAAGATGACAAATGGTACTCCCAGGCTTTCATCATCGCCCATTTCTACGATCTTGGTGTAGCTAAAGATGTGAAAGCAAATGACGTGATGACTCGTGAGCAATTCGCTCAGCATTTGTTCAAAGCGATTGATCACAAAGTGACTTATGCGATGATTGAAATGTACGTGATGCTTAATGATGAGGCTGATGTAAATCCAGACTTCATGGGCAATATTCAAAAGCTGCTCCTCAGCAAAATCGCAACGCTTGATGCGAAGCAAAATTTTTACCCAACCGCTTCGATCAAACGCGGTGACGCTGCCGCATGGCTGCATGATGGCATTGCTTTTATGAAGAAAATGAAAGAAATCGAAGCACCTGTTAGCCAACCAGAGCCGTCTGACAATCCCTTCACGGATGCGAGATTAACGGTTACAGCCGTTAATGCGGAAGTTAATAAAGTGACGGTAACAGCAACAGTGCCTCACCCAGGTTATGGCATTCAAATTTCCGGCATCACGTTTGATGGCGACCAAGCTACTATTACGCTAGAGCGCACGGAGCCTAAACCAGATCAAATGTATGCTCAAGTGATTACAGAAGTACAGGTTACGACATATGTGGATGCCAAATTCAAGCCCGTCCTTCCAGCAGCCTCTGTTGCCTTTCAAGGCAGCTCCACTGCTGCTCCTGCGGGCAGCAATACGTCTGTCGCTTCCTAATATCATGACGGACTCCAACTAAAGCCATTATGAAAAAGCCGCTGAACAACGCGTAAGCAACTACGCGTGTTCAGCGGCTTTTTAGTTTTTACAATATGCACCACCTGCCCGGTCAGGGGCATAGCGCTTGCCTAGCTTGAAGAACTATAATGCCGGGATGCTCCAATCGATTTCACGCTCTCCCAGCTCCTGCAAATAAGCATTCGCCTGCGAGAACGGCTTGCTGCCGAAAAATCCGCCACGGGCGGACAATGGGCTAGGATGCACGGAGGTAATGATTTTATGCTTGCCCGTGTCAATGAGCTCCAGCTTCTTCTGCGCGGGATTTCCCCATAAAATGAATACGACTGGACGCTCGCGTTCATTAAGCGCGGTAATGATGCGGTCGGTGAAGGTTTCCCAGCCCTTTTTCTTATGCGAGTTAGCTGCCGCCGCTTCCACTGTCAGCACCGTATTAAGCAGCAATACCCCCTGCTCAGCCCACGCCCGCAGCGAGCCATGGGTTGGAATGGTACAGCCTAAATCTGCATGAAGCTCCTTGTAAATGTTGCCGAGCGACCTTGGCACAGCTACTCCCGGCTGCACGGAAAAGCTCAGGCCATGAGCCTGGCCAACTCCATGATAAGGGTCCTGGCCTAAAATAACGACGCGCGTTCCTTCATAAGAGGTGTAGTTAAGCGCATTAAACACATCCTCCTGCTTCGGATATACGGTTTTCGTGCTGTATTGCTCCGTCAAGAAAGCTTCCAGATTCTTGAAATAAGGCTGTTCAAATTCAGATTGCAGCCTATCTGCCCAATCATTGTTCAACTGCTGAAACACCGCGAAGTCCCCTCTCTATGTACAACATTATTTTCGTCCAAAATCGGCTTTAATTTCTCCCCATTCCTCGGTGTTCCATTTGAGCACCTTGTTCGGATAGGTGTTCGTCTTCAGCCATTTCTCCGCTTCATCGGTCAGTGCCCAAATTTTCGCTGTAGAGGCGTCTCTTACGAGCGTTGAAGCAACCTTCTTATTACGCAGCCAGCTTAGCGCTGTCCTAGAGTCGCTGTACACCGTTTTCGCGCTGCCCTTCTGCTTCAAATAAGCGAGTGCATGCACAACGGCGATGAATTCTCCGATATTGTTTGTCCCATTTGGAATCGGTCCGACATAAAATAAAATTTCGCCCGTCTGTGTATCGACGCCCTTGTATTCCACCGGACCCGGATTGCCCCGCGTACCGACATCTACAGATATGCTGTCATAGTCGATTTCTCCGGACTCCTGCGGCTTGGAAGCGGTCTTCTTAAAACCGCCCGAGCTGCTGCTTGCACCGCCTGTCGTGCTCTTCCCCTTGCCCCAGTGGCTGCGCCAGCCTTCCTTGAAGGCGGCATCCGCCAGCGCCTTGGATTCAAAGGATTTATATTTCGCATCCTGAACGCCGTTCACCTGCTCCTGGCATTCCTTCCATGTTGCAAATACGCCTGCTTGCTTGCCTACCCATACGACATAATATTTTGATTTCGCCATTAGCGTGTTCTTACCACCTTTACCAAACGTCCATTCCTCTATTAAATCGAAAAATGCAGCTCCTGTCCACCCGAACGACAGAATTAAACAAGCGTAAATGGCTGAAGCTGTCCTCTAACGGCAAAGCTACCGTTTCGCGTTGAAATATAAGCCCATTTATAAGTGTGAAGCTTATAAATGCTCATATTTTGCAAAAGAGCGACCAGCAGCGCTGATCGCTCTTCCTTAACTAAGTAGCTCCTTAGTCCCGACTAGCACCAAGAAAACGCAGTATAAACAGGAACAGATTGACGAAGTCAAGATAAATGCTCACGACGATCATTGGAATGTCCTCATCGCTAAAGCCTTGGCGAGTAAGACGCGAGAAGTCAAACAGCGTCCAACCGATGAAAATCAAAATGCCGAAGCCGGATACCATCAGCTCTGTCGTTCCCGAGAAAGGAAGGAATAAGCCAACGAGCGTCATGAGTACAAGCACAATGGTTGAAGCGAACAAGAAGCCGCCGAGAAATGAAAAATCCTGCTTCGACTTAATCGCATAAAGCGCCGTGCCGCCAAAAGCGAATATCGCAACGCCAAGGCCTTGCAATACGAGCGAAGCACCAAGAATGCTAATGTAGCTAACAATGACGAAATACATCGTCAGGCCAGAGACGAACATAAAGCTGTACATCAGCGTGTAGCCGATCGATTTCTTTTTCCGTAAAAAGAGCAATGCAATCAGCAGACCAATTTCCACAATGTAAAGCGGCATAGCTAGTGCAGGCGGAACGACCTGACCGATCAAGAAGCCGACAAGCGATACGATCAGGGAAAGAAATAAGACCCGAAAAACTTTCGGCAGTAACAGCTGCGACGAATGAATCGTATCCATAAAACAAGCTCCTTTAATATTAAATTTCGTTTATTCTATTATCTAGTTTACACCAATTCCTTCAATAATAACACTCTATGTAAGCATAGCTTTTCAAAAGGTTATGCTGTTTATCGACTGAATATTTACAGATATAAGAAATAAACCGCCAGATCACATTGATCGGCGGCTTACTCTCATTTGCAAATGAAAAGATTAGGAATGCTGCCCGTGATACATCATGGGCTGAGTTTGCTGGCCGCCAGCCGGCATCTCGGAATATGTCTTTTGACACATCATATTAGAAATTCGCGGGATGTATACCATTTCTCCTGCATTCAACTGAGCCGGGTTAATATGGGGATTCGCTTCCTCCATTATCGCATGAGGGACATTATATTTGTGACAAACTGCCGCCAGCGTCTCACCATGCTGAGCCTGGTGCTGGGCATATATCATGTCGTCCGAGCCGCCTTCTCTAATAAAAGGGAACAAAAATGGTGAGAAAAAGAAAAACGGGAACAGAACACGGTTAGGAAAAAAGGGATGCGGGAACGGACGAAAGAAAGGACGACCGAACCCGCCACCAAAGCCACCACCAGGAATAAATGCACGATCCATAATAATACCTCCGTTTGATATAGTCATTTGTCTATATAGCGTATTATTTTGGGCGCCATTGGTGACAACTTTTTTTGAAAATGGAACGAATGCGTGTTAGCTTGACAGCTCCAGCCACTGTTCCAAACGCTGATCCAGCCCCGCTTGCAGCTCTTCCCGCTCCCTCCATTTCTTTTCAAGATTTGCCGTATCCCCCGTATGCTCGATTTGTTCCAGCTCTGCATCTGTTATCGCAATTTCGGCTTCAAGCTTTGCAATCTCCTGCTCGACATGCTCAAGTTCTGTCTTGTACCTTAACGCACTCGAATGGGTTGCTGTATTTGCCTGCTGTGTTGTCTGCTTATTAGCGGGTGCTTCAGCAGCAGCACTTCTATTCGAGCGCTTCTTCTCCAAGCCTGCGCCACTGGCTGCTCCTTGCGTTCCTTTTACGGTTGAGTTTGCTTGAAGCCGTTCTTCCCGCTTTGCCTTAAAATCGTCATAGTTGCCTATATAAGTGGCGACCTTTCCTTGTCCCAGCTCCCACACCCGCTTCGCCAAGCGATTGATGAAATAGCGGTCATGCGAGATCGCAAGCACCGTGCCAGGGAATTCCTCCAGCGCCTCCTCCAGCGCCTCGCGCGATGCCACATCCAGATGGTTGGTCGGCTCATCGAGCAGCAGCAGATTTGGCTTACTTCTTACAAGCAGCGCGAGCCGCAGCCGTGACCACTCTCCACCGGAAAGCGCTGCGAGCGGCTTGAATACGTCCGCCCCATAAAATAAATATTTGGCCAGCACATTCCGTGCTTCGCCTTCCTCCAAGCCGCCCTCCAGACGGAAATGCTCCAGTACAGTTTGCTTATTTCCCTTTAACGGCTCCTGCTGCGCCAAATACCCGATTTCCAATCGTGTTCCCTGCTCCACTTGCCCACTGTCAGGTTCCATCTCGCCTAGCAGCAGCTTAAACAGCGTCGTTTTCCCGGAGCCGTTATCGCCAAGCAGCACGACTTTCTCGCCATATAGCAGACCGCCCTCTGCCTCCTGTAAAATCATTCGTTCCCCGAACTGCTTCGTCAAACCTTCAAACGAAATGACATTGCGTCCAGAACGGTCGAGCGGCGACAGCTCAAACTCAGCTGTTCTTCGCTCCAGCACAGGACGCTTCACCGCCTCCATGCGCTCCAATGCTTTACGTATCGAAGCTGCGCGCTTGAAAAACTTCTCATTGCCGCCGACGCGGCCCCATTCTTCCAGCTGGCGAATCGTTTCTTTCATTTTTCGAATGACCTTCTGCTGCTCTTGGAACTCGGCAAATTGCTGAAGCAGCAGCTCTTCCTTCTCTTTCAGATAACCGCTATAGTTGCAGAGATAGGTATGGGCTTCGCCATCCTCCAGCTCAATCATTTTTGTGCCGACGGTATCGAGAAAGTAGCGGTCATGCGATACGATCACACAAGCGCCCTCATAGTGCTGAATGAACTGCTCCAGCCATTCAAT
This sequence comes from Paenibacillus sp. FSL H8-0537, assembly GCF_038051995.1. NCBI lineage: Bacteria > Bacillati > Bacillota > Bacilli > Caryophanales > Paenibacillaceae > Paenibacillus > Paenibacillus sp. FSL H8-0537. Next base: position 2,753,927 of record NZ_CP150290.1, on the reverse strand, counting down.
TCCTTTGAGATCGAGATGATTTGTCGGCTCATCAAGGAGCAGCAAGGCTGGACGTAAAACGAGCTGTGAAGCTAGAACAATACGAGTTTTCTCGCCGCCCGACAAGCTTCCGAAGCTCCGCTGATCGCAGCTGCGATCAATGCGCAGGCCGCTAGCAACCTGATCAATCGCCGTATCCATGTCGTAGCCGCCGCCTTGCTCGAATTTTTCCTGCGCAACAGCGTATATTTTCAGCAGCCTCTCCATTTTCACAGGGTCATTTACCGCTTCTTCCCCCGCCATCTCGCGCTCGAGCTCCGACATTTCCTGCCTGCAGGCCGTCAGCTCGCGAAAGCCGTAAGCCATCACCTCATATACGGTAAGCGATTCGAACGCCACTGGAATTTGCGGCAAGTAGCCGATAAGCAAATCCCTTTTCACAGTCAGCAGCCCATCATCGACCTGCTCATGTCCGGCAATCAGCCGAAGCAGCGTCGATTTTCCACTGCCGTTGCGGCCAATGAGCCCTACCTTCTCTCCCTCCTGAAGCTGAAGCGTTATGCCATCCAGCACCAGATTTGCCGCGTGGTATTTTTTTATTTGTTGTACATTTACAATGATCATTTGAAGAGCCTCCTATTTGATGAGGAAGACCCTAGCTTGAAAACACAAGCAAAAACGACTTCGTCGTCCTTCTAGGACGAGCGAAGAGCTTTGCCTTAGAATTCTAAGCGAATATAAGGATGAAACTTATAAATGCTTAGAATTCAAGGTGAAACGGCTGTCGCCGTCCTCTGGCGATGCAGCGCGTTTCATTCCGAGAATTATAGAGAAAGGATAGAAACATCACTAACTTTCCTACAATTCAAAAAGAGCCGCAGCAACAAGCCCGCGACCCTTCGAATAGCAAAGCAATCCGTTGTGGTTAAGGTAGGCGTCTTCTCGCGAATGGTATATCCGTATGATTAAAAATGGACAGACTGATCCCGTTCGCGGAAAATGCATGCATAATGCCAGCCATAGCAATCGGCAGCTGGCTAATTCGGTTATTGACCAATTCGTGATTCACCTACCTCACCCCCCTTTACGTTAGTCCTTCTAATTTAACATATTTTGTGGGGCTACGCAAATATGCGCACGATCGCCCAGAAGGCGGGAATGACTACAGGCGCCATTTACCGCTATTTTCCCGATAAAAACGCGCTATTCGCCGCTTTAGTCGGTCCTACTGCCGATGAGATCAAGCACCATTTCGAGAAGCTGGCTCACTTTCAAATGAGGATGCTGGAGCTACATAACAAAATAGAGGAATTTGCAGAGTCTAGCGATAGCTTGCTTCAAGTCGTAGACTTCATTTTCAACCGATTCGAGGTGTTTAATTTATTAATCAATCGTTCAGCGGGCTCTGCGTGGGAAAACTATGTCGATTCCTTAATCGAGCTCGACCTTACCTCTACCCAAGCCTACCTTGAAAAAATGGTGCAAATGAAACTGCTGGCGCAAAGCCCTCCGCCTCGCCATCTTGCTATTCTTGTTAAGCAAAGCTATGAGCAGGTGCTGGAAATCGTAGCTTCGCAAATGAGCCGCGAGGAAGCGCTGGAATATATGCAGCTGTTGATTCCTTTTTTATATGCGGGATGGAGTACGGTTCTAGGAAAAAATACATAAGAGGAGGAAAACAACATGAACCGCTTCGCGATCGGACATGTCTTAATCAAAACTAGGCAGCTGCAGCTGGCTGTGAAAAACTTTCAACAGCTCGGTTTCACCGTAACCTACCGCACTGATCCTTCCAAAACACATAATGCACTTATTTATTTGCAGGATGGCTCTTTTCTTGAGCTGTTCAATCCTAAGCCCATCAATCTTCCGGATCAGCTGCTTCGTCCCCTCCATCCAGCCGTGGTCAATCGTTTCCTCTATTATTTGAACAGTCAGGAAGCAATGCTCGTTTATTTTGGGCAAAAAGCATACCGTCGTGCTTCGGCTGGCTAAGCAGCATCGGCTGGCAGAAATTCACTTAATATCGTCGATTCCTTTAAAAAATGAGCTTCGGCTCCAGCCGGATTTGTCCCATGGCGCGACAATTATGATGAAGTCGGTATAAGTGCACCGAGTATCTTCCGTATCTTCTGTTAGTCAGCAGCTCCGCTGCCTTTGGATTTCCACTCCAATTCCGGAGTTTGCTGCTTTAGCTTGTACAGCTCATTCAATCGTTCAATGAAAAATGCCTGAATACTTTCGATATGATCATCTGTTGATAAAAATTGCAGCAGGCTCTTGTCGTAATAAATCATTGACCATGCGGTATGATCGTCGATATCTTGCGAAGACCAGCCTTCATTTTTCTCTAAAAAAGCTTTCATGGCTTGTATAAAGGCTGGTCGATTAGGGCATTTAGGATTCACTTGAAACATAATAGAAATAAGCGGATAGTCCTCTTCCGACTGATGAAATCCATAGTTAATCGCACTGAAATTTCCTTGGTCATTTTGTTTCATATAGCGATATTCTTCCTTCAATTGTACGAACCGGTTTGTCCATGAGGTCGAGCGGTTAAAAAGCTTAGTTATCGCATGCTCCACTGGACCGTCCAGACATGCGTCCATCATTCGAACGATTCGCTCCATGTTTTGAATCACATACATATCCTGCGGCAGAAAACGCCTGCTGTCATTCAACCCGATCTCCTCCATATACGCTAAAATTATATCAATAAGCTCGCTGCGCTGCGTTTGCAGCCAGTTATAAACTTGAAACCAACGGATTTGATGAAAGGTCGCCTGATTGCCATTTTGTAAAATATCCGTCTCTCGCTTGGGGTCGTAAGCTTTCGTTATGTAAATAAGATGCGTACGGCAGCCATCAGCCTCATAATTGCGCAAATGATCTGCATAACGCTTCAACTGCTGATCTCCCTCACCAGTGCCTAGCTTATTCTCAATAAAAATAATATGAGATTGTTTGCCCTCTGCAAAACGTATCATCATGTCAGGCCTGCTATCGGTTACATGGTCGATCTGCTTCCCATATGTTTTCTGAGTAGTGATTTCATGAATATTCGTTGAAGCTACATGAATCGTTGTTAGTTGATATAAAAAATCTTGCAGCAGCCCTTCTTTTTCAAACACCTCCGCAAAAATCTCTGTAAAATAATCCTCCTGTTGATTGCGATCTTTGCTGCTCAGCAAGAGATGAAGTCGCTTAAATAATGTGCTCATGGCCGTTTCCCATCCTTCAGCTTCGCAATATCTGTTTGTCCCAGGAGATAATCCGTACTATCACTGTAAAATCAAGTTGATGTATACATTCTCATCACCCAACGCCATCATCATTTGTGCCTTTCCTTATTTCAAAATAAAAAACCGCTCCAGCGGAAGCGATTTAATCAATAAAATATCCCTAATATTATGACATTATTCCTCTGTGTCCATTATATCAATAATTTCACGAATATCTCTTATGTTCAGTGCTTCCGCAATTCGCTCGATATGGGCAAAGCTAATACTCTCACGCTTCCCATTAGCCAGCTCGCTTAATGCGGCATGGCGAACATCGGATAAACGCGATAATTCACGAAGGGAGATTTTGCGCCCCTTGGTTAACTTCTCTATTTTCACAACTACTCTCTTAGCCATTCTTAATCACCATCATCCTATAAACTCTTCTTGACTATACGCATTAACGTACCATATAACAATTTCAAATTCGGTACTCATATGCGTACCAATAGGAAGTTTTATCTTGTTCTAAGGAGGAATACTATGAGAAGCCTTTTAGAAGAACTTTATCATGGAGATCTGCGTCCCATAGAAAAAAGAATACTGAGGGATGCGACATATATACAAATGAATCAAAAAATAGCTGAAGCATTAGAAACGTGGAGGAAGCAGCATACCGATGAAGAATTTTCACAACTGGAAGCGCTACTGGACTTGTATGCTCAAACTCATACAATGGAGCTTACTTCAACCTTTACTTACGGATTTCGACTTGGAGCAGGCATTATGACCGAGGTGCTAACAGGGAAAGATGAGCTTGCTAGAAAACTAGGGACATGTCCTGAGAATTTAGCATAATAAATAATCGTTCCATGAAATATAAAATTCAGTTGTTGTGATTAAACAAAAAAGCATCGAAATAGATGCCGTTTTCACGATATCGATTCGATGCTTTAAATATTTATAAAAAATTTGCAGCTTTCCCTACGCAAGTTGAGCCCTCTTAGCACAAGCGTAAACGGCTGTCGCCGTCCTTTAACGGCGCGGCGCGTTTCAGTCCCAGAAATATAGAGAAAGGATGGAGAAGCATATCCTTTCCTATATTTTAAAAAAACTGCTCTGCCCTAATAGGAACTTCATAAAGTTCCCCTAGTAGCAAAGCAGTATTTGAAGGTAATGAACTATTCACTCTGTTAGAACACTCGGAATACAGGGTCATCTGCCAAAAAATAAACCGGAAGCTTCGGATACTTCTCCGTTAGCCATTCAGCTAAATATTCCATCCCCGGCGCTTCGCTCTCGGCATGTCCGAGCATAATTAAAGCTTTGCTGTGCCCTTGGTGCAGCGCATCCCTTATATATTCTGGCGTTTCCCACTCAGGTCCTTCGCCAGCTATAATTAAATCCACATTTTCTTGCTGGAGCAAGGGGATCGCCGAGCTTCCGCCCCCACTGTACCCTACCAAAACCCCTACACGTTTGCACATCATCGTGGATTCGCCTGCGACCCGCACATAGGGAATGTGCAGCCTGCTCTTCAAATATTCGGCTACATCTCCCAGCTGCATGGCTGGTATGTCCACAATGGCCCCTGTTGCTTGCATTTCGGCAGCGACCCAACCGAGCTTACGCAGCAATCCGATCATGACAGGGTCCGGCTGGTAGCGATGCATATAATCATGAAAGCGAAAAATGCCGACATCTGCTTGTTCAATAGCAGCCGCTTTGGCCTCTACAACAGCATCGTTGCGATGCCAATCTCCGGCCTTATGGTGGCTATAAAAAATCCCCTCGTGCGATACGATTAAATTGGCGCCCAAAGCAGACGCCCGCTCAATAATAAATTGCGAGGCTGAAAAGGCTGTAACAATCCCTTTGACTACGGTATGCTCTTGCCCAAAGAGCAATCTATCAACGGTAGAAGCAGGGACCTCTAGGTCTGCTTTCAAATCTTTCATCACATGTCCAATGGTAATGTTCATCGCGGCCACCTTTCATGCAGAATTAGCATAACGAAAAATGCCGTACAAATCAATTTCATTCGCAACCGAGCATTTAGGTTAATAGATTTTGCGGTGATGCTCATCTTCTATGCCGCTTTTGCGCCAGAAGTACGTATTGATTTGATCCCGCCATTCCTCAGCATGCCGAGCCTGCTCCCGCAAACGCTCCTCTACCTGCAAGTACAGCCCTTCCTCTAACTGCCCCTCTAGGGTGCTCCAAGCTGCCCGCAATTGCGCCGCCCGCTCCACCCCTTCAAAATGAGTATCATATATATGCTGAATGACCGTCTTTCCGGAATGAAGGACATGTGTATACGGAACATGATGAAAAAATAGCAGCAGCTCATCCGGACAATGCTCCAGCGAATTATAGACTTCCGCATTCGCCCCCATATATTGCGCAGTGTATCCGGTCCCGGTCTGCACCGTACGGTCAACGCCTAATCCTTTGTTGTCTGCAAAATGATACGTTCCCCACGGCGAATATTCATAACCATCGACGTTAGGACCGTAATGATGGTTCGGATTGACCATCCAGCCAATGCCAAGCGGTGCGGTATACGACTCATAAATGCTCCACGAATCCATCAGCAGTCCGCGAGCGACATCATGAACGGCTGTATCCAAAGTTAGGGTAAGCTGTATCCACTCACTCGCAATTTGTTCAGCCGTTAAATCCGGGTTCCATGCCAGCCTGCCGTAGCCATACAAATTAACTTGAGCCAGCAAATGCCCGCTCCAGTTTGAGTCTGCTCCTACATTAGTGACGGCTGCCATCCCGTTTATCGAGTTGCCCCACAAGGAGCCGTCCACTACACGCTTGACCGGAGCCTGCTTACCACCTGCATACGTATTAAACTCCAAAATTTCCTTCCATTGAGGAACAAGATAACACAGATGCCGCTGCTGCCCTGTATACTCCTGTGTAATTTGAAATTCAATTAACTGATTCGTATGTGCAAGTGCGCCAAAGAGCGGCGATACAGGCTCTCTGACCTGAAAATCAAGCGGACCGTTCTTAATTTGCAGCACGACATTATCGTTAAATTTTCCATCCAGCGGTTTAAAATGGTCATACGCCGCCCGCGCACGGTCGGTCGTGCGGTCACGCCAATCCTGCTTGCAGTTGTAAACAAAGCAGCGCCAAATGACGATGCCGCCATGCGGCTCCAGCGCTTCTGCCAGCATATTGGCTCCCTCTGCATGGTCGCGGTCATACGTAAAGGGACCCGGACGATTTTCAGAATCGGCTTTAACCAGAAAACCGCCAAAATCCGGTATGGCTGCGTAAATTTCCGAAGCTTTATTGCTCCACCAGGCTTGCACATTCTGATCCAGCGGATCAGCCGTCGCAAGCCCGCCGATCTGAATCGGACTCGCGAAATTGATGCTGAGGTACAAGCGAATGCCGTAAACTCGAAAAATATCAGCGAGCTTCGCCACTTGCGGCAGGTAGGTCGGCGTAATAAACAGCGTCTCCTCCTGATGAACATTGACATTGTTAATCGCAATCGCATTAATGCCCACCGAAGCCATCATTCTCGCGTAATCGCGCAGCCGCTCCTGATCCTCCGTAAAACGATTATTTTGATACAAAAAAGAGCTTCCGGCATAACCACGCTCAATGCTGCCGTCGAAATTATCCCAATGATTAATCATCCGCAGTCCGTTTACCGGAGCGCTGACGAGCTCAAGCTCATCGATTGCCGCGCCTGTACCTATAAGTCTCAGCAAATGAAATACGCCATAAAGCACACCTGCTGGAGATGCAGCACCGATTGCTAGACAGGAATGAGCAAAACTTGTGCGAATAACGAACCCTTCCGCTTTTGCAGCCTGAATATCTTTTTCGCTAAACAAGCTTGGATAGCGCACATTTAAGGAATCAAACGTTCCGAGCGAGATATAACGCTGCCCCTGCTCGGCAGCGGCTGACACGGAATGGCCCAGCATAGCTTCCAGGCCGAGCTTTAGTTCAGCCGCCGCAGCCTGAATCGTCTCCTGTTCTTCCAAGGAAACGATTGCGCCGCCCCACTGCCGATACTGCTCCAATTGCGCACCTGGCAAAGCCTTGTTATAGCTTAGCCAAGCATGATAGCCGCTTTCCGCTGACTTATGTTTCCTTGCAGTCTCATTCATCTTTTTAGCACCTCGCCTTATTGTTTGAATTTGCGTTAGCTGCTTTTGACAAGCGAATAGTCAGCCGACTTCTCATATAGCCACAAAATGGCGGTCACGCCGCGGGGGTAATATTTGCTGCCTACAATTTGACCGGACAATACCTGGTCGCTCCAGCACCAATAGGACAATTCAGGATGCAGCAGCCAATCGACATGAGCCGAATCGGCAAGCTGACCGCTCTCCTCCCACGGCATATCCATAATTTCCCGAGCAATAAATTGGCATAAATAAATTTTGCTAAGCCATGAATTATTGCTTGTCGAAGATAATTTCCACGCTCCGTCGTCAAATAGGCATACGCCAGGCACAAGCACCGTTTTCAAATGAAGGTGAAGACTGCTCAAATAGTCTGCGAATCTGCCATTTGGATCAAGGGCCTCCTTGCAGCCCGTAAACAGCGGAAAAACCAGCCCTTCAATCGCAGGAATGATGCGCGAGTGATTATTTTCACCGATAATAGCCGGTATATAGCCTTCATCTGTCAATGCAGCTGTAATGGACGCCGCACATTTATCTGCTTGACCGCCAGCCTCTGCCGACAATTCTAGCAAGCCTTCTGCTTGGAACAGGCGCTCGAGCGCCACGTAAGCGGCCCAGCATTTTCCCGCCATATAAATATTGTTGCGGGACTGGCCCAAAGAGGTGTCCAGACTGTCATAGGTGGAAATTTCGGCCCCGCCCTGCGTACGCGTGCTGTCCAGCGCCATGAGTCCGTTACGCTGCTCCCTTACCGGATGATCCCGGTTCAGCATGCTCTCAAAGCAGGAGCGGATGACCGGCAGCATGTTTGCCGTAAACTCCGCATCCTTCGTTTGCTCCATATATACAAGCGCCGTACAAAGCCAATTGACCAGCTCTTCATGGGACATATAAGAGAAGCAGTCGTCCAGCCCCGCCAGCTCATACGCCGAATATTGCGGACGTGAAAAAATATTCGCCACGCCGACATCATGGGTGAACGTTATACCGCCGGCAAATGGCTCCTGTTCACCAGGAAACGTCACCTGATCCTCGTAGCTGTACCTTTCTACGAACAGCTCCAATTCGTTTCTTACCGTCCAAGGATTCATGATCAATTCAAAAAACAGCTGATCCACCGTTAAATCCAGCGTATTCATCATCCGATATTCGCCTTCATTCACGATCCATAGCGCTTTGCCGTCATGGTCCAGCATTTGGGTGCTTCCGTAATAGCTGTGAATAGCGTGCGAGAGCATAAACTTTTGATCGACCGAAAGCTTGGAATCATTAATCCATTGATCTGCGTGCTGACAAGAGAGAGTCAGCTCCTGAAAATGCTCCAAGGCGTACGCAGCCACGCTGTTGATATTTTTAAAATAACGGGTGTATGCATAGGAGGCTTCAATGCCTGTTGTGACAATGCCATCGCGATAGAAGCAAATCGCAAACTTGTACGTGCGCGTCTCGCCCGGCGGCACCTCCATTAGAATGGCTCCGGTTCCGCCCAAGCCAAATGCATAGTTATGCTCATAGCGCTCATCCAAAATCTTCTCCATCGTAAATCCCAGCGCACTCTGAACATCGTCCGCATCGCAAGCGATAGCGGTCAAGCGGCCTTGCCCGATGCCTTCAAATTGCCCTCCGCTCGTATCGCCCAGTCTGCGCATCGCACTGTAGGGATCGCTGCCTTCATACCCAATAAAGCCTCTTCTGGACGCAGATCCTTTGCTGTTGTCCAGTGTCAATTCAGCGAAAACAGCAGGAACGATCGCTTGCTTCAGCTCCTCTGGGCTGGCTGTTGCCGGATCTGGTACCGAGCGGACAGGAGAATAAATACGCAGCATTACATCGCCCGCCTGCCATGTATCTGTACCTGCGCCGAGCGTTCGCGAGATTTGATCGTCATTAAATGCTCTCAGCTTAGCTGTCGCCTGCTGATCCTTATCGCTTGGCTCTACTTTTTCCACATCATATCTGGAGCTTTCGTCAGCGGCCGCTTCAAAAAACGGCAAGGCCTCATAAACGCTTCCATCTCTTGCCTGCATCCCTATATATATGTTCTGATCGGCTGGCTTCCCTAGCTCTGAGGCAAGTCCGCCCTTCTTTCCCTTGAAGCCCAAGGTGAAGCTCGAAAAAGCTCCGATGGGAGAGTGCTGAACATTATAAAATTTATTTTGATTAGCCAATGTTTTTACCCCTTCTTAACCGTTATCTAAAATGAAAATAAAGCGTTTGCATGATTTATTTTTATCCTAGCACGTTGGGTTGAGTCGAAGCCATTGTCAAATCAATCAATTATTTACCCAAATCGGGCTAAATGCGCTATACTCGTAGTTAAGCCTAGCATGGAAATTTGCGAGGAATGGAACGGAGGCGTTGCATGATGGCAGCCACTTTTATACCGCCTATACTGGGGCAATGCATTAGCGAAGCTATTGTTCCCGATGTCAAAACAACGATAAACCTGTTTGGCATGCATTTGCGCAAAGTAAGCGGACAATGGGATTACCCTGTGCATACCCATCCCCAATATGAAATCAATTACGTGCTTGAGGGCGAGCAATTGTTTATCGTCAATGACCGTCCTTATATCCAGCAGGCTGGGGCTCTCATGTTCCTTCAGCCAGGCGCCTCTCACGCCAGTAAAAGCGGGAACGGCAAGCCGTTCACTTATTTTTGCCTGCATTTTGACATCGATGATCGCATGTTTTTATCCTTATTAAGTCGGCTCGATTCTGTCCTTTTTGATACCGACAGCAATGTCGTCCAGCAATTAAGGCCCGCTCTCAATAAAGTTATCGAAATGTCCAGCCAGCTCGCTGAACATTCCGCAGTTAAGCTTACGGAACGGATGCGGCTTCAATCCGCTGTTTTTGAGCTATTCGGCCAGCTCTGGGAAGCCCTTTCTGCGGAAGCCGACCTCCACTCTTCTGTCTCCTATGAGAAAGTCCAGCTGGCTCATCAAATTCGCGACAAGCTGCAGGGACTTATCTACCAGCAATTCAAGCAGGATGCTGCTGCAGTTAACCAGCATTACGGCATTGACGACATTGCGGCCGAGCTTGGCATCAGTGTCTCCCACTGCAACCGCGTGTTTAGGAAGGTTTTTGAAATATCGCCGCGCGTGTTTCTCTCAAAGGAGATGCTGCATGAGGCGAAGGTGCTGCTTAACGATCCGCAAATGTCAATCAGCCAAATTTCCGCGATTCTCGGCTACCGCGATATTTCGCATTTTAGCCGGCAGTTCAAGCGCTGGCATGGTGCTTCGCCGAGTGAGTATCGACGTTCGAATGACGAAAAAAATAGGACAGCGGCAGCCATGGATGAGAACGAATCCTAGACTGCCGCTGTTTTATGGAAATCACTTTACCCATCGAGCTTTACGTCTAACGTACATCTACCGTTATTTTTCATCATCCAGCGCCCAAAGAATAGCTTTTTCGAGGTAAACATTCCAAAAGTCCCACGTATGGGCACCAGGGCTTTCCGTATACGAGATTTCAACATTTTCAGAAACCAGAAAGTTATGGAACTTCTGATTGACGTCGAGTAGAAAATCCTCGGTACCGCAAGCCATATAAATACGAGGAATCTCCTCGTTGCTTCTTTTTAGGTTTAAAATCAGCGCTTCCGGATCTTTATCGCTCCCTAGCAGTTGATTTAAGTCGCCGAATACCCGTGTAAAATAGTTGTAATCGGCTACTCCATCCCGATAATCCTCCGCAGCTCCCGCAATTTGATAGGGTAAAATGGCAGAGGAGAACGCCATAATTTTGCTGAAATTCCCGGCATACTTCAAGCCATTGCGGATCGCACCGTAGCCGCCCATGGATAAACCGCCAATAAAGGTATCCTCTCTTCTTACCGACAAAGGGAACATTTCTCGTGTAAAGGCGACCAGCTCATTGCCGACATATTCTCCGAACAATTCACCTTTGCTCGGGTCATCCACATAAAAATGATTTTCTCCGGATGGCATGAACACCGCGATTTGATGGTTATTGGATAGCTCCCTAATTCTTGTGTAGCTAATCCAGTCCATGCAGCTTCCCGAATAACCATTCAATAAATAGAGTGCCTTCATCGTTTTTTTCTCCGCTATCGCTTGACCCGGTATTTCAAACTTGTCTAATGGAATCAGCGCATTAAAAGTGACTTCTCTTCTCAGCGATTTTGAATAAAAATGAACCTGCATCATTGCCATTGTTCATATCCCCAATCTATTTTCATCATCATTACACGTCGTATTCAACGGTAAACCCGCCATTATCCATATAATGAATCACTGACTTACTCGTCCTCAGATTAATAAACAACGTGCATTGCTTATTATCCTTCTTCCATTCCAAGCAAACTTCATCGTTTGCCGAATCCAAGACGTTAAATTCTCCGTTAAAAGCGTCGTACTCATTTCTGAATCTGATGAGCTTTAGCAGCCGCTGAACCACCTCTTGTTCCAGAGAGGCTTCCATTTCTTGAACGGTATAATTATGGCGATTAATTTCACGGCCTTCTCCGGTCCGGAACACGCTTTTAATATCGTTTTCGCCCGCGAGCAGTCCGACATAATAAACTTGAGGGATACCTGGCACAAAAAATTGAATCGCTCTTGCCGCTAAATAGGCATCATCATCGCAATTGAGGACCGAATAATACGAGCATCTGATTTGATGGACGTCGAAACCGTCTGCGGCTTTGTGCTCATCCGACAAGATCAGGCTCAGGTTCGAGCCTCTAGCTAAGCATTCATCCACAACTGCCCTCGCCATTTGGGTATCAATCAGATCGTCTAAATCCGGCTTGACGGGAATCCCGTCATGGCAATCCAGCATGGTGAACTGCTTGGCTGGCCTTGATATGAGGTAGCGGCGAAGTGAGCTGCTTGTTTTATTTATCAAGGTGTCAAGTACGATGTAGGGCAATATAAAATCATATATCCAGTACCCACGCTCCGCCAGTTTGTATTGAATCGTGTAATGGGAATGGACCTCGGGCAGCAATTCGATGTCAAGCGATTCAGCAAGCTCCATGATCCAATCTAGAAACGCATAGATTTCCGGTTCCACGAAGAAGCAGCTTGTCCCCAGCTTTTTGATCATATATCCGACTGCATCAAGCCTTACAATCTTTATGTTTTGTTTCTTGAAGTTAGTAAAAAACTCGGTTAGCAAAGCTTTTACCTTCAACGAATTAATGTCTAAATCAATTTGCTCAGATGGGTCCGATTTTCCAAAGGTCGTCCATACTCGCTCTTCTTGGCCGGATTCATGAATTGTAAAGGTAGAGTACGGCAGCGGTCTCCGCAAAAACATTTTATCAATATTTGCTTGTACCGGCTCCCCGTCTTCCCATATCTTATCTAAAGTGATAAACAAATCGGCGTATTGCGAGTTTCTGCCCTTTTCCAGAAAGTCTTGGAAGTATTCAGATTGTCTTGAGATGTGATTGACCATTAAATCTACCAATACATCAAATTCTTCACCGATGGCTCTGATATCATCCCAGCTCCCGAAGGCAGGATCGATCTCCAGATAGGTTAATGGCGCAAACCCTCTGTCGCCCGATGACGGAAAAGGAGGTACAATATGAACCCCTCCTTTAAAAACGTCGGAGAAATGTTTCGTCAGCATATGATGAAGCGCTTTCAGATCACCTCCCATTGAATCTGGATATGTAATTAACTGTACTTGATTTTTCACGGTCATATCAAGTTCTCCTATATTGCTTTGCGATTTGATTCTCATGCGAATCCTTTCCGAACAGTCTTTCCGCATCATCCTCGGATGGCTTGATAATATCAACTTTATGGATGATCGACTTCACATATTGAACCCCATCCTCGCCCTTTTGCCAGATCATAGGGTGGTAGTTGGGATCAAAGCCGATCAGGATATGATTTTTCTTTGCTATTTCAATCACTTTTTCAATGGTTTGACGAACCGGTGCCGTAGAGATCGGCCAACAAGAGAAGTGAACAATTTTGGAATGCAATAAGGCTTCCTCAAGGGTAGAAGTAAAAGCTAAATGGGAGTCCGCCCCTCTATAAAAAATAGGTATAGGCGTTGATTTGCTTTTCGTCACCACAACCATACTCGTCGAATAATCATTTCGCTGAACGCACCGTGTATCCATATCCGCGCTTTTCAACCGGTTTATCAAAAATGACCCCAAATCGTCTTCCCCTACCGCCGAAGCGACGATGGAATGGAACCCTAAGCGCTTAACATTCATCGCGATATTAGAAGGCGATCCGCCGAACAGCTTGTGGTAGTTCATATTATTCTCGTTATCGTCATAAGTCTCAGACATCATGTCGATTAGCAGCTCTCCAACGGTTAGAACATCATTCTTCTTATCTGGGAATACAAGTTTATCTTGAAAATGAAACAAACAAGCTCCTCCTCTATAGGACTTTACCTCTTACAAGTAGATAAAGGGCTCTTCAGCATCGATAAAGGAGACTGGAATACCTTCGACCAAAGGCTGCAGCCACTGCGCCATATGCTTCATGCCGGACTCCTCGCTTCGTTCATGTCCGATTACCAGCATGGCTTTATTTAGACCAAGCATCTTGGCATCATTAACATAGGCACACAGCGTCCATTCCACAATTTCTCCACACACCATCACATCAAGATTTTTATCCCGCATAAGCTCTATCGGCATTTGTTCTCTGCCAAGTCCCAAGCTTCCACCGCCGACGAGTATGCCAATTCTTGAACACGGCATTGCGGGATCGCCCACGATTTGGATGACCGACATATTTAGCTTTTGCTTGAAAAAATCAGCCAGTTCTCCCAGCGTAGTTTGAGCGATCTCGTACGTATGCGGCTGGTTCTTTTCGATCATTTGCTCCTCCCAACCGATATCCTTCAATAGGCCATCATAGATTCGGTCTGTATGTCCCATATGCATATGATCATGAAATCTCCAAATCGCGATCTTGCTATCTTCGATGAGCTTCTTCTTTGCCAGATAAACGGGGTCATGTTCCAGCCATGCGATTTCATCCTTCCCCGTATAGAAGGTGGGCTCGTGGGTAATGATCATGTTCGCGCCATGCGCAATCGCCTTTCTGATCACATCGACGGTAGCCATAAAGCTCGTGACAATACCCGTCACTTCCATATTAGGATCGCCGCTCATTAATAGATCCCCTGATTTCTCCAATTTCCGTTCGCCGCAAGTATCGAATATAACCGTGTCTATTACTTCTTGTACCTTCATTTTCTTCTCTCCTTTATCTATCCTTTGACTTTCCTCTCATTATCCTTTTACTGCTCCAATTACGACGCCTTTAGTCAAATACTTCTGAAGGAAGGGAAGGACAACTAAAATCGGCAAAATGCCAATAACAGCCATTGCCATCCGAACTGCCGTGCTGGGAAGCTCTACGGCGCCGGCACCAATCATACTGCTCGCCTGGTCAGACTTTAAAAATTGAATATTGTTCATTAACTGAATCAAAAGATTTTGAACGCCATAGTATTGAGGCTTCGTTATATAATACAAGGCATTGATCCAATCATTCCAGTACGTCAAGGCTGTAAACAAACCGATTGTCACCAAAACCGGAATGGATAATGGAAGCATAATTCTGTAAAAGGTTTTCAGCTCGGAAGCGCCGTCGATTTGTGCCGATTCGATCAAATCCACAGGCACATTATTTTTATAATAGTTGCGAACGAGCAGAACGTTAAAACCGCTTATCAGATAGCTAGGCACGATTAACGCCCACATTGAATCCTTAATATGAAAAAATTTCGTCCACATCATATAGCTAGGGACTACTCCACCGCTAAACAGCATCGTGAAAAAGACAATAAAGGCCAAAACATTATGAAGCTTAAAGTCTCTTCTTGCCATCGGATAGGCAAGCATGGCGGTCAGAATCGTGCTGACAGCGGTCCCGACAATGGTGACGAAGAAGGATACACCGTAGGCTCTCACAAAAGTTGAAGCGGTTGTGTACATGTACACATAGGCATCCAGGCTCCATTTTTCCGGAAAGTAGCTGTATCCGTTGCTGATCAAGGCCGACTCTTCCGTAAAAGAAGCCACGAAAATTAAAATAAAGGGTAAAAAAGCCGCTAAGGTGATCAAAGACATAACGATGGCTGAGAAATGGGCAAAGGTCCGTTCCCCTCTTGTTTGTATCAACGTATTTACCCCCTAAAATAAAGCATTGTCAGCATTTACTTTTCTGACAATCGCATTCACAATCAACACAAGAATGAAACCAACTAACGACTGATAGAGACCGGCTGCTGCGGACATTCCAATATCATTTAATTGAATGAGAGCACGGTACACATACGTATCGATCGTCTGTGTGGTGCTGTACAAGGCGCCTGCATTCATCGGCACTTGATAGAACAGGCCAAAATCAGAATTAAAGATTCTCCCAACCGAAAGGAGTCCTAGTATAATGATCGTTGGTTTCAGCAAAGGCAGCGTTATATTGAAAATTTGCTTCAGTTTGCCTGCGCCATCGATCTTCGCAGCTTCATAAATGCTCTTATCGATGCCAGCGATAAATGCAAAATAAACGATTGAGCCGTAGCCCGCAGATTTCCACAATTGAATGATAACTAATATATAGGGCCAATATTTGGCCTCCGAATACCAGCTGATTTCCGGAAGTCCCAACGGACGCAAAATGGAAAGATTAATAAATCCGCTATCCGAATTAAGAAAAGCAAATACGAGATAAGACAGCACCACCATAGATATCAGATTCGGGAGTACTAGACCGGACTGGAAAAACTTCGAGTATACCTTCGTTAACAGCTCAGACATGAGCAAAGCTATAAAAACCGAACAGATCGTGCCTAAAACAATAAAAGCTACGTTATATAAAATCGTATTTCTTGTCATGATGAAGGCATCGCTTGTATTAAAGAGAAACTTAAAATTATCGAACCCAACCCAATCGCTGCCAAATATCCCTTTCGTAAAATCTACTTCTTTGAACCCAATAAAGATTCCCAGCATCGGAATATAATTATTAATGAGCAAATAAAGCAGACCTGGGGCCGCAAGAAGCAGCAGCGGCATCATCTTTTTTAATTCCCGGCGTTTTGCAACCGTAGCGTTCATCAACATGTCTCCTTTTGTCTAAGGTGGAGCTTGCAGCCTGCTATAAGCTCCACCTTGGACATCTTACTTGTTTTATTGCTTCTTGTTCGCCAGCCACGCGTCAAGCTGTTCCTGTTTCGCCTTGATAATGGCTTCCGCGCCAGCATTGTTCAGCGCTTCTGTGAATTTTGGTATCGTCGTTTCTGGGTCAAGCGATCCGGTAACCAACCCAGGAAGGTATTGATTGACGACATTGTTAATAGAGGTCATTTGAGTTTTCACACTGTTTTGGTCGAAAATAAATCCAAAATACGGAGATCTTTCCGTCTCTTTATTTTCTTTCAGCTTCAGCTCAATATCTGACCAATCTGCACCCTCAAGCTGATACTGAAGAGACTCCGAACCAACAATTCCAGAACTCAAATACGCGGTGTAAGCAACCGTAGAAGCATTTTTTCCTTCTGGGAACTTGACATGATGCTCATCAACCTTCACATAATCCTCGCCTTCAATGCCATACAGCAGCGTGTTAATAAGTTCAGCATCCGTATATAATAAGTTTAAAAACTTCATGGAAGCATCTGGAACTTTACTCCTGCTGGAGACCATCCAAACAACAGCATTGACTGCAATCGTATCGAAATAGAAGGGTGCAATGCGTTTTGTCTCCAGATTCTTTCCCGTTTGTGCGCTAAGTGCTTGTGCAAGGGCCATGCCGCTATACCCTCCCATAAAGGCGAACCCGCGGCCTGAGGATATAATTTCAGAAAATGGACTTGAAGCGGTTGCCGCATCCTTCTGCAAGTACCCTTTGTTGTACCAGTCTCTCATCATTGAAGCGCCAGCTTTAAATTCATCTGTTTCGTAAAAATTCCGCACCTTGCCGTCATTTCCGATGACGACACCGACACCCGTACTGTCCGTCAGAAAGTCGACTTTATGCGTTCCCCTTAACAGCCTCACCAAGCCCGTATCACTAGGGCTGACATTGATGGGTCCGAAAGGAACGACATCAGGAAGCTTTTCTTGCAAGGCATCAAATACCGCCGGCAGATCCTTTACCGATTGGATATCGTCAGCGGACACGCCAATTTCCGACATCATATCGGAGTTGTAGACCAAATTAGTTGGAAGCGCCATCCCTTTATTTGCGGGAATCCCGTAAATTTGACCATCAATCGTTGTAGCTTCAAGGAGATCATCACCGAAATCCTTATCTAGAATTCCTTTCATTTCCTTCCCATATTGCTGTAGAAGATCATTCATCGGATAAAGCTGCTTTTTCGATGCAAAATTCGCGAACTGCTCGAAGCCTGTAAAGATGTCCAACTGCTCACCGCTTTGCAGCGCCAGGTTTACTTTCTGACTATAATCAGCTGGTCCATACAATTTCAATTCAACCTCTACATTAATCTTTTCCTTCGTAATCTTATTAATAGCTTCCGTTACGCGGCTAAGATCGTCAGGAATTCGGTTAAATGACGGGAGTGCGAATACCACTTTTTCAACCTTTCCAGCAGCCTCTTTAGTCGTTTCGTTCGCGGATTCTGTGCCGCACGCGGTTAACGACGAACCGATTAAGGTTACGGACAAAAGCAGTGCAGTGATTCCCCTCTTTGTGCTCATTTGTTCTGCCTCCATTCGAATAATGAATCTTCTTTATCTTAACTTCAATCCACTTTCAAAACTTTAATAAATCCGTGCTCTTTTTTAAAAAATAAGCACTCTGCTTATGATTTGAATCCCATCCATCTTCTTTACTCGATAAAAAAACAGCAACTTCGCCACCTCTTCTGGGTAACCTAGTTGCCGTTGATTATTTTTTCGGATGTTAAATCCTCAGTACGTTATATTTAGCCCGAAACGCATTCGGAGTGTCGCCTGTTACTTTTTTAAATACAGTGGAGAAATAGGACAGACTGTCAAATCCCGTTTGGGTCGCAATATGGCTAATACTTTCCTTACTATGGGTAAGCATTTCTTGTGCAACCTTTACCCGGTACTCATTCAAATACTCCTTGACCGACAAGCCTGTTTCCAGTTTAAAGCGTTTAGCTAAATAGTCCGGCGTTAAAAACACGACTGCTGCTATATCTTCCCGATTTAAATCCTGATCGTAATGCTCTTGGATGAATCTTTTTGCCTTTTCAACGACACCTTCAGAAGCTATGATCAGCTTTAGAAAATCAATCGTTGTATTCGTTACATAATTTGCCCACTTCATGAATTCAAATACACTGCCATTCGAGCTTTGAGCCAATTGCTGGGCGACCTCATCCGAAAATAATTTATGAGCCTGAATATTGTTTTTATACAATAGGGCATAGACAACCTGTACGAAATCCTGGTGTATGGCACGTATTGTATTCACATCCAGTTTATTTAGAGACGCAAGCAGCTCTAGTTCCTTTTTCAACAAATGAACGATCTTCACTCTTTCTCCTTGAATAAACAACGTATTCATTAGAGCAACATCGAGCGAATAAGGTTCAGAGTAGGAAGGAATAAAACGCTCCTTGCCATCATGAACTTCACCTTTATAAATGATGTTCTTTTTATCCATTTCCTCTAGCCTTATTTTAGCTTCGGCGATTTGGAATATGGCATTCCCTTCTGAAATATAGGAAGTAGCCGTGCAGCGGAATAGCTTCCTGCATTGTTTAATGAGTTTATTGCATTTCTCCTTTGCCACATCGATGGATTCCAGCTCAGGTATAATTAAAGCGCTGTAAAAAACATCCTCCATTTTGTAAGTGACGATTTGGGAGTGATCGGTCGTCCCAAACCATATATCCGAACATAAGTTATGCAGGGCATATTTGAACGTGTTATCGTTCCATTCGATCTCCATATCGTTTTTGCTGACGCAGGTAATCACAAGCAGATAACGTTCCTCTAAATGGATGTCCAAATCCCTTTTCCGCATTTCGGACTGAATCACATCGAGTCGGGGAGGTATCGTCGCAAACATAATGTCTCTCCAGAAGCCCTGCTCAACAAGATCACGATTTTTCAACCATGCCTGTCCGTATTTGCTGTATGCATTGAGTTCCCTTCTTTGCTTGATGACATCTATCGCCTTTATTAGAGACGTCTCCAGTTTATCTTTATCGAAGGGCTTAATGACATACGCATCCGCATTAAACGAAATGGCTGTGGAGGCAAAATCAAAGCTTTCATGACAGGTAAAGAAAATAAAGCCGCAGTCGTATTTATGCTCTCTTACCCATTTGATCATATCGAGCCCGGTACCCTTTGGCATTTCAATATCACATATGATAATGTCAGGGATACTCTGTTCAAATAGCAATTTCGCATCGGATATATTGTGAGCGGTTGTGATTTTGGAAATGCCGAATGCATCCCAGTCTACAAAATCGTTCAAGACGTTTACTGTCGGGATATCATCGTCAATTAATAAACATTGCATCTGTTTCATCCCCTTTGTATGGAGTTTACCCTGCGTCTTCCATAGGAATCACGATTTCCACCTTGGCACCGGATGGCTGTATATTGGATAGCGTTAACAGCCTGTCCCGTTTGTATAAAAGTTTTAGGGTTCTTTGGATGTTGCTGATTCCCACTTTTTCCCCCGTTCCGCTTTGCTGCAAATCCGAAAAATTTACTTCTTCCATCATTTCTTCGGGAAAACCCTCTCCATTATCTTCTATTACTACCCGAAGGAAAGGCTGGCCATTTGTGAGAACGCTATCCACTTTGATAAAAATAGACAGCATTTCTTTATGCGCTAAAGCATGCTTAAACGTGTTCTCCACAAAGGTTTGAATCAAATACTGCGGCAGCGGAAAAGCTTGCAATTCCCGATCGATGTCCGCCATGTAAAATATTTGATTCGGATATCTCATTTCTTGCATCTGGATGTAGTTTTCGACATGCTTCATTTCCTCTTGAATCTGAACCTGAACCAAACCTCCTCTAAACATGTAACGCAAATGCTCGGATAAATGGCTAATGATCAGTCGTATCTCCTCATTCTTGTTATGGTAGGTGAGGCTTGAAATGGTCGTTATTGCATTCAAGAAAAAATGGGGCCTTATTTGCATCTGCAAATATTTTAATTCCGTTTTATTCCGCTCAAGCTTCTCTTCGTAGGTGTTGATTTTCAACGTCTTAATCTCGCGTATCATCGAGGAGAAGGAATTGGACAACCGTGCAAACTCGATTGAGGAGGCTTTGTTGGAAAACGGGTAGTCCCAGTTGCCTTTTTCCACTTCTTTTGCGCCTTTTACAAGCTCTAATATGGGTTGAATCAAATCCTTTGCAAAAAATCTGAAAATAATCGACGTGATGACGACTGCTAACATACTTAAAAAAATAATAAGCCATTGAATCCATTCCAAGCCATAGAAAACATTTCGACTTGCGACAACGTTCGTTAATCTTCCGAATTCAGGAATCTGCTCGGTAACGAAAAAATGCTTGGAGGTAAAGGTAAGGTTTTGTTTCTCCTTCGAAAGATCGACTGGGTTCGTTGTCGAAAGCATGCGGTCCGACTTATCGGTTAGGTAAAATAAGTTCTGTTCATTTGCATTTTTCTTTAGGGCAGACATTAGCGTATCCGTCTTTATGACGGCTCCAAAAATCACATTAGAATAAGTAATTGATTTCAATAAATAAGCAACGCCATTCACTTCGACAGGCATCCACTCTGCCCCGCCCGTTACATTCTTGGCATCAAAGTCATACGCTTTTAGAAAGTCAGTCAAAAACAGGCCTTCCTTTGAATACATTCGGTTACTGAAGGAGGCTAATAAAAAGTCCTCATTCGGAACTGAAATAAACAATCCGTCACTTCCGCTAGTATTAGACACCTTCGAAGCCAAAATCTCCTGCAGTCTGATCGCTTCAAAATACTTCTGGCTCTCATCCTTTGTTCCAAACGTACTAATGCTATTAATCTGGGTATCAAACACCTCTAACAAATCCCTAGATGTATTATTCAAGCTATTTTGAATACTGTTAATAAAAATCGCCAACGTGTTCTTGGAGCTTGCAATCTGATTTTTTCGTACGACCTCCAAAGAATAAAAATTACTCAATATAAGGGTTGCTAACAGAATCGTCAGGATCACCGTCATTTGCACAGTAATTTTTCTAATCATACTATGCTGCTTCAACATCTTGCTTCACCGCCCTGTTGATCTTCTGCTTTTTTTGCCTACGATTGATTATATACATTATTTCTATTAGAGCCTACAACAATTCGTCCGCGGAAACGATCCATGGGATACCGGAGGTTGAAATTGGCTATCATCTTGGTTATGAGAAGAATGACGGGAAGAACACAAGAAAATCGTTGCGAGGGAGTACGATAACCAGATCATCACCTTGTATGCGAAGGGTGTCCGTACACGTGAAATCTAGGATCATCTGCAAAGCTGTTCTTCCTGTTCTGTTTTACTTCCAATCCATAATTGAAAACTGACCCACTCAATTGAGTGGGCCACTGTGATAGAAATTTGAATAAGAAACTTCACACCTTCAATATAGATAAAATAAAGGAGCCCCTGCAGCTAGTGCTTTGGAGCGTACCGTTTGTTTTAAACGATTGAAAGCCTATCGTAATTCCTCTCCAGTAACAGCAGACATACGTGTGTCAATCCTTTTTGCTGAATCACTATGATTTTAGTTCAATTTCTTTTATCACTTTCGCTGGATTACCACCAACAATCATGTTGTCCGGAATATCTTTAGTCACCACGGCTCCAGAGGCGATAACCACATTATTGCCAATAGTTACACCTGGATTAATTACTGCTCGTCCGCCAACCCATACATTGTTACCAATCGTTACTGGCTTGGCATATTCTGGACCCTTGATTCTTTCATAAGGATCTACAGGGTGTGTAGCCGTATATACGTGTACACCTGGTCCGAACATACAGTTATCGCCAATTCGAACCTCGCACACATCAAGAATGGTACAGTCAAAGTTTGCATAGAAGTGCTCACCAACATGAATATTGTATCCATAGTCAAAACGAATGTTCGGCTCCATACCAAGGTTATTTCCTGTTGATCCTAGCAGGTCTTTAAGTAACCTTACTCGTAGTTCATCATCCATTTCGGTAGTCTGGTTGTACATGCGCGTCATCCGTCTGGCATATGCCCGCTCACGTGTCAATTCAGGGTCCCAAGCCATATATAGTTCTCCATCCAGCATCTTTTGTTTTTCTGTTTTCATTAATAATCCCGATCCTCTCTCATTCATAATATGAAGTATTTTGAAATTATATTGGTTTAGCTGATCTGGTCAGAGAAGCTGATATGACCATGCCAATAAGTACAACAATCAGTGCACGCAATAATCCAAAATGCTCTCCAAGGAAGCCCAATAGAGGCGGGCCCACCAGAGCTGCGATGTAGCCCGTCGTAGCTACGGCACCAACTCTTGCAGCAGCACCTTGAGGTTCATCTCCTGCCGCCGACAACCCCACGGGAAAACCTAGTGAAGCTCCAAGCCCCCATAAGACGACGCCTACCGAAGCGACAAAATAATGCTGCCCCCAGATCACAAGCAGTAATCCGAGAATGGCCGCAATGGCGCAGCCCGATAAGACCCACACCCTTCCATAACGATCCATGACCCATCCGCCAGTAAAACGTCCCAGGGTCATCGCTGCAACAAACAAGCCATAGACAAATGAACCTGCCAGCGAGCTAACCCCGTAACCATCTACCATGATCAACGGCAGCCAATCATTGGCGGCCCCCTCGGCAAATGCCATTCCCAAAACCATAAACCCAATTAACATGGTACGCTTCTCTTTCCATACCTCTAACTGCTGCTTAACAGCCGAGCTCCTCTGAGCTGCGCCATCCACAAGTTCCTTTCCTGTATCCTTTGGCAGGTAACGATAGCAATAAAATAAAGTGACGGTAATCAACAACGCGAGGATCGAGAAATGAGCCATGATCGGGATTTGAATGGCCATAGCCCCTGCACCGATTGCCGCACCAATGAGTGTTCCTACACTAAAAAAGCCATGAAAGGATGGTAAGAGCGTTCGATTCAATGCCTTTTCAATAGCAGAACCTTCCACATTTAGTGCGACCTCCGCCGCACCGAAACCGCAGCCAAAAACGATCAGTCCGCCTATAACAACAGACATCATCGTCATAGCCGAACCGATTCCGATGGCCACAAGTCCAATCACAATCATTAAAGAACTGCCTACTATGACAAGACGTGCACCTTTTCGTGCGACGACTGAACCTGCCGCAAGCAGACCAATGATGGATCCCGCTGCGGCCGCGAACATAATAATGCCCATCTCGGCAGTAGAGACATGAAGTAAATCCCGAATAGCAGGTGTAAGGGATATCCATGAAGCAAAGGACAGTCCTGGCAGAGCAAAGAGAAGGAACAAGATGTTGCGGACAAGTCGGGGACTCTGGCGATAAGCCGTTGTCATCAGCTTCGTTTCACCTCCGTTTCTCTACTAGCTGCAGCGAATAGGTCAGGCTTTCCAATGTCATTGTAATTAATCCGTACATGTACACCTCCTCCGGATCCTCGAGCAGCGTAATCTGTGGCATATGCATCTCCGGAATATACTTCAGGCATTCCTGACGGATGAGATGCACATCAGCGTGCTCTACCAAACTCCCCGTCAGAGCAATCATCTCTGGGTTCATTACTGCAATCAAGCTGGATAGGGTACGGCCTGCCAGAGAATGAAAAGTGGTTCGATCATGCAACTGCCGGAATTGCTCTTCATGGGTCATTCCTAACGGTAAAAAGGCGATTTCACCCGCAAAATGAGAGCTGCCTCTATGGATACGTCCATCAACCAACATACCTGCTCCAGGGAAACTGCCTTCAATAAATGTCGCAACCGCAACCGTTTTTTCTTCATCATATTCCTGCTTCTGGTAGAACCCGTAAACGGTCAGATTCATGTCGTTCTCCAAAATGACTTCTACCTCATGCTTTTCACGAATGTAAGCCTCCAGCGGAACATTAATCAGTTCCTTGATGTCGCTGAGATTAATGACCCCCTGATGAACAGCACCCGGCACCCCAATAGCAACAGCTCGAATTTGCGGGAATTGTCCTATGAGCTGATCAACCAGATGATCGATCAATGCAGGATCCACCCTATCGTTTTCCTGGTAACCTTCTGCAATTGTCTCTCCTGCTAGGTTGACGACTGTATGAGTGAGCGAACGGTTCTTTACTCCAGCTCTAACAATAATGCAGGCAATATAAAAGAAGTTTTCGTTATACCGGTACAATCTGGCCGGACGGCCACCGCTTGATTCCTCAATACCCAACTCCAGCAGCTCGCCGGTATCCAGCAACTCATTAAGAATGTTACCGCAAGTTGCTACACTCAAACCTGTTGCTTGTGCTACCATAGACTTTGTTCCCTGCTTCATCGTTTTGAGAGCCTTCCGGACAAACTCTTGGTTCATTTTCTTGACCAGCATCGTATTATTTGTAATTGAATTCATGTATGGTGATCTCACCCCACTTTTAAAAAGACTTTTAATAAGTGATAGTTTAAATGAATTTGGTTATTGTGTCCACTCTTATTCGGAATAAATGAACCAGTTGAAAAAGAAGATATCTACCCAAAAATAAGGAGTAGATATCTTTATTTTTTCTAATCTTTCCATCCAATTCTTCTAGGTTCGGTATACTCTATTCAACCCTTGTTCCCTTGTTTATAAGCCAACGCTCTCGCGCCCAGCGCCACTGCCCCACACAAGCCGGCATTTTCGCCTAATCCAGGCGGTACAATATAATACTCGATATCCGAAACAATCGACGCGCTACTCACATATCCATTTAAGATTCTGCCTACTTCCTCTCGGATCATCGGAAATAGCTGCGCTTGCTTCATCACGCCTCCGCCAATAATGACCTTCTTGGGGGATAACGTAAGAATGACGCTAGATATTGCATGCGCAATGTAGAACGCCTCCATCTCCCATGCCAAGTGATCCTTCGGCAGGGAATCCCCCTTTGCCTTCCACCTCGCCTCCAGCGCCGAACCTGAAGCCATCCCTTCCAAACAATCACCGTGATACGGACAAATGCCACCGAACGTATCGTTCGGATGCCGCCTCGTGAGAGTATGTCCACCTTCCGGATGGACAAGTCCATGTATCAGATTACCCTCGCTATAAATGCCGACTCCTATCCCGGTGCCTATCGTATAGTAAACGCAGCTGTCCAATCCTTTCGCTGCCCCCCATTTGGCTTCACCAAGCGCGGCAGCATTGACATCCGTGTCCCAACCGATCGGTACGTCGAAGATGGATTTCAACGTGCCCACAAAATGATATCCAGCCCATCCAGGCTTAGGCGTTGTCGTCACATAACCGTAAGTCGGACTAGAATGATCAATATCGATTGGACCGAACGAGCCGATTCCCATGCTATCGACTCTTTTATCCCGAAAAAAGTCGATCACTTTCTCCATCGTTTCCTCTGGTCGACGGGTCTGGAAATGAATTCGTTCCTCAATTTCCCCATTCTCGTTCCCGACACCGCATACGAACTTTGTTCCGCCCGCTTCAATGGCCCCGATCCGCATGCGCTTCCTCCTTGACTTTGTCACTCATCCGCCATATGCTTTCCATTTCATTAATGTGGAGCGACACTAGCTTTATATGGCCTCCAACCGCATACAGCTCAAGTCCGTTGCTTTCGGGAGCGGGGAAAATGGTGTCCGAAATGACCACAGTCCCGTCGTCACCGAACACTTCGATCGAAGACCAATCTATATAGATCGATATACGTACACGGTTGCCAGAAAGGTCGAGCGGCGCCCGATGCTTAGCCGCGAAATCCGGATGAAAATTCGTTATACCTGAATTCGTCCGATCGACGAACAGCTCCATCTCTATACTATCGAAACCGATTACCGTCTCCTCATCCGCAGATTTTCTGACTTTAAAACCAAACTCTGTTGCGGTTCCGATTTCGAATTCCGCGATCAATTCTGCTTTATCGACGGTGATGTCAACAAGCGGATTCATGTCTGGTTCGATCGTCACGTTTTCCAGAGTAGCCAGCGTTGAGCGAATTCCGTTAAACTCTTTTATCGGCTCTTGCACCAGACGAAGACCCTCTGGATACGTCTTCAGCTTCAACTCTCGCGGCATCGACATGCTTCCCCGCCATTGGCTAGTCGGAAGCAGACCGGCATACCTCCAGTTGTTCATCCAGCCGAGCCACAGCCTCCGTCCGGCTCCTTCAGGCATATTACTCCAAGTAACGGCTGCGTAGAAATCAGAGCCAAAATCGATCCATTTTAAGTCATCTATTGAATCAACAGGTTCGTCCGATATAAATGTTTTGCCGTCGAAGCCACCGACAAAGTACAACATGCCCGAACCGCCCGCTGGTGGTTCCGGATCATTCGGGTTCACGCCATTGCAATCGCCGACACTTAGGATAAGCACCCATTTTTTCTTATTTGGATCTCCATCGACATTAATCGAGAATAGGTCCGGACATTCGTAAATGCCACGATGTGTGCCGACCGCATCGGCGCCGAATGCGCTCGCAAACGTCCATTCTTTCAAATTTGAAGAGGTGTAAAATTCTATACGGTCTTGAACAGCCAGCGACATGATCCACTTGGATGTCTCCTCGTGCCAGAATACTTTCGGATCGCGAAAATCAATCGTCGTGCCTGGGAACAAAACCGGATTCCCTCCATACTTAGTCCAAGTCCGCCCATTGTCTTTGCTGTAGGCAATGCTTTGAACCTGCGGCTTGTCGGCCTGCACCTTGTTGTCGTTATTTGTATAGATCGCCACCAGCCCAGATCCTTCTTCATCAAAAAAACCGCTTGTATTATGCTTGTCGACTACCGCGCTGCCGGAAAAGATCGCACCGTCCTCACCTGGCGGCAATGCTGGTGGAAGCTCCTCCCAATAGACAAGATCGGAGCTCACCGCATGTCCCCAATGCATTCTCTGGAAATCGGGCTGCGTTGCGAACGGAGTATGCTGATAGAACAAATGGTACTCACCCTCGTAATAAACCATTCCATTTGGATCGTTCATCCAGTTTCTCTCAGGCGAATAGTGATACTGCGGGCGGAACTTCTCTAAATAATTCATGTTTCTACCTCTCCTCCAAGATCATAAAAGTAGGAGCATGCTCTACTGCATCAAGAGTTCATGCTCCCACTGTATACATAAATGCAACAAATTATTGCTTCACTCTGTCGTAACCTGCCTGTTTGATTTTCAACCAATCCTGCATACCGAGACGGTCAAGCTCTTTTACGAATGCATCCCATTCCTTATCCACGTTTTGACCTTGCATCCATTCCGTACGTTTCTTCAGGATATATGGCCACAAGTCAGCTTCGACTTCAGTCAAGCGCTCTGATTCCTCTTTGGAGAAAAACACTCTCGGATAAATGTTCTCAGCTTTCATGTCTGGCACATAGATTTTCTTCAAAATATCGAGACGCCATGCCGCATCATCCGGCATTGTTGTCACCTTGCCGTAATAGGAATCCAGAATGGCGAGCGGTCCTCCAACGCTGGTTTTGGCTCTCAGCTCGTTCGGCGCCGCACCGTTCAGTGGCAAGTGCTTCAGCATCTTCGCCGCTTCATCGAACCCAAAAATATTTTGCTGCTTGTCGTCGCCGTAGGTTCCCCAGTTGTTCTGTACGGACTGGTGCGGATCATACAACGCGTCAATCCATCTAATCGTCGCTTCGATGTTCTTATTATCGGCTGTGATCACCATTCTACCGCGGTCAAATCCCATGCCATTCGTACGAGCTACATTCTTCCAACCGTTTGGCCCTTCCAATGCTGGCATCGGCTCGAATGAACTGTCCATACCACTCACATTCGCCTTGTCCCAAGTGAAGTACAAACCGTAACGATCGTCTTTTGCTTTCGCTATAAATTTGTTCCAGTCTTGTGTAACGAACTCCAGATCAATCAGACCCGCTGCGTACAGCTCCTGGAAATACTTCATCCCTTCCTTATAGCCCGGCGCCAGTACAGCGTTGTTCACCTTGCCGTTCTCGTCGACCAACGTTAAATCCCCGTTAAAACCTGCACCGAATGAGCCGAGCAGGAAGCTTAAATCCTCGTTGCCCCCGTCATCATTTATTAAGGAAACCGGAATCTCATCCGCTTTGCCATTGCCATTTGGATCCTTTGTTTTGAACGCAATTAATACTTGTTTCAATTCTTCCGTCGTCTTCGGCATTTTCAGGCTGAGCTTGTCAAGCCATGCTGTGTTAATCCACGGAATATTGTTGACGGAGTGGATACTCTCCTTGCCTTCGCCAAGCTCCTCGATCCATGGGAATGAATAAATGTGGCCGTCCGGCGCGGTCATCATCCCTTTGTATTGAGGCGCTTCCTCTAGAACTTTACTGAGGTTTGGCATCTTCTCGGGCGTGATGTATTCCTCAACGGGAGTGATCGATCCGTCTTTGGCCAATTTCAGCAAATCAAAATCGCTAAGTCCAGCGTTAAAAAGCGCATCCGGAAGCTCACCCGTCGCCAAAGCGAGATTCCGCTTATCGACGTATACATCGTCCGTATAGGCCATCCAATCAATATGAATGCCGCTCTTCTCTTCCAACCGCTGAAGGATCAACTTATCGTTCGGATCTTGAGGAGCAAGAGGCGAGTTCGGCGTCATAAAGGTTAACGTGATCTTATCTTGATCAGTTGTACGATTAGCGGAATCGACACTCTCCTTGCCGTTGCTGCATCCTGTTACCACCACAATGGCTGCCAGAGAAATAATGGATACCGTTTTCTTGAAATGTTTCAATTTAAGCCCTCCCTTTTTTTGCCGTTCTTTTAACTGCAGCTACTTGCTCCTTACTTGAGGCTGCCGACCATGACACCTTTCTCAAAATACTTCTGGAAGAAAGGATACATCACGAGCAGCGGAATGCTCGAAATGACGATGGCTGCATACTTCATCAATTCAGACAACCGCGCCAACTCGGCTTGTTCCTTTACGGAGGCGATGATATTCGGATCCACCTTATTCAGAATCAGAATACGCCGGAGCACCAGTTGCAGCGGATATTTATCTTGACTATCCAAGTAGATCAGGGATTGAAAGAAATCGTTCCAGTGACCAACGAAGGCGTAGAGCGCAAGGACAAAAACGATTGGTTTGGAAAGCGGTAGGACGATCCTAAAAAAGATCATGATGTCCGAGCCACCATCAATCTTAGCTGCTTCGTTCAACTCCTTCGGCAAGCTCCGGAAGAAGGTCCTAGCCAGAATGATGTTCCAGACACTTACCGCACCCGGGATAACGAGTGCCCAAATTGTATCAAGCATGCCTAATTGTTTTACCACGAGATAGGTTGGGATCAGACCGCCGCCAAAGAACATCGTGATAATAAAAAGCGTCATAATCATTTTCCGTCCAATGAAGGCGTCAAGCGACAGCGGATATCCCGCAAAAACGCAAACAGTAACCGTAATTACAGTGAAGACAGAAGAATACAGCAATGCGTTGAGAAATCCTCGGAGGATGTTGTCATCGGATAAAATCAATTTGTATCCCTCAAGGTTATAGTCTGCTACATCGAATGAAATCCCCTTATTGAGCAAAGCCGTCGGTTCCATAAACGAAGCTACGACCACGTAAATTAACGGACCGACAATCATCAATACGCCGAGGAAAAGCAAGGTATAAGTGATACCTAGTACGATCCGGTCCATTCTGGTTGGCTTAATATAGTCCATGCTAATCTCCTTTCTTAAACAATCCCATTACCCTCATTAACTCGTTTCACGATAGAATTCACCGTGATCAACATAATGAGATTAATGATGGTGTTAAACAAATCCACCGCTGCCGAGAACGAATAATTCGCCTGCTGGAAGCCAACACGATAGACGTAAGTGCTTATGATATCTGACGTTTCCATATTCATTTCATTCCACATCAGGAGCGCTTTATCACCACCGCCTCCCATAATGCTCCCGGCAGCGAGAATCAGTACAATCGCGATGACAGGCTTAATGGTCGGTATATCGATATACCATATACGCTGTAGCAAGCTAGCACCATCAAGCGTCGCCGCATTGTGCAGCTCTGGATCTACGTTAGCGAGTGCAGCCACATATATAATCGATGCCCAGCCAGCTCCTTGCCAAATGCCAGAGAGGATATACACCGTACGGAAATATTCCGGTTCTGACATAAATGAGATCGGCATCCCTCCAAAGGCCATGACTAGTTTGTTAATCGGTCCGATGGGAGACAACAAGACAAAGAGCATACCTACGACAACGACTACCGAAACGAAATTTGGCGCATAAAGAAATAATTGAATGTTCTTCTTCATCGCGGCTTTTCGCACCTGGTTCAACATTAATGCCAAAATAATCGGAACTGGGAATCCCAGTAAAAGACCGAAAATGTTCAACTTCAATGTATTAAAAAACAACTGCTCAAAATTCGGTGAGTTTAAGAAGCGTTCGAAGTGATGAAAGCCGACCCATTCACTTCCCAAAATGCCTTTACGATAGCTGTAATCTTTGAAAGCGATCAGAACGCCATACATCGGAAAATACTTAAAGACAATGGTCAACACGATTGACGGCAGGACGAGCAGGTAAAGCCAATAGTTTGTCTTGATGTACCTGAGATTCCCCATAAGACTCCGTTTTCGGACCTTAGCATCCAATCTAGTGTTCTCTGTGATTTTTGCGGTGTGTTGCAAGTCATCCTCTCCCTCAATATTCATAAGCAAAACTAAAAAGTGATTAAGGAGACCCCTCCACAAAAGAAAGCGCTTCCCCCAAAACCCAACATCTACAATTTACAACAAAGCGTCTAAGTAGTCAACACTTTTGCAACTCCAAAAATAAACATTTGAACATTTAAAAAGGTTATTTCATTTATTTTCGTAAGGATTAGTCCATGATTCCAGCTAAAAATCATATGACCCTCCTATCCATCACTATAAAGACCAAAAGAAAGACAGTTCATAACGCCCATTAAAATTGTTTATTTGTTTACTAAGTTCACTCTGTTATTTCATCATTTTCATCCTATAAATTTGTTTTCTAAATTGTTCATTTGTAACATTAAAGTTGATTATTTTGTAAAGTTATATTACGATTAACTTAGTCGAACATGCAATACTTATGCCAAAGGAGCCAATATCATTGAGCAAAGAGAAAGTTACGATTCAAGATATAGCCGATTCGCTTGGACTTTCAAGAAATACGGTGTCTAAAGCATTGAATAATCATCCCTCTATACCGGACGATACACGCGGCAAAGTAATACGGAAAGCGATCGAAATGAATTATAAGCAGTTTGCCTCCTTCGAACAAGAGATTGTTTCTGCCAGAAAAACCGGCAATATCGCCCTGCTCACAGCAAATATGCCAAATCATTCACATTTTGGCACATCGTTGCTAAGCGGCCTCGAACAAAAAATCAGCTCCGAAGGCTTTAATTTATCGATACACATGGTTCGGAAGAATGAGCTTGAATTGCAGGCTCTTCCAGTGAATTTTGACAAAAGCAAAGTAGACGGGATAGTCTGTATCGAATTGTTCGACAAGCACTACTCAGAGTTTATTGCTTCGCTTGAGATACCGACTTTATTTATCGACGCTTCAGCAGATCTGGCTCTACCCGACAAGGCGGATATATTGCTGATGGAAAACGTCCACAGTATCTTCAATATGACGAAGAGGTTGATTGATGAAGGGATCGCCGCAATCGGGTTTATTGGGGATTACCGCCATTGCTTGAGCTTTAACGAACGTTGGGGAGGGTTCAATAAAGCGTTAGTTACCGCCGGAATTAATCCCGACGAATCGTTCTGCATCCTCGACGAAGACCGATATATTGCAGACTACAAATGGCTTAAGCAACGACTTGCAAACATGGAGAAAATCCCATCCGCATTCGTATGCGCCAACGATTTCATAGCTATTAACGTCATTCGTATCCTGAAGGACCTTAATATACAAATACCTGAGAAAGTTATGGTTTGCGGTTTCGATAATTCCCCGGAATCGCGAATTGTGGAACCTCAATTGACAACCGTCCATATCCACAGATCCGAAATGGGCATTCTGGCTGCCGAGATGCTTCTCTCAAGAATCGAAAATCCAGATAGACCTTCGCAGATTACGCATATTAAGACAACAGCGGTTTTCAGAGAGTCGACGGGGCATATGTAGTTATAGTAGGAAAACGTTGTCATCATAAGACTGACTGACAGCGTTTTTAATCTGCGTATGTTCACGCGCCATTTGATTGGGACTAGAAACTAATTCAGCGATATATTCAGCCCACTCATTGATATCGACATAAAAAGGGTTGCTAACAGAATCGTCAGGATCACCTACAACAATTCGTCCATGTGTAAAGCAAAAGCAGCCCGCCCTTTGAAAAGGGACGGACTGCTTTTGGGGTTGACATTAATCATACCAAATAACGACTACTAGTGAATTTATATTCCCCGTTACCTAGGTAGATAGGTTCCGCATCTTCTAATAGCAGCGTTGCCTTCGTATTAACCGGAATGTGCAGCTTAACTTCTTGTAGCTCTTCATCTTGTTTCCATTCCACTTTTATTGTGCCATGTATGCTCTCATAAGAACCACTTGCAAAATGAAGCCCACATGAAAAATCGGGTTTGATCAAAAGATGATCGAATGTTGTACCCGCCTGCTCTATGCCAAGAACGCGGCGATAAATAAAATCTCCAACGCAGCCGAAGGCATAATGATTAAATGAACCCTCTCCTACCTTGCCGTCCTGTCGGATCGCATCCCATGATTCCCACATCGTCGTCGCTCCATTTTCGATTTCATAGAGCCACGATGGATATTGATTCTGATACAGAAGCTCGTATGCGACATCTTTATGACCGTTGTCATACAAAACGTCCAAGAGGTACGGAACAGACATGAAGCCGGTATCCAAACGATTTCCATTCAATCGAATCAGTTCGACAAGCTTATTTGCCAACAACGGCTTCTTGGCATCTGACACCATTTTCATCTGTAAAGCCAGCACATAATTCCCTTGAAACGAATGTTTCAAGGTTCCATCTTCCGCGATATATTCCTCTTCATAGGCTTGCCTAATTCTTTCGGTTAAACGTTGGTATTCGTTAGCTTTGTCAGCATAGCCAAGTGTAAGACAAATTTGACTGAAAAGTTCAGCACTATTTGCATACAGGGATGTACTCACTAAATCTTTTGTCAAATAGGCAGACATCGGACCGTCCGCAAAACCTGCTTCATTGACGATGCTTGGTGCCAGCCAATCTCCTAAATGAAATCCGGTATTGATGATGTATTTCTGATTATCTAGCTTTCTTCCTTCCATTTCCACGACTTCAGGAGGAAGCTCCGATGCAGTCCTTTCCAAGTGCTTCATCCACTTTTCCATAGCCTCGTAATGATCCGACAATATTCTGTGATCGCCGTAACATTGGTACAAATCCCATGGCAGCGTCACAATTACGTCACCCCAACCGATAGAGCCTGAAAAGTGCATATGCATGTAGCTTCTAAGTTTTGGAACAATATTAAGCACCTGACCATCCGGCAGCTGATCCGCTTTAAGATTTCTTATCCATGAATCAAAAAATCCAATGAGATTTTGGTTATAAAGAGCCGTCTTTGCGTAAATGAGTACGTCTCCAGTCCAGCCTGCTTTCTCTCGTGTTGGACAATCGGTAGGAATACCGACCATGTTGGAGCGCTGACTCCAATAGATATTGGACTGAAGCTGATTTAGCTTTTCATTCGAGCAATGAAAGCTGCCGGTAATATCATTATCTGAACTAATGGCAATCGCCTGAAATTGGTCTTTATTCAGCTCGCCGGCATATCCTTTAACCCGGACGTAGCGAAATCCATGGTACGTAAACTTCGGTTCAAATACTTCTGTACCCGTGCTGGAACAAATATAAATATCGGCTTGTTTTCGATGGTCGTTCGAGAAAGGATAGAAGAAATTTCCGTGTTCGTCCAACGTTTCCCCATGTTCGAAGATAACTGCCATTCCCTCGAACCCGGTTATCCTTGCCCTGATATAACCAGCCATATTCTGACCAAAGTCGATAACCGTGTCCCCATTAGGTGTTATCAGTATGCATTCCGCATCGATTTCGGCAAATACCCGGATCGGCGAATGGGATTGCGCAAACAGTCGCTTTTTATTAAAATCCTTTACCTGAACGTTTCTCCACGCAGAATCATCAAAGCCTGCAACTGAATATCCGTCCTTTTCCATTCTTGCATCGTATTTAACGCCAGTAAATAAATCGGCGTAGCGATAAGGCCCATCGTACGAAAATCTGAAGGTTTCGTCTGATTTGATCGTTTCAAATGAGCCATCCTCAAAAGTAATTTCCAGCTGCAATAACAAGCCGAGCGTATTCCCATAATCATTGCCTCGGCCGGTCGCTAATTTGCTTTTGTACCAACCATCTGCAATCGTTACGCCTAAGGCATTTTCCCCATGAACCATATGGCTAGTAACATCATACGTTTGGTATTTCAGGAGCTTATCGTACGATGTATATTCCGGCGCAAGAAGAGCGTCAGTGATTGCCCTGCCGTTAACTTGAATGTCATAGACCCCATGTGTGGTCATGTATATTCTAGCTTTTTTAACCTTTTTGGAAACGCCAAATGCTTTTCGAATCAGGACAGCCGGATGGTATGGCTGTAGTGGAAGGCTTGCCATAACCGCATCCAAATCGACGTAATCGGGTTGTTCACCTTTCATCATCTTATCCACGAATGCAAACCATATTTCTTCTGCTGTGGTATAAGGGTTATGCTCCAGCGTCTCTAATGGATCGGGTTCCACGAATGAGGCAAGCCAGTCTTCTTCATTAAAAAAAGCCGTTTCAAATGTATGCTCTTCCGATTCGGTCTGGTGATCAGCGTCGTCCCAAATCAGGATTCGATAACGGTACTCCGTTCTAGAGACCAAGGATTCCCCCTCGTACGGTATCGCAAATGTACGCCCACTTTCAATCCGTCCACTATCCCAGATCACCTTAACTCCTTGATGAACGACAATTTGATAAGCTTGTTGGTAAGTATTTTTCCTGTCAGAATAAATTTTCCAACCAAAGACAGGCTCTTTTTTATCCAAGCCAATCGGATTTGTTAAATAATCACATTGGACCTGAGAAATAGAAAGCATAGTCTCGTCACCCCATAATCTTCAAGTAATGGTCACGATACATCCCACAGCTGCGCTTACCAAAAGCGCAGCCGAGCTCTTATTTCCATCATGCTTCCAGCTTCACTGCCGCATTAAATTGCTCCAGCAGTTGACTTAAGGTCTCTTCGGTCATCGCTCCTCCCGTAAACGGAAGCAGGGCACGAAGCGGCATATAACGCATCGCTGCGAGCATCATATCAGAAGATACCGCATCCGAGGGGCCAGCTTGCGGCGCCATGCTTTGCAAATACTGGAGAATAGGGGCGGTCTTCGGATTAGCCATCAGCTCGCCAAGCGTGGAATTGCGATGGAATACCGGTACCGATTCAAGCGTTGACACGACATGTACCGAGGCTTCAAGCAGAATATCGCGCGATGATTTGCCTACAAGAATACGGTAATCGCCGGTTTCTGCTTCCCAATCCCCGAGAGACACGTTGTAGCTGGCAAAGCTCCGTTTGTCTAGCGAGAAATGAACGCTCTGCTCTTCGCCCGGCTCAAGCGCAACCTTTGCGAAGCCTTTAAGCTCCTTCTCCGGCCGAATCACGCTGGACTCCTCATCCTTCACATACAGCTGTACAATCTCCTGGCCTCGGCGTGTCCCCGTATTTTTAATGGTTACTGTCACGTCTAGCGTTTCCTGGTCTGTCATTTGTGCCTTGCTTATATGCAGCCCGGAGTAGTCAAAGGTCGTATAGCTTAGTCCATATCCAAATGGAAACAAGGGTTCAATATCTTTGGCATCATAATAACGATAACCGACAAAAAGACCCTCACGATATTCCACACGATCACCCTCGCCTGGAAAAAAGGGGTGTGAAGGGTTATGTCTGAGACTGGCCGGAAACGTTTCTGCAAGCTTGCCGCTTGGATTGGCTTCACCAAACAAGAGATCAGCGATCGCTCCGCCCGCTGCTTGTCCGCCCAAATAACCTTCAAGCACCGCTTTAACCTGAGGCAGCCACGGCATGACGACAGGGGCACCGTTGCTAAGCACAACGACAATATTCGGCTGAACCTCGGCAATCTCCGCAATCAATCGCTGTTGATTTATAGGCAAGTCCAAGTGGCTGCGGTCATAGCTTTCGGATTCATATCGATCAGGCAAGCCCACGAACAACAAAGCAACATCAGCGGCAGCTGCCTGCTGCCTTGCTTCATCCATTAATTCTTCATTGATGTCGTCCAATTCCAGATCATAACCTTGCGCATAAACAACCGTAGCCGCTTCGCCTGCAAGCTTGACGATTTCCTGATAAGTATGATCTAACCGTGTCGGCTTAATATGCGAGCTTCCGCCGCCCTGATAGCGCACCTTGTCCGCCATTGCGCCAATTACAGCGATTTTGCCATTTTTGTTCAAAGGCAGAATAGCAGCTTCATTTTTCAACAAAACCATCGTTTCTCTGGCTGTCTCCCGCGCCAATGCGTGATGAGCCGCTTGATCATATTCAGCGCCTAGCTGACGGCTGTCTGCCGCCTTGAAAATGACAGTGAGCAGGCGTTCAACCGATTCATCGAGTACAGACACATCAAGCTTGCCGGAAAGAACGGCTTCAACAATCTTGTTCTGTCCGACACCGTGGCTGGCCGGCATCTCCAGCTCCATGCCAGCAGCAACACTCGCGTCCGCTTCATTGACTGCTCCCCAGTCGGAAACGACGATACCGTGATGTCCCCATTCCTGCTTTAAAATAGTTGTCAGCAAGCTGGCATTTTCCGAGCAATATTCGCCATTGAGCTGATTATAGGCCGACATGACGGTCCATGGCTGCGATTTCTTGACGGCCATTTCAAAGCCCGTCAAATAGATTTCCCGAAGCGTCCGTTCATCCACCACAGCATCGGTCGTCATTCGACGATGCTCTTGATTGTTGACGGCAAAATGCTTTAGCGAAGTGCCGACTCCCTGGCTTTGTACGCCTGCTATATGTGCAGCCGCCATTTCTCCTGTCAAATAGGGGTCTTCTGAAAAATATTCAAAGTTGCGCCCGCAAAGCGGAGAACGCTTAATATTGGCTCCGGGTCCGAGCAAAATAGCCACCTCTTCCGCCTGGCTTTCTTTACCCAAAGCCTCTCCAACCCGCTGTACCAGCTCACGGTTCCACGAGCTTGCCAGTCCGGCAGCTGACGGAAAGCAGGTCGCAGGAACGCTTTCATTCAAGCCAAGATGGTCGGAGGACCCCTTCTGCTTGCGCACGCCGTGAGGACCATCTGTCAATGTAATAGAAGGAATCGCCAGCCTGTCTATCCCTTTTGTTGTCCAAAAGGAATCTCCTGAGCATAGTCCCGCCTTCTCTTCCAGCGTTAATTGCTGCACCAATTGCTTAATGTTCCGTTCCATGAATAAATCTCTCCTTTTATACAATATCTATCTGTATCAATCCAAGCAGGCAGATTTGACACCTTATCACTTTTACACCTTATCACTTATCGATTATGGCTTACGGTTTATGGATTTTTCTATTCTCCAAATCGTTTAAGATCTGGACATATTGCTTCTCTAAAGAGAATTTGGACAGCAGAATCGCAATAAGAATATAAGCAATCATAGGAATATAAATATTAAAGCCGATAATCATCTGCAGAGCCGCATGACCTTGTTCCGCTGCTCCTTCCTTGTAATTTCCCCATGCCAGCATCCAGCCGATCAACGCGGTGCCGATAGCTGTACCGATCTTCTGTCCAAAGCTGCTGACGCTGTTAGTCAGTCCTACAATTCGCTGTCCGTACTTCCACTCCCCATACTCAATCGTATCAGTAAGCAGCGGCGTCAGCACAATCATGAGCGGAATCATACCGAAGGATTGCATGATGGAGCCGATCAGCCC
Source organism: Paenibacillus sp. FSL H8-0537 (assembly GCF_038051995.1). NCBI lineage: Bacteria > Bacillati > Bacillota > Bacilli > Caryophanales > Paenibacillaceae > Paenibacillus > Paenibacillus sp. FSL H8-0537. Next base: position 2,715,469 of record NZ_CP150290.1, on the reverse strand, counting down.
CAGAGACACGTTTTCTACGTCTAGCAAACGAAGCAGTGATCCCGCTATTCCAATAACAAGTCCGACTATTGCCGTATTTCTCTTGCCGATTCGTTTCATGACTGGCCCTGAACCTAAGAAAATGACAACAACCGGGATGAATCCGATCGCACCCATAATGCTTACGAGATTCACATTGCCCCAAATGTATTTGGCAAAGTACATACCCGATGTTGTGGACAAGGCGAACAAAATGTTAGAAAGTAATCCTACAGCTACGACGATTACCCAGTACTTATTAGTCACAAGCAGCTTAAGCCCCGTCCAGAGCGAATATGATTTCTTGATTTCTCCTAGCTCTCTAAGCTGGTTGGTATTATATTTTTCTTTTGTTGAACGGAAGGCGATGTATATGCCTGCGGCTGCAATGAGCCCATAAATAGAGGCAAGAAGCGTCCATTGCTGCTTTCCTCCGCCCATTGCATTTACAATCGGGATAAAACCAATAGCGACAGCCATACCGGCCAAATATCCAAAGCCTGCCCTGTAAATTCCCATTAATCCCCGTTCTTGCTGATTGCGTGTCGTTAACGCCATAAGGCTGTTGTATGGAATAGAAGTAGGGGTATAGACACAAATAAAAAAGAGCAGATTCGTAAGCACCGCGTAAGTTATTTTGGACCCCGAGCTCAAATCGGGCATGCTGAAGAGCAAAAAGATAGAAGCAAACATCGGCAAGGTCATCCACAGCAGCCATGGCTTCGCCTGGCCATGCTTTGACTTTGTTCGATCAACCAATACGCCCATTCCAACATCGGCTAACGCATCTAATATCTTGGTCAGCATCATAATCGTTCCGACGATAGCAGCCGAAACCCCTACAACATCCGTATAGTAATACATCATCAAACCTACAAGCCCCGTGCTGATGTTCAAGCCAAATTGCCCCATTGCATCTCCTGCTAGACTACGGTTCGTGCGTTCTCTTGACACTTCTCTTCCTCCTATAATTCTATCTTGGTGTTCTATGATAAGTGTAAGACCCCAGGAGTCTTGCCGATATAACGCATTTTGAACTTTACATATCGCGATATTAAGATTGCATGGTAGCAGTCCAATCACACGAGCGGAATACCCTTTAGATCCCGATCTAATTTTTCCATTACCTCTTGAGAAAGCATTCCACCGCCAAATTCGTTAATCTGTCGAATCGAGACTTGTACGGCATCCTGCAGCTGCGGATTATGTTCAAGCATCGGGAGCGCTCCATAGATTAATTTTTCACAAGCAGAATTTTTTAAGAGTACGCCCATTTGCACATCTATACCGTATTCACTAATATTTTCATCCAATAGAATATCCTGATCTGATGCAAATTCACCGAATACCTTTTTAAGCCAGGCCGCACATAGGCCAAACCATTTAGCTGCATCGCCATCCACCATAGACCGCAGCCCGCCTGAGGTAACGGGAGTTGCTAAAGACAGACCATGTACACCATGCCCAAAAATATGCAATTCGAACGGCACCTTGGACTGTTCCAGAGCGGACGCCAAAGCCAGAGTATTGTTTACAGGCACCAAAGTATCCTCAAAGGTATGAAAAATAAAAGCCGGTGGCGTTGCGGCATCCACAGCGGTGTTAATCCCCGGCAATTCAACAGGAAATATTTTGCTATCGGACGCCAAAATCTGTGGATAACCCAATATCATCGCATTCGGACGATTACGTCCCATCGTGCCTAATGCCGAAGCCAAATGCCCGCCTGCCGAGAAGCCGCATACGGCCACCTTCGACGGGTCTACACCCCATTGCTGGCTGTGCTCGCGAATAAGCTCGAGCGCTTCCTCCGCATCGTTCAACGGTTGGGGAAACGCAGCATTTTGATTAAGCGAATATCTCAAAACGAAAGCCTGATAACCTTCAGCTAAAAAGGCCATCGCCACCGGCTCGGCCTCTCTGTCCGAACATCCTCGGTAAGAACCACCCGGAAAAATTAGAATTGCGGGCCGGATTCGCGTGTTTGGCATTTCATGAGACTGCTCAAGCAGGTAAGCAGTTAAGGTAACATTTTCATTCGTTAATGGCAGAGTAATTAATTTCATAGGATCATTCCATTCTTTATTAAATTGTGTTCCTGCTAAAAAACAAGAAGGCTATGGTCTAAACCCCAGAGCCTTCCTGTCTCACTGCTATTACTTGACGGTTGCATACCATTCGTTTACTTCTTTGGTAATATCATCTCCACCAGATGATTTCCACTTCTGGACGAAAGCATCGAATGCGTCTGCCGGCTTTTTGCCATAAATGATTTCGATATACGTATCCATTTGCATTTTGGTCAGCAATTCTTTTCTCGACAGCATCGTCTTCGTTGACGGTCCTTGGAAGTATTCCCGCACATCCGCATCAGTCTGCTCGATACCGACCAGAAGCGCCTTCGTTGTAAAATGCTCAAGTGGATTGGTGTCGTCAATGCCCAGAATGCCTGTCGGTGCAAGCGCAGCAAGATCCTTGTTCGTCAAAGGTTCGTTTTTCGCCATTTTTAGATTTGTCTCCAGCCTTTTGGAAGGATAAACGGCATCTGATCCGGCAATCGTATACTTCATCGTGGGCGTTTTTCCACCTGGAATCTGCTTCTCGTCCATATTCGCTTTGCCATCTTGAATGATGTAATCGTAGCCATCCTGAAAACCTTTGAAAATAAAAGGGTCATCCGAATTGTATGCATCGAACATTGCATTCTGATAATGGAAATACGCTTGCAGCGCTTCTTCAGAGATATCCTTGCTGATCAAAATCGCACTGGTATATGGATTGGCTATGGTGCGCATATTTTTTCCATCGGCACCTGCGGGAAGCGGATATGGATTATAGATAGCCGATGGATTGGACGCCATGAGCATGGAACCCGGATACACCATCATCCAGCTCTCGCCGCCCAGCATACCCACCTTTCCTGCCGTTACGTTCTCCGCCACCTTGTTGAAATCATGAAGCGCAATATCATTCGCGATATAGCCCTTATTCTTCCACTCATTTAATTTTCCAAGCGCCGACTTGATACCGGGCTGAATGGAGCCATACTGAAGATTGCCATCAGCGCCTGGATACCATCTCTCTGGTATGGCTCCAAACAAGCCAAAAATCCACGACGAGTCTCCCATCGGAGCCCCCAGCATTTGATCTTTCATTGCAATTTCAAGCCCTACAGTATCTTTCTTTCCGTTCCCATCTGGGTCCTCATTGACGAAGGCGTCCATGAGCGCCTCCAGCTCCTCCAGTGTATTCGGAGCCTTCATATTTAGCTTGTCCAACCAATCCTGGCGGATCCAGAGGGTCGATTGGGTTCCCACGGTCGGTCTCAGTACAGGAATGGCATATTTCTTTCCGTTTTTCATAAAGGGCTGCCAGGCAGTCGGCTCTTCCTTCAAAGCAGCCTTCCACGTATCGGACGCATACTTGTCAAATGCCTCCGTAACATCAAGCAATTTACCCGAATCAATAAACGTATTGATCGTACTAGCCTGATAGGCTACGAACAGGTCCGGGAGGTTGTCCCCAGAGGAAAGCATCAGCTTCAGCTTCGTATCGTAAGAGCTATCTCCTGATGGCGAGCTCCATAACGTCTTCAACTCTACGCCCAGCGTATCCTTCGCCCAGCGGGTATGCACATTATCCATGTAGCTTTCGCCATTTTTGAATTTGACAGTCGGGTCCTCGCCCCTCACCATCGTGATCGTAACAGCAGGTTCGATTTTACCATCTACAATTTTAAATTCTGCCGGTGTTTCAGGCTGTTTCGTATTTCCCGACTCGTTGCCGTTGCTGCAGGCAATAGCGGAACTGAGGCTGAGCACTAGCACGAGGCTAGTGAAAATGAATTTCTTCTTGTTGCGCATTTGTTTACCCCCAATTATGAAATGACTGCTTGCCTCTTTATTTTAATAGCGCTTTCAGAGCGTGAATATAACGATAATGAAAGATGCCATAGCGGTATCTTAACTTTCCTCCGCTACTCTTTAACTGCTCCTATAACAATGCCCGCAGTGAAAAATTTTTGCAGTACAGGATAAATAAGCAGAATCGGCAGCGCCCCGATCAGCACCTGTGCAGCTCGAATGGAGCGGTTATTGAGCTTGGCGATTTCATTGACATTGCTGGCATCGACTATCGGAACAGCAATGAGCGATTTCAACAGCGTACTGAGCGGCACGTTGTCTCCTCTCATGTAGATTGATCCCATAAACCATTCATTCCAATCGTTTACAACCATGAACAGACCGACGGTAGCCAAAACAGGCAGCGACAGCGGCAGAAACATTCTGGAGAACACCTGCCAATGGTTGGCACCGTCCATAAAAGCCGACTCTTCAATTTCCTTGGGCAGTGCCTTGAAAAAATTCATAATCAGTATTAAATGGAAAACGTTAACCAATCCAGGAAGCACAAGCGCCCAAATCGAATTATACAATCCTATTTTGGTTACGAGTAAATACGTCGGGATCAAACCCCCGTTGAAAAGCATAGCGACGATGAAGAGGCCGACAAAACCCTTGTAGCCAGCGATACCATCCCTTCCACCACCCTTGGACAATACATACGCTGCCATGCAGTTAACAATTAGCCCAAGACCCAGACTCAGCGCGGTTCGCTGCACAGAAAGCCATATGGCAGGCAAAAATACAGGGTTTTCAAGCGCTTTGGTATAGGAATAGAAGTTTAGCTCGATCGGAAAAAATGTTACCTTATTGGCCATGACCGCTGCGCTAGAGCTTAACGATATCGCAATGACATGAAGCAAAGGTACAATACAGATAAGCGCCAGCAAAATCATAATGACATTATTGAAGGTCTGAAACCAGCGTTGAGGCGTTGAAATCACTTGCACGGAAATCCCCCTTAGAAAATTTTGTAGTCAGCGACCTTGTAGGCTAATCTGTATGCTCCCATAATGAGAATCAGGCTAACGATGGATTTGAATAAACCTACGGCTGTGGAGAAGCTGTAATTGCCGTCAATTAAGCCAACGCGGTAAACAAATGTATCAATAATATCGCCTTTCTCATAGACGAGAGGATTATACAAATTGAAAATTTGGTCAAAGCCCGCATTCAGAACTTGGCTCAGCGATAATGTAAGGACGACTACCATCGTCGGTATCAGCGAAGGCAGCGTAATATGAAGCACCTGCTTCCATTTGCCAGCCCCGTCGAGCTGCGCGGCTTCGTAAAGCGCTGGATTTATGCCGGCAATAGCGGCCAGAAAAATGATCGAACCATATCCGAATTCCTTCCATACCTCACTTGAAACTACTGTAAAGAGGAACCAGTTATTATCACCCAGAAAAAAGATTGGCTTCATGCCCATCGCCTGCAGCGCCAGATTGACTAAGCCGTTGTCCGGGTTAAGCAGCTCAACGAAAATACCACCGAGCACGACCCATGAAAGAAAGTGCGGGAGGAATACGAACGTTTGAACGGTATTTCTTAACGCTTTGCGACGGACCTCATTAATCAGAAGTGCAAAACCAAGAGTAGATATAAAACCAAAAAACAGCTTTAGCATAGCAATTCTCAGCGTATTCCAGATGACCTGTACACTGTCCGGGTATTCAAATAAAAATTTGAATTGCTCAAGGCCAACCCATTCAGATTTCAGAATGCCTTGATACGGCTTATAGTCTTGAAAAGCCATAACCAGCCCGCCCATGGGCATATAAACAAAGATCAGGACAACCAGTACAGCCGGAATAAGCATCAGATAAAGCTGCCAGCTGTCCTTTCTGCGCACTATTTTCTCCCTGTGATTCTTAGCTGCCACTTCCATAAAAAGCCTCCTACGAAATGAATTTTACCGATGGCTTTAGTTTAAGTGCTGAATCATGGTCCGGGATATAATGCAATACAAAGGAATGATAACGTTTTCTTAACTTGAACGGTGTTGGGGAATATCGTTTTACAAACATCCGTTATTCATTCTTAACATTCCGGTTCTGAGTAACGGTCGAGCGTTGTAAACAGCCCCGCTTATGCCTACAATAAGGATAAGCTCTATACATACAAAAAAGGAATCGATGCTATGTTCAGACCATATCCGACGATGTTCAGACAATATCCAACCTTCATTAAAATAATGATGTTGATTCTTTCTACAACCATTATCGTCATGATCATGTACAGCTACACCATTCAATCCAGCTTGAATACGGTTCGTAAGGACATACAGGCCAATAACCTCAATCGCATCAAATTTGCTGTGAACAGTCTGAACCATAATGTCGAGCAGCTGAATATGCTGGCCGCTGCGCTGGAGACAGACTCCAAGGTCGCGCTCCTGCCTTCCGTCGATTTGATGGACAGCTTCGATCAGATCATGCTGATCCGGGATTTGACGGAAAAAATGAATCTTCAAAGCTTCTCGGAGGGCTGGAATAACCGTGTATCCATCTATTCCACTATCTTGAACACCTGGATTGGGACACCCTATGCCCTGGAGGCTCCTATCACTAGTGAGAACAGCAATAATTGGGTGCTGGATTCGCCGCGTCAAACCTTTACCTTGTACCGCTATCATGCTGGATATACCATCCAGGTAGCATTCCCGAAGCTCAATATAACGGATATGTTGAATCGAGGAATTATTGACAGCAATGATCCCTTTTTCTTCAAGGAAGGCAGTACCGTTCTTCTTAATGACCAATCGGATGGAGAGAAGGTGCAGCAAATTCTGCAGCTTCTCTCCCCCCTTATAAACCAGACGGAAGGCACTGAAATCTTGTCTATTAACGACATCTCCTATATGGTCAATTATTTTCGTTCCGAGACGCTTGGCTGGTATATGATCGACTATGTGCCGCTCAATGAGGCATTGGAGCCCATTATTAAAACCCAAAATACGTTCTACATTGCCTGCATGATCCTGCTGTTAACGAGCATCCTGACGCTTTTGTTTCTTTATCGCAAGGTGCAATTGCCAATTGTTACCCTGCTCAAGGGTGTGCGACTGCTTAAGCATGGAGATTTCACATACAGGATTAGGCGCTCCAGCCGCAACGAATTTGATATTTTGTACGAAAGCTTCAATGACATGGCCAGCCAGATTGAAGAGCTCATTGAGAAGGTATACAAAGAAAAAATCGTAACGCGCGAGGCGATGGTCAAACAGCTTCAAGCGCAAATTAATCCTCATTTTTTGTATAACTGCCTATTTTTTATTAACAATATGACACGGCTAGGCAATGACGAGGCAGTCACCGCGATGACGCAAAATCTCGCTGAATATTTTCGTTATACTACACGGCTGAATGAACCAATCACAACCTTGGAGAAGGAACTCGCCGTTGTCGAGAACTATATGAACATTCAAAGCCTGCGAATGGAACGACTCCAATACACGATCTCCATCCCTGAATCAATGAGAGAGCTCCAGATTCCCAAGCTTCTAATCCAGCCGCTTGTGGAGAACAGCGTTGTGCACGGTATTGAAGGCAAGCGGAGCGCGAGCCTTGTTCGCGTAACAGGCTGCGAGACTGAAGCTCAGTACCGTATCAGCGTAGAGGATGACGGGAAGGGCCTGAGCAGCGAAGAAATCGTCGCCCTCTCGTCCCGCATCAAGCTTCCGCTTGACGATTCCATGGGCTGTGCGCTATGGAATATTCAGCAGCGAATGATCATTCACTTCGATTCGCCTTCCGGCATCGAATTTACCAGTAACGCCCACGGTGGACTAACGGTCACGTTGTTCTGGCCTAAGCCGCATAGTTAGTTAGATAAGGAGGAACAAGCCCCATGTACCAGCTATTAATTGTCGATGATGAGCGCTCTGTTGTGGATAGTCTCGCCTTTACCATTCCGTGGAGCGATTATGGCATTGACACCGTTTATCCTGCCTATTCGGCAGAGGAAGCGCTGCACATTGCTGCCAAGCATACGATCGACATTATGATTACCGATATCCGAATGCCGGAAATGGATGGGCTGGAGCTCATTCACCAGCTTCGCCGCCTGTCCAAGAAAATCCGCTCCATTATATTATCCGGGCATGATGAATTTGAATATGCCCAGAAGGCGATCAGCTACGGTGCAGAAAGCTATTTACTCAAACCGGTAGACATTGGGGAATTAATTAAATCCGTGCAAGTGATCATTGCCGCCATCGAACAGGAATGGACCGAATTCAGCTCGCATCAGCGACTGAAGCGCACCTTGCATGCCAATCTTCCGCTGCTAAAAGACCGATTGCTAAACGATCTCATTCAGCAAAAGGCGATCAGCCAGGAAATGCTGCAAGAGCGGCTGTCGTTGCTTGACATCTCCTTCCAGACGGGCGATCCGTTTATCATGATGCTGGTCAGGCTGGATGAGCAGTTCGCGGAATATGACCTGGATTCCCTTTCTCTGCTTGAATATGCTGTGACTAATATCGCGCAGGAAGTATTTCAGGATCTCTTTGAGCTGTGGCATTGCACAACGGATGCCGGCTATTTAGTCTTTTTGATCAAAAGCAAGGAGCAGGAGACTTTAACCTTAGTTGATTCTTCGGCAGTCAAGCTGCAAAAACATGTGCAGCGATTTCTGAAGGGCTCGCTGACAATCTGTATTAGCGGAGCTAGATCTTTTCCCGACCATATACAGGACACTTATCATAAAAGCGTAATCTCCATCCAGCGCAACGTCGGCGGTCACAAAAGCTACTTCCTGAAGACGGATGAAACGGTCGTGGAACATGAGGAGAATAGGCTCCTCCCCTTATACGATTTGCCTTTGCTGCCTAGTATGCTGGAATCAGGAAAGTGGGATAAAGCACTTGGCATACTGAACCGGGCACTTGGCATGAATACAGAGCTTGAGCCCTCGCACGACCAACTGCTCGCTATCGTGCTGCTGGTGTCCTCCGCACTAGCGACGACGTTCTCGGAACAGAACGGACCATTGGAGGAGCAGCTCGGAGAGGAGTTTAACTTGCTGCTCCGCAAGAAAAGCCAATTATCGCGACAGCGGGTATGGGAATGGGCGGAGAAAACCATCATCGGACTGAGGGACCAATCAGCTATACAGTTAGAGGATTCGCACCAGTTGATTGCCTCGAGGGTTCGCAGCTTTATCGAGGAGCACTTGGCTGAAGGCATCTCCCTGCAATCCGTGGCGGATTTTATCGGCCTGCATCCGGTATACCTCTCGAAAGTGTATAAAACCGTAACCAGCGAGACCATCGGCGATTACCTTTATGCTGTGCGAATGGAACGCGCTGCCTACCTGCTCAAAAATTCCGATTTGAAAATTGCCGATGTCAGCAGCCAAATCGGCTTTCTAGCCGCACCCCATTTTATCAAAATATTTAAGAAACATTATGGCGCCACTCCGCAAGAATACCGCAATAAAACATAAAGCAGAGCCTGCTATCCGCATAAATGTAGGATAGCAGGCTCTTTCATTTGTATAATCAGCGCTTCATTAGCTAATGGGTATCGCTTTGAGCGCTTTATCCAGTTTGTTTAATTGCTCTTCGGTTGCCTCATAACCCGGATAGGATGCCAAATCTCTAATCGAAGCGGCTCCCATCGGTCCCGCCATTCCAGGCGTCATAGCAGCGGCAATAGGAATGAACTCGACAAGAATCGCTTTAGCTTCCTTTACACCCAGCAGTTCATCAATAGTGGTTCGAGTGCTGAATGTTTTCTTATAAGGCTTACTAGGAACATACGACAATTCATAAATCCCGCTGTCAAGCAGTAGGCTGACCGCCTCCCCTGCTTGCTCCCCTTCTATTTCGCTTTCATCCAGATTTACGCCATTAATGATCACATTTGAAACGATGGCATCAGGCAGTAGAACCGTGGCAGTTGCATGGAAAGGAATCGTGAAGCTAAAGACAAGCTTGCCCGCTTCATCAATCGACCACTCGCTTCGATACAAACCTGCTGCCGTATGGACGACGGCTTTAGCCCACTGAAGACGCAGATTAGGCTGTGGAGCAAGGATGGCATGTCGGAAGCCCGGCTTGTCTTCCGCTGGATTTAGTCCGGCGACATGTCGGTACATCCACTCAACTACCGCTCCGTAAGCGTAATGATTAAGTGAATTCATGCCGGTGCTGCTGAGAGAACCGTCCGGAAGAATGGCGTTCCAGCGCTCCCATATCGTGGTAGCACCGAGCTCAACGGCGTAGAGCCAGCTTGGATAATCATTATTGAGCAGCAGCGTATACGCAATGTCATTACTGCCTTCTGCAGACAAAACACGATTCAAATATGGCGTGCCAACGAAGCCGGTCCGCAGATGATGGTTGTCAGCACGCATACGCATGCGCAAATCGGCGGCTATGCGGGAGCGGAACTCATCTGGCACTAAATTCATAAACAAAGCAACCGCATACCCGGTTTGGGTGTCCACTGCAAATCGTCCATTCGCGGTAAAAAATTCATCTTTAATCGCCGCACGAATTTCCGCAGCCAGCTGCTCATACTGCTTGGCAAGCTCCACCTTTTGCAATACCCTTGCAGCCTTTGCGACCAATTCGGATGAGTAGCAGTAATAGGCGCTTGCGATCAGATGGGTATCCGTTCCGCCCATAGGCGTGTCTGGATTCGAACCATCAAGCGCAAGCCAGTCTCCGAAGTGGAAGCCGGTTGTCCACAGCCGTTTACCCCCTGACTCCTCCTCCGTTTTTCTGATAAAATCTACCCAGCCGCGCATGCTCTCGAATTGTTGTTCGAGAATCGCTTTATCACCGGAATGCAAATAGACGTTCCAAGGAATGATCGTCGCGGCATCGCCCCAAGCGCTGGAGCCGCCTCCAGGTACGATGCCAGCCGGTATAACCATCGGCACCATACCGCCTTGATCCTTCTGCTCCTGGTACAAATCGTAGCCGAATTTGCTGAAAAATGCGTATGAATCCATATTAAAGCAAGCCGTGCCCGAGAACACCTGGGCATCTCCGGTCCAGCCCATTCGCTCGTCACGCTGCGGACAGTCCGTTGGCGTGTCTAGGAAATTGCCCTTCTGTCCCCATAACGCATTCAGGAACAAGCGGTTGACTTGTGGGTTACTTGTCTCAAAATGCCCAGTCTGCTCCATATCCGAATAAACGACGCAGCCTGTAAAGTCCTTCGGATCAAGCTCGCCATGCCATCCCTCCACCTTTACAAAACGGAAGCCGTAAAAGGTAAAATAAGGGCGTACAGTCGCTTCATCCCCATTTGCTGTATACACATATTCCGCCTTGGCCGTGCGCAAATTTTCCCGATAGAAATTACCGTTTTGCAGCACTTCGCCATACTGCAGCCGAATGACGGTTCCGGCTGGTGCATTCGTGCGGAACTGCAGCCAGCCAACCATATTCTGGCCCAGATCAATAACCGTTTCGCCCGCAGGGGTGGTCAGAACCTCCACAGGCGCAAGCCGTTCCTTCACGACCACTGGCAAGCTGAGCCGAGCCATTAACCGATCAAAGCCCAGATCCGCTGCTTTCACCTGATATACACTAGTATCCACAAACGTAGCATCATATTTCTCGCCATCATAAATATTGCTTTCAATCATCTTGCTTCTCCGCGCAGACCAGCTTTGATCGGTTCCAATCACTTGCGTGGACCCGTCCTTGAATGTCACTATAATTTCCGCTAGCAGCGCAAATTCGTCCCCATAAATATTTTCTTCTCCGCCATCGAAACCGAAGCGCCCCTTGTACCAGCCGTTTCCAAGGCTAACTTCAATCTTGTTCTCTCCGGCTTGCAGCAGTGGAGTCACATCATAAGTCTGATATTGCAGCCATTTATGATAAGCATTGTATAATGGCGTCAGGTATTCATCTCCTGCCTTGACGCCGTTCAGCTCCATTTCGTACAAGCCCAGTCCGCAGACGTATGCGCGTGCAGATACGATTTCTCCTGGCAGGCTGAAGGTGTGGAACAGAACAGGGTGAATGTGCTTGTCCAATTCGGGAGAGATCCAGCTGGCAGTCCATGCGTCACCCATCTTCGCAGTCTCAAACCAGGCGGGCTCGCTTGTTGCCGTATCTCCATTATCCGCCCACACCGTAACCCGCCAGAAGTAGCGAGTGCGCGGTAATAGCTCTGCATTCCATTCATAGGAAAGGCTGTCAATATCGGCTGATTGTCCGCTGTCGAAGATAATGGCTGTAAATGCTTCATCCAAGGCGACCTGAATTTGTGCCTTGGTCTGCTTCTTCGCGGATGTATCCGTTACTACATAGGAAAAGCGCGGTTTATCTAAAGTGAAGCCTAACGGGTTGACGATACGGTTCGTTTTCAAATTTACGATTTTCATAAGTCAAATCCTCTCTGCCTTTAATCATCCTTATCTACTTTATTGTACAAAAATAAATAGGTCCTCTATATAACGCAATATTAAGGCCGTATAACGATATCTTATTCTGATCCGTTGTAACCAGTCTCGCTCCCTTTTCGCAACCATAATCATGCAAAAATCCCGATCCAGCCTGGCTGCATCGGGATTTCTCGTCATTTATGTTAAAGCACTACAGCGTCAAACCACCATCAACCAAAACAATGGAGCCGGTCATATAGCTTGAAGCGTCTGAAGACAGAAAAGCTACTACATCCGCCAGCTCTTGAGGCTCAGCATATCGTCCCATCCGCATGTTCGGGAACTCCTCCGGCACATAACCGCTTTCCTGAAGCTGCTGCGGCACGCTTGCCGTAATGCCAGTCGCTACTCCGCCCGGACAAATCGCGTTTACTCTAATGCCCTTCTTCACATATTCGAGGGCTGCTCCCTTTGTCAAACCAATTACACCATGCTTGCTCGCTGTATACGCTGCAAGGCTGTGTTCAGCCCGTACGCCAGTTGTTGAAGCTGTATTAATAATATTGCCATAGCCCTGCTTGTCCATTACTTTCAGTGCATACTTCATACCAAGAAAGACACCTTTGAGATTTACATTGATGATACGGTCGAAATGGTCCTCGTCAATGTCCTGCAGCAGCGAAAACTTCTGGATGATGCCCGCATTATTGAACAGGCAGTCGATTTTGCCATACGTATCAAGCGTTGCGTCCATGTAACGCTGCACATCCGCGCTTTTGGAAATATCCGCCTGTACGAAGATCCCTTCTCCGCCCTGTTCTTTGAGCAATTGAAGCGTTTCCCGGCCAGCCTCTTCATTGAAATCAACAACAGTTACCTTAGCTCCGCTTGCAGCCAGCTTAAGCGCACTTGCCCTGCCAATTCCACCAGCCGCTCCAGTAACAATGATCACTTTTCCCTCATGAGACAATGCGTGAGCGGTACCAGGCTTCGGTGCGGCTGCCACCGGCTTGGCAGGAGACTCGGCCATATTCACCGAAGCCAAATCGGCTTTCAAAGCATCTAATCTATCCTTTGGCAAATCCACCTGCGGGATCGCAGCTAGCTGATCCAGTGTATGCATAGATGCCATCTTAAAGGTCGGCTCATTAATAAACTCTGGCAGATGCTTGGCCAAAATTGCAACCGCTTGCTCGCTCGCGAGAAGCTCGCCAATTGTCCATTTTTCATTATAAGACATGTAAAATTACCTCCTGGATGATAAATAAAATAGTTTTGATAGTAATACTATCACTTAGATATTAACAATATCATATATTTATTTTCCGCACAACCTCTATGAATTCGCCCCCTCTCCTGACGAAATTGACAGATACTATTAAGTTTGTTAGCATGTTCACACGAACAAACGCAAATGAGGAAGTGAAATGTTGGACGCAAAAAGCAGGTATGAGCAGGAACGGCGCAGCATTAAATCAATGCGCGAGGAAAGCATTATGGAAGCAGCTAAGAGGCTGTTTGTCCGCAAGGGCTTCGATAAAACAACGATGCAGGAGATTGCGGATGAAGTGCCGCTTGGTATCGCCACCATCTTTCGTTATTTTCCCAAAAAAGAGAAGCTGATCGTTGCGGTCGCAAGCGCCATTATCGCTTCCCAGTCAGAAGTCTTCCGCTCGGTGAGCGAAATAAACGGCAATTGCCTGGAAAAACTCAGCTATCTATTTGATCTGTTCATTTCATTCCATCAAGAGAAACACCGCGAGAACATACAACTGATTGAAGCTTTTGATAGCTGGGCTTACTTACCTCATGAGCAGGCGGATATGCTTGAGGAATATCATTCCATTTTTGAGAGCAACAAGCTGCTATTTAAAATGCTTATCGAACAGGGCCGAGAGGACGGCTCTATTCGCAATGATATTTCCGTTGATGATACGTTAATGACCATGATCAATGTGTTCGGCAGTTTTGCCAAAAAAGTATCGATGTCCTACAACTTGGTCATTTTCAAAGATAATGCAGGGACAATTGGCCAGCTTCAAGTGTTGAAGACCGTGTTTCTGGACTATTTGCGGCCACCGGGCAATGCTTGACATAGCGAGAGCTTTATCTAACTTTCAACTAGCTCCTGTTAGGAAAATGGCAGCTTGTCAGCTGCAAGAAAACGAGAAGTGGTGACATTGGGACAACCTCCTGGACGTCGCCACTTCTTTTTACAATGCAGCAAAAACATTTCCATTAAAATACAACCGGAATTTCTGCCAGCAAATATAAGCGTTTAACATGGCTTGCAAGCTGGGCAAGTTTCGTGGCATTCTTTTAGAAGAAGCAGCGGTAAAACCAAGATCATTGCTCATACTCCAATCATAATAACTTTTAGCAGAGAAACACCCTTTTCAAATGAGCATCAGCGTAACTTTGTAGAGATTGCATAGGTGTTTCAGTCTTTCGATTTATCAGGTCGAGGTTCGTTTAAGGTTACAGTGAGAACAACAAAAAATGGAGGGGAGGCTAGAAAATGTATACGCACCATAAGCAATCACTGGACAAATTCGTAGAATCGCTGCAATCTGATCCAAATCTATTAGCCGTAATAACGGCTGGCTCTATCGCGAAAGGTACGGCCAAGGAGACATCGGATATCGACGTATATTTGCTTGTCACGGATCAAGATTTTGAAGAGCGGAAGAAAACCTATGCGTTGGCTTACACGACTCATGAATTTTGCAATTATGAAGATGGCTATATCGATGTCAAAATCATCAATATGCGGTTTTTGGAGTTGGCCGCCGAGAAAGGCAGCGAGCCAACTCGCGCTTCTTTTACAGGTTCACAGGCTGTCTACTCCATCGTTCCAGGACTAAATGAACTGCTCGCCAAAATCCCCGTATATCCCGAGCACAATAGAAACCAAAACATTAAAGATTTCCAAGCACAGGTGCTGCTTTACGGTTATTATTTTGCAGGGGAAGCCGTTAAAAAGAATAATCCTTACCTGCTGTCCCAAGTCGTCAGCAATCTGGTGTTATTCGGAAGCCGAATTATTTTGGCGCATAATCGCATATTGTTTCCTTGCCACAAGTCCATGATGGCTGAGGTCGAGAAAGCTCCAGAAAAACCAGATACCTTTCTCGAGCTTGCCCATGAGCTCCTATTAAACCCGACTCATGAAAAATGCATGGAATTAACCGAAGTCATACTAGGTTTTCTAGACCAGGAATTATCATCTGAGCAGGCGGTCACTCGATTTATTCAGAACAATGAATGGAACTGGATCGATCAGTCCCCTCCTTTGCAAGATAGATAGTAATATAGATAGTAATATAGAGAGATCAATCAAAAAAACAGCCTCTGCGGCTAAAGTTTCAACAGTGTGAATAAAACAATCCATATTTTTGACGCATATACAACTAGAGGTGAAATAGATGCTAAAAGTTAACCGTGACGACGAACGCCCCATCTGGCAGCAGCTGCTTGATCAAGCTATCCATAATATCACAACCGGAAATTGGCCTCCCGGCGAATTGCTGCTACCTACCCGCGAACTCGCGCTACTCGTCGGTGTCTCTCGCTCAACTATACAAATTGTTTATGAGGAATTATTCAGCCGTGGCTACACGGTTACTTCCCGGCGCGGCGGCACAAGAGTAAGTGACTGGACCCACAAAACCCGTTTCATGGAGGATGTTATAGCTCGGGGGCCTGTTACTCCCGAGCTGCCTTTATTAAACGATGCAGTCAGCCAGTTACAAAATTGGTTTAGAGGAAAGGAAAATAGAAATGTGGAGATCGATTTCAGCCCACACGAGCCTTATTTGGATCAACATTTTCAAACGAACTGGAGACACTCCTTTTTACAAGCCTCCAAAGAAACGGATCTAACCAGCTGGGCTTACGGCAACCCCTATGGTTTCGTGCCGCTGCGCGAGCAGATTCAACGTTATTTGTCACTTGAGCGAGGCGTCCATGTTCATATCGATCAAATAATATTAACTTCGGGCGCACAGCATAGTCTGGATTTAATTGCCCAAGCCCTGTTAAATGAAGGAGAAACCGTTTGCGTTGAAGATCCCGGCTTTCCCGCTTCATGGATGGCGATGAAATATCGGCGGATGAATGTGGTTCCCGTCCCTGTCGACGATTACGGAATACAAGCAGACCGTATTCCTCCTCAATCAAAGCTTGTTTATGTTACGCCTTCACATCAGTGTGCAGTTGGAGTGATTACGTCGGAGCCTCGCAGACAGCAATTGCTGCATATGGCGGCTCAACATCAATTTTGGATAGTTGAGGACGACTACGATAGCGAGTTTCGATATCGCGGCGACCCACTCCCAACCTTGTTTAGCCAGCAGCCTCAGAACACACTGTATATGATGAGCTTTTCCAAAATGGTCGCTCCTGGCATTCGGATATCCGCGATCGTTGGTCCAACAGAGGCCATTCGCCAGCTTGCCCATGTCCATGAATTAACCTATCGCCATCTTCCGATTATGGAGCAATTGACGCTTGCTCATTTTATCGAGCACGGGCATTTCATGCGTCATATGAGAAGAGTCAGAAATGTATATCGGCGCAGACACGAAGCCATGACAAAGGCTATCATCGCGACCGGTCTAAGTGAACGTTTTAAACTTAGCGGTGTAGAGACGGGATTACATATGCTTCTTGAAGCTGAAGAATCATTTGATGAAGAATCCGCAACAAACCAAGCGCTCGAAAAAGGCATACGTGTTTATCCACTTAGCAAGTATTGTTTGGAAAGCGATCGAAAAGGATGGGTGCTCGGCTTTGCTAAAGTAGACGAGTCAGCAATAGAGACAGGCATTCATCGTCTTGCGGAGCTGCTTTTATAATTTATGCAGCTCCGGCTAAGCTTAACAATTCCCATCCCTTTTTAGCCCATTTGCACCTGTATTCATTTTCATGCTGCTTATTATTTTTGTTCAACATGTTGTATTCCACTGTTCCTATATGGCTTGTGGCGAAATTGTCCATGTATCAAAATATGCGCAGCCAAGCCTGCAACAAGACCCCAGAATGCACCGCCAACACCAAGTAAGGTAACATTTGCAGCCGTTGCCAAAAAAGTAATCAGCGCTGTCTCACGGCCCTTAGGCTCAGTTAAAGCGTTAGCAAGGCTGCTGCCAATTGTCCCGAGCAATGCGAGCCCCGCTAACGTCGCGATGAAGGTAGCTGGAAGAATTAGAAACAGAGCAGCCAGCGTCACACCGAATATCCCAACAACCATGTAAAAAATGCCACAGACAATACCCGCAAGGTAACGTTTTGTTGAATCCTCATGCGCATCTTTACCTGTACAAATCGCCGCTGTAATGGCTGCTACATTGAAAGCATGCGAGCCAAATGGCGCTGCAAAAAGTGAGCCCAAGCCCGTTACGATCAAAATTGGATTTGCACTCGTCTTAAACCCATCATTTCGCAAAACTAGCATCCCAGGCATATATTGTCCCGTCAATGTAATAATGAACAATGGCAAGGCAACACCCAAAAGAGCATGAAGCGAAAACTCAGGAACAATGAATACCGGCGACGCAATAGCTAATTTGATCGTGCTGAAATCTACTTTTCCCAAGCTTATTAAATAAATAAGCCCAATGATTAAAATGCCGACGATAGCATAACGGGACGTATACCTTCTTAATAGTACATAAGCAGCAAATAAGACAATGACCAGCAACGGATCAGCTTTCGCTCCGCCAAAGGCTGAAATACCAAACTGCAGTAAAATACCTGCCAGCAGACCAGAAGCAATGCCTGGAGGAATAAGCCGGACAAACCTTTCGAACATTCCCGATATTCCTAAAATAATAAATCCTAAAGCAGAGATGATATAAGCGCCAATTGCTTCCTCATAGGGGGTTATCGCTAATACCGACACGAGAAAAGCCACACCTGGTGTTGACCAAGCTGTAATAATCGGTTCACGGTATCGATAGCTCAGCCATATTCCCGTTATCCCCACACCAACGGAAATCGACAATATCCATGAAGCGGTCATTTCGGGGCTCAGACCCGCGACTTTTGCCGCCTGAAATACGAGAATAAATGTCCCGCCGTAGTTGACAATGACAGATATTAAAGCAGCTATAGTGGGCGATATCCAATCACGGCCGCGCAGTGAAGATGATGTTGGGTTCATTTGCATTCTCTTCAACATTTTAACAACCTCTTTTTTCTTATTTGTACATTTTTTCTTCCTCGATTGGATTTGCTTTCGCCGTAATATGATAAGGATCAACTCGGTAGACTTGAACAGGTGATTGGAATATGGCAGACCTATATTTGTCTACATGCTGCTTGGACAACGGACGGTTATAGTAGCCAGGCACATATTTATGAAGCATTTCCTGCAGCATATATGTAGCTTCATCCAGATCATCAATAAGCTCCGCCTTACCAAAAATCATAACACTCATATATGCTGTGTCCGTCTTAGCTGGTACGGGATCGGTAATGGTTCCATATTCTTCGCAAACCGTAAAACAGACCTCGGAATTCGCACTCATGACCTGATTGCGCCTCCCTCCTGCAGCTCCATGAAAATAAAGCTTCCCCTTTGCCCAGACAAAATTAAGCGGAACCACATATGGCAGCTGACCATCAACCATGCCAAGATGACCAATTCGCGCTTTATGCAAAAAAGCATCTATTTTGTCACTGTCCAACACTTCTCTTATCTTGTAACGAACTCCATCCATTCTCAACCACTCCTCAAATACTGAATTTTCGTAAGTATATCAGTCATTGGAGTGAATAAGTACATCCAAAAGAACAGCATTTGAGCAATCCATATTTTCTGATAAGCAGATTTTTTCT
Organism: Paenibacillus sp. FSL H8-0537; assembly: GCF_038051995.1. NCBI lineage: Bacteria > Bacillati > Bacillota > Bacilli > Caryophanales > Paenibacillaceae > Paenibacillus > Paenibacillus sp. FSL H8-0537. The sequence goes on along the minus strand of NZ_CP150290.1, from coordinate 2,696,357 downwards.
GATAAATCTTCTAAAGGACGGTATAGCCGATGTGGGAGAGGCTCACTAGGGTATAGAGTGGGTAACAAACGGTCTATGATTGGATTGGGGCAAATAGATTGGGGTGGGATGTACACGCAAGCAAATGATAAAGGATGGCTACTTCGAAGCAAAAATAACGGTATATGTAGGTGCAATGAGCAGCAAGTGAAGGAGATATTAAAAAAGGGCGTAGGTTATGATGCATATGTAAAAATGGCTCAAATATATGAGTGATTTTAATACCAAAACTAACTGACCAATATACCTATTCATGCTCAAAATATTCTGACGCAAACTTTCAAGATAACTCTAGTAAAATAAAATTGATTTGAACATCAGGTTACTAAATTGAGTGTACATATACTAATCACCCCTAATATTCTATAATTAGAAACTATAGTAATAATCTATAATTTGTATTTAAAGAAGGAGAATGAACCAATTATGAAAAAGTTAAAAATATTTAGTCTTTTGTGTATCTGTACTTTTTTTGTACTTATTCAAGCTTGTAGTTCAGAAGACACAACTCAAGAAGAGAACAAAGTTTTGACCAATGAAACAGCTACTAATATAACACCAACATCTGAGACACCTAGCCCAACTATTAAACCAGAGGAAGCTCAACACGATTTAAATATAGATACTTCCGTCTTTAGCTATGCGGAGAGTGTAGATGTCGATGATACGAGAAAAGTTAATAAACATATTAATCTTATTGTGAATATGAATGAAGGGCCCACTGCTGGATTAGCAACAGAACATGTCTTATTACAAACATATGATTTTTTGCAGCAAGAGGATATTAAAGGTGCAGATATTGTTACAATTAGCATTAATCAAAATGATACGCTAATATCAAAAATTACTGTTGATTCAAGAAAATTTAAAGCAGGAGAACACTTAATAAATTCTGTTTTAGCAGCATCAAAAATAGACCATATGAATGACGATGTGGTGGAATATGGAGAAGCCCTGGAACGTTGGTAACTGTAAATTACAACTATGAGTCAGTCTGAAGTGTCCTCCTAGAATAAATATTGGAATAAAGCTCTGATTCAATCCAATGTCTATTCTAGGGGGCATTTTCATGCTAAAAATTCACAGAAGCTTATGAGTTAATTGTTGCCTAGGTGGTTTTTCATTGCCTACAAAATAGAGTCTTGAGCACTTGTAAAATGCGTCTTTTAAAATTACTCGCTATACCAAAATTTTCGAGAGGCAACTTCGCTTCATAGGCAAGTCAGATGTCTCCGGAGTTATATTCCTTTTTGAGAGTTTGCTATTTCAGTTTGTACAGCTCATTAAAGCTTTCAAATCTCCTATTACTTTGATTTTCCTTCTTCCGGCTTAGCAATGTCTGTTTGATTAAGCAGATAATCGATGCTGACACTGTAAAATTTAGATAACGTGATCAATACGGCAGTAGGTATGTCCAACTCCCCACTCTCATAACGAGAATAGGTTGCTTGTGAAATATGCAGCAACTTGGCCATCTCCTGCTGAGTTAAATCCTTATCTTCTCGTAAATCCCGAATTCTTTTATACATTTTCATCACCCAACGCCATCATAATTTATACGAATTTCGCATATTGACTTTTATGCGTTTTTCGCATAAATTAGCATTGAGCTTAAAAATAATTCTCATACCATTCATTAGCTTTAAACTATAAAAATACTAGCAGCAACGACGAATTTAAATTGCCGAAAGGATGAGATTGTAATGAGAAGTCTTTTGGAAGAATTGTACCATGGCAACATGCGTCCCGATGAAAAAAGAATTGCCAATAATCCAGAGTATCTTCAAATGAGCCAGCACATATCTGAAATGATGGAAGCGTGGAAGAAAAAACATACTGAGGATGAATATACGAAGCTCGAAGCATTGCTAGACTTATATGCTCAAGCTCACTCAATGGAGCTAACCTCCACCTTTACATATGGATTCCGGCTAGGCGCAGGTATTATGACCGAAGTGTTAACAGGGAAGGAAGAGCTTGCTAAGAAACTGAGTACTTTTTCAGAAGTTCCGTCATTATAAGAATTAATCTCCTTCTTGAAACTTTTAATATTTCTCATTCTCTTACTATATAAAGCTAGCATAAGAAAAACCGCTTCAGCTGAAGCGGCGATATTAACATAATTATTAGTATTGATGCATATTTTTATGTGGTACAAAAAAGCAAGATACATATATAGTTGAAAGAAAAAATATATGTATCTTGCTATGGAGGGCTGCACTTTATTGAATCTAACACACTTACTTATCTCAATATCATCAACAAGTCCTCTAGCACTACACCATGTTTATTTTTTCTTTGGCATAGATTTTATAAACACAATTAAACCTCCAATACAAATTCCAACTATAGCCCAACCCGCTATAAAAAATATTGAATTCAAGGCGCTTTCCTCCTTTAATAGATATAGCTGCTGATAGATGTTTTAGATCCCTAGCAAAACAAGTTCCTATCGCTAATAAAACCAACCTTTATGTCTAACATTGTATATCCCAATTGTAGCATGGGACTCATTGTCTGCGCTAATTCATACAATCAAGTAAAGCGTAGTTCACTTTTGTTCAACTATCTTGCCCAATAGTTCAATAAACGAATTTCTCATTTGCGAATACCTCTAACATGATTTTACAAATTCCTCAAACAGTCTAAAGTTACAAATATCCGATTTGTAACTGAACTCTGGATGCCACTGAACGGCAAAAACAAACTTTTTCTCAGGCATCATAACGGCTTCTATTAAACCATCTTCAGCATTTGCCACAGCAATGAGTTGCTTGGACAGCTCCTTAATCCCCTGATGATGGTAACTATTGACTCTTAAATTCTCCGTTTCAATAATACGGTAAAGCGGGTTTCCCTTTTCTATGTAAACATTATGAACGGGTTCAGAATAGGGAGGTGCTTGTTTATGTTTAATGCTGCTCTCCGACTTGAATTGAGTCGGCATATCTTGGTATAGCGTGCCTCCTAGTAAGGCGTTGAACAACTGTAAGCCGCGGCAAATGCCGAACGCTGGTTTATCCAATTCTAAAATTTGTTTGAATAAGGCGCTCTCCATCACATCTCGCTCCTGGCAGAGCACTCCGCAAACATCCTCTATCTGCTCACCATAAATTTCAGGATTCATATCGTGTCCACCTGTAAAAAGAAATCCGTCAAACATATTTGCTATTCTAGTTATATTCTCTACATCTGAGGTAAGTGGCAATACAAACGGAATTCCACCTGCGTCTTCAATCCCTTTCATATAGCCCGGAAGCATCCAATAGCTTTCTTTGTCCCCATCATACAACGGCAATACGCCTATAGTTGGTCTCTCCATGCTAAACTCCTCCGTGAATATAACTTTTTATTGATATATTATACAACAAACTATTTATGGTATGCAGCATGTCAGCTTAATTACCATCTCTGGCGAGCTGTTTTATTTTCTTTGTATTAACCATTGGCTCGGCAGGGCGTTCACTTATTTACGTGCGAGTATAATCGTATTTAGCCAGGTCAACTCCCAGAGGGTAAGCGTACCTTTTTGCGCCTTCTCAATCCATGTCTTGTCAGTAATCACCTTTTTATCAAATAGGGATTGCAGCGCCGCTACAAGCATTTTCTTTTGAGCCTCAGATAGCTTCATTTCTTGTTCATCTTCTACTGCCTCTGCCTCAACAGCATCATATTTTTTAAGGTCATTAGCTTTGATAATCGCCAGCAACTTGCTTGCATAAGCCGAGTCAGTCGCATATCCGCAGGCATACAGCGCTGCCGCTTGCTCCTCTGGTGTTTTAGCTGTCCTCACACGAGCGTAACGGCTGAGGCCAAACAATAGGTCTTGATCCATGTAAAAATCATACAGGGTATCGTATGCCCTAAATGCAGCCGTGATATTGACCGTCTTACCGTTGTACTCCTCCCATGTTCCTTTATTGACCGCCTTACCACGCCAGTAGGCGTTAGGCTTACCGATACCGACTTTAATGCCGCCAAGATTATTCCAATCGTGAATTTTGCAGCCAGTCTCACGGATGGTAGCATTGGCGATCCCTCCCGCCGCGATCGCAGAACATGAGGCGCTAATGTCTCAATGAACGTCGCTCGACTATACTGAGTCGTTGTCTTTTCCTCATTTAGCTCCCCGTTGGGAAGCTCTATCAATGATTGTTTGTAGTTCTGAGTCTATCTTATAAATTCTCTAGCGGCGAGTGCCAATCGTACTTTTCATAGAACGTCTCTATGTATGCTGCTCTCGGATTATATCTTGCCTAATCCTACGAAAGGATTACTTTCGAAGAAACTTTCGGAATGCATCCAACTGAAGAAGGCGCGCCAACTTCGAGTAAGTTTATCCATCGTTGCGTCAGTGGGCGTCTCAGCTTTACCGCGCTTAATTGGCGTACTTTGCTTCGTTTCCAACGCGACCATGATCGTATCTTTCACGATATCTATCAGTCTCTCAACGTTTTGCTTCTGAAGCTGCCACGTTAATTCTTGTAAAGTATCGCGGTAAAAATTGAGTGTATTTTGCGTGAGGTTCCGAATGCGGCAGTAACGGATAAATGACGTGATAGCCGTGTCTAAATCGAGGGATGCCGCAGGATATTGAACCGTAGAATTTCCACAGCCAGCCGACGCTAGATTAACGCGACGACTGCGGCCATTCTTACTTTTTCAGACATATAAAATACGCCTTCACTTCGTAAAATTCGTTAACAAAACGAAAGTTACGAAGAGCAGGCGTACAGGTCTACGTGAATTTAGCACCGCAGTATTCGTGCAGGATGCGTACAGACAACGTAAAGCCACCGAGAGATTTAAAGCTGTATGCCAAGGACCGGGATCGAACCGGTATGGTAGTCACCTACCGCAGGATTTTAAGTCCTGTGCGTCCTTGCCATTCGCCAACCCGCGTGGATACTGGATTCTTCACTATCTGTATCACATTAGCTCAACAGGATTCATTACCGCAAAGAACTCGCGAATCCTGTGACTCTATTCAATTAAATCATTCCAGAAACCAGAACACAAATTCGTATTTAAACCTGTATAAATTCCACGCTTGCTTCTACCTAGGTCAGCCTGATTGCCTTCTTCAGCACACCCCAGGCGGAGATGTGACAACGTATCCCACTACTTGTTAGCCCCTAGTCTAGTCACATGGACGATGCTGGGTAGAAGCACGCACACAGTTTCTTAGGCTGCGAAAGCGTTGTTTGTTTGTTTGTTTGTTTGTTTGTTTGTTTGTTTGTTTGTTTGTTTGTTTGTTTGTTTGTTTGTTTGTTTGTTTGTTTGTTGTTTTGGCTTCAGCGTTGATGAAGCAGTCGACTCCCTGCTACCCGCTGGCTTAAGCTATTTAATCTTTATTCCAGAACCTAATTTTGATAGATTTAGCATTTGTTCTTGAACTTCTGCAGTAATACCCAACTTGAATGCACTCTCGTTAATATTGCCTATTATTCCAAATGTACTATTCGTTTCGCTATTACCAATACTCCCTACATAAGGCCAAGCAGTTGTTGGATTACTGAGAGAAGAAGAGTTTATACTTTTTGTGAGTTGTGATCGTAAGGTTTTTATCGTTTTTTTCAATTCCTCTTTTTCATCACCTTCGATCTTCAATGCATTAATCATTAATTCTAATTCTGTAATTGTCGCATTCTTCTCATGAAGTTCTTTTTGATGAAGATTGTTAATTTGATCCAGTTCATTCGTTAGAAATCTAACAAAAGAGCCCATTTCATCTGCATTCCCTGCCAAACGGTTGAACAAAACAAGATAGTATTTGAGAATTGGATTATCAGTGTCATATGGGTAACGAATCCGATGATCTATCTCGCTCCATCCTTCTTCAAATATAGTTCTAACTTGTATCTCAGCAACTACTTCTTGTTTATCAGGCTTTGACTTAATTAAATAATGCAATGAGCGATAGCCAAATGGATGGTTAACTATTTCTAGATTATGCTCTTTGAATTTCTCCTGCAACTTATCATCATCACCTGCTCTGATATTTGCTTTTGGATTTTCAAAAAGATCCCACTTAGTACTAATGAAGTGATGAATACCTAACCAGTCTTCCTTAAACAGGTGTAACGCCCTGATGCCAATCAAGTCTGTAATCTCAGTTTTGTATGATTCAACAGTAAATACCAACTCAGGTCGTTTTATCTTTTTTCTGATGATCTTCTCTATTAAATGTTCAGGGTCTTTGACCCTATGCTTTACAGTATGAACATTTTCCACTTTTCTTAACGTTTCTGCAATGTACTCTGCTACGGGTTCTAGCCTAGTGTGTTCAGTTGAATAATGCATGTATATTTGTATTAACTCGTCCCAATTCAGACCGCTTTTCTCAAATTCCTCAGCTTTGATATTATACTTTTCAAGAAATTCAACTTGTCCTAACATTTCAACACCTTCTCAAATTTATTCAAATAGATATTTGAATCCTGAATGGCTCTATACAAATATAAATTACACTTACATTAAGCCGCTACTACTTTCATCTTATCAAACGATATTTCATCTTTAGTCCGCATTTACGCCGTACAAACAATAGCACCGTCTTTCGCTGCATGAACAACTACGATAAAAACTTCTTCGACAACTGAGATCCAGGGCACTTCTGCATACAGCAGCCAGATACTCGTCTCCATACCATACTTGGCGGCAGATGCAACGTAATAATTAAGAACAATGAAACTCTGAAGGCCCGACGACAGCACATCCAGTTTCTGCTTCCTGTCTGCAAATCCCTACTGCTCTCCTGAAAATATGGTTTTGCCTTCCCTGCTCATATTACATTCTCTAAAACATCAACACACTTCCCTAAAATCCCAACTACTATCTCAGGTTCATTATTTTATAACTCTATACTGTGCGTTGCAGATAGCTTGAGCAAGCTCCTTAGCAGCTCTTTCGACTTCTGGCCAAAGAGCATTTCTCCTAACCTCTATCTGGTTGGAGATTTGCATTAACTGACCTGAACCAGACAACAATTCTTGCTCGAGCTTTTTTCTTATAGTAAGAATCTCTCGATCTACGTTTGCAATCTCAGAATGTGGTATCTCCTGATTGGGATTAAAAACAAACTTTTTCTCAATAGTGTTTTTCCAATCCATTAACTTTCTAGTATACGTAGGTCCAAACCCTGGGACTTGTAGAATTGCGTTAGCCTTGACATCTAATGCCGTTTCAATTCCGAAAGCCTCTAAGGTAGCTTTACGACTTGGGCCAATACCGTCAATATTAGCGCTTTCTATCCTGTGGCGTTGCAAATGAGCTTGAAGTTGCATGCGATGACGGTCCATTTTCAATCGCTTCAACTTCTCCGCTCTGAGTTGTACTAACCCCTCGTAATCCTTTTTATACTGCTCTAGTTGGAATTTCTTTTGCCTGAAGGATTCATCGCTTGCTTCTCTGAGCCAACGTTGTGAAATCTTCTCCCAACGTTGTTGAGCTTCCGTTCTACTGATCTCCCAACCTTGGTTCAATTGCGATACGTCTGATATATAAAATGCAGAAGTAACAATAGCAGTAACTAACACGATAACAAACCATGCCTCTGGAATTATAAAGAGTAATGCAAATCCTACAACTGGAGGAACAGCGGAAAGCCTTTTTCGGATTTTAGATTGTTTATAGCTTTCAACTAGTTTTGGATCAGGCACTGCACTAATGGAAGTCGGATTTGGCAATTGCATTGCAGTTCCAGGCACAGTAACTCCTGATATCTGTAGCCATACCCGTTGTACATCGAAAGCATTACTAAGTTGTGTTGTTGCTATTACTGCATGGAAGAGAACGACTCCTGTTTTTTGCTCTAGGTCACACCATGGGCACCCTCTATTAACATCAGAAAATATATGACCTTCCTTATGATTGCATTTTTTCAACTTGCTTGATAGCGCCTCTAGTTCTTTTACCCACTCTTCAGGCTTAGGACGAGCATCATCTCTACTGCTCTCTTTGGAGAATGCCCTTTCAAATAAACCAGATAATTGAAAAGGTATTGATCCCATATGAGCAGTCCCTGGCGGTGGTTGCATCATCATTGATGGAGCTGAACTACTGTAAGCGAACCTGTACTCTTTAATTGCCTTCTCAATAGGCATTTCTCCAGAACCAAGGTACCTCCCAGCAAAAGGATGTCTCCCCATGAACAACAGCAGGAATATGAATAATGCAAGTCCAAAATTATCATGATTCTGCGTTCTTGTTATATCCCTAAAGGACGAAATACTTTGTAATTCTGGAGGCTGGTACATTGGTATACCAACTTCACATTTAAATAGTCTGCTTGTTGTGCCAATTTGAAAGCTGTCACAGTCCAACAGTTTGACTGTAGCTTGATCTGTCACATAAAAATTTCCATGATTGATATCTCCAACAACATGCCCACTATCATGCACCGAAGCAAATGCACGCGCTAAGTTTGTCGCTGTATGGACAAGAAATGAATATGTTGCATTAGGGAACTCCAGTAACCTTGTTTTAGGCCCGTATAACTTATGAATTTCTTTGCCAGTCAATCTAGGCATAAGGAATCCTATAACTTGTCCATTGGCATTCCGCAATGTATCAGTAGGCCACGTAGTGAACGTCAAAATGGAGTCCGATTTCAAATTCACCATCGTCTTTATCTTCTCTTGCTTCTCGTTCGTTATCGACTGATGGTATATTTTGGCCACGGTATTGCTGTTTGCCTTGACAGAATACACGCTTCCCTCCCCGCCTCTGCCAAGCTCGCTATCCAAATACACTATACTACCTGCACTATTAATTGCACTTGTTATGATTTTCATGAACTTTTTTCACCAGAAGGCGTAGCTTTCCTCCTTGTGGCCAGAATCAAGCTTTTATCATCATCCGTGCGACTATTGACTTTATCCGATTCAAGAAAAGCTCTGAGTGAATTTGTAAATTTATCAGATTCTGCTTCTTGTTGATCTCTAAGTACTGTAAAAAAAGGTCGAAAAAATGGACTGTGGGCACTTTGTGATTGATAGTGCAGAGCAAGCCTTTGAATACCATCTGTAAATAGAGCAATCTCAGAACAAACTCTACCTGATAACAGGCTAAACTGAAGCATTTCGGTGGCGTTTGTTTGAGTCACAAAATATGTTGTATTCTCATACTCTCCCTGTTGAGGCCAGAATTGCCAGTTATACTCGTCTTCTTCCTCGGGACTATTCGTTACAATCGCCCCATCACCAATCTGAGCAAATACAGCGCACGAATTGTCAATTACTACTGACAAGAATGTACAAGCGAATTCCCTGGATGATAACCCCATAGCATCCGCCCGCGCTTTGACTTCATTCTGGAAGCGTATTACCCATTCTTTGTAAAATTCGCGATCAAGCTTATGGATACTATTCCCTGTACTAAGATATGACGTTATTTCATCAACAAATAGCGAACAAGCGAGCTCAGAACCAATTTGCGAATAACTCGCGCTACCCGCTCCGTCTGATACTACCGCAATAAGAACTTCATGATCATTAGATGTTTGAATCACACGACACAAGGAATAATCCTGGCATGGGGTTTCACTCTTTACATGCGAAGTGCCTAATACAGATGCATTTGCATATCTCCACACTTCAGATCACGCCCCACCCATCAGGACTTGCAGGATTTTCAAGTTTAATCTGATCTCCAGGTGTAGAATGAGAAACAGCGCTCAGTGAATTTGATAGCCATGAGAAAAGCTCTTTAAAGCGAAGTCCTTTTAGCTTCAATGGTTCCCTGGCAGAAATTTGTTTAAGTGTGTTCATATCAGCGTTCTCTACCCCAACAGCAAAAAACAAAAAGGATTTTGACTCTTCTCCCTCTTTTACAAGTGATGCGGCACGTTGCCAATTGTCCGTCGGAGCTCCATCCGTTATTAAAAATATCCACGGTCTAAAGTAGGAAACACCATTCTGTTTGTACACTTCTTTACGTAACTTTAGCATTTCTAGGCCATATTCAATAGCACTTCCCATAGGCGTATCATTGTCAGCAATCAATGTTGGAGGATAAAACACATCTGGTGTTTGAAAGTCAGAGATAACCTGAACAGGCCCAAAGGTTACTATCGCTAGTTCAACCCTTTTAGCTGCCATAGCATCAGAAATTAGCTCCTCCTTAAAGACAGATAAACCATTATTAAGTTGATGTATTGGATTTCCATTCATTGAATACGATGTATCAAGCAATAAAATACACGGACATCTTGGCTCAGGATTTTCCGCAAACTCAGCAGCAAATGGAATTTGATCGAAGTTAGACATTTAGAACGACTCCTTTAATATATTGGTTACTTGTCTTTAGCTCCCGCAAGTATTCTGAGCTCATCTTCTTCATTTCAGTTGAACCATCTGACAGTTTTTTGCATGTCTTAACCAGGACAACATTAGAGATTCAGCGATTTCAATTTTCATTTGGTATCTACTCCTGTTGAGTTAAGTACAAACTTATACATCTTGATTAGATATTTACGTCCAGTGAGATTCATAAGGGCCCTCACCATTTATCATTTTTTCTAAAAATAATAGACGGCAAACTTACGGTATCCACTACCCTATCTGCATATAACCATGCTTTTGCTTGTGAATGAGTCAAATCATTCGACCACCATGCACGATATTTTAATGCTGATGCTGGTAGCTTAAAGCCAAGAATTGCTTCTATCTGTTCGAGAGATAAGGTCAATGTTTCATCTGTTTGAATTCTTATATAGTGGTATAATGAGGCATATTTACCAATCACTTGTTCTGAAACATTTGCTTTTTCTGTTACGCATTGCTTCTCAGTTGTTGGGATTGTAACATTAGTGCCTAGCGCATTCGTAAGCTTTTGGAGCATGTAGCCCATACCCTTACAATCACTAAGTGGAAAAGCTAGTGAGCTTCTCTGCTCAAACACCTTCACGGCACGATCTATATAATTTTCCCCGCCCAAAACCGTTATTTCTTTGAAATTAAAGAGCCCCTTGGCTCTAGCCTGCTCTTTGAGTTGATTTACACCTATTACTTCATTAGATGGCTTCATAAATGTTACATTGTAGCTTTCCTCAATAATATCATCAGGAAATAGAAATCCATGCTTAGCGGACAAAATAACCCAGTGGTCAAAAAATGCCTCCGCATATCTTTGACAAGTTCCTGCGAATACCCCTGTATATACATCCTTCGCTTTCTGAGGCCCCGCAGTTGGCTGCTTATCCCATATTTTTGCTGAACCGCAAGGGATTATACACAAACGATTGCCCATCAGGTGTTCTCCACCAATCTCTTAAAATCTTCCGCTGATAAACCAGACTTATAGAGCTCGTTAACTTGCCAAAGACCACTCTCTCTAATCTTAGCTTTTGGAGAAGACAACCCTAACCACGATTGGGAGCAAGAGCACTCCTTGCATAAGGACACAGTAGAAACAATTCTCGATTCAAAATAAAGCCGATCTTCCTTGCTTGGAACTTCAAGCACTGTGAAAGTAAAATTCTCACGCATATAGCTGCTAACCTGCTGTTCAATTTCTTTCTGATAGTCGGGCATAATGAGATGACTATAACTACTTTTATTTTTTGATGAAGTCGCATCGAGCTCCCATACGGCAAGATAAGGGTCATTCGCTTGATGCAAGAGGCATCTTCCAATATTTTTGCGAAAAATACTCCTGTCCTTCTTCTCATTCGTAAAATGCTGCATGAGCCGTGAACGAAGTTGATTCACGCCAGTATGTGCCCCAATTCGAACAATACGATCACCGCCGTGGGCAGGCTCTCCTTTTTCAAATAAGAGATATATTCCATTTTGAGGGATTAGCTTTTTATCGAAGGTGAAGCTGTACCTGGGTAATTGCCAAGCAAAATGATGAAGCTCGCTGCATACGGTGTTCATACAACCCCTCACAATTCAAATATTTATGCATTGCTGGTGAATCTACATCTTGGATAGCTATTGCAGCCAACAAAAGCACCATTTTTCCCATTACGCTTCATCAATTGATTCCCGCACCTTGGACAAATACCGCTAGTTATTTTTGCTCTGTTTACGTTTAGATTCTCTTTAATAACCTTCACATGCTGCTTTCTCTCTTGTCTGTCGTTAACCGTGCTTGTTGATAATATATCGTGTATATGCTTTACCTGGCTGCCAGTCAGCACGGGAACATTATATTTCGTTATGGTAGACACCAGTTTGGTAGTGTAGATTACCTCCACACTCATCGGCTCCAGCTTTAAATCTGCCCGTGTACTGAAGGCAATAATAGAGATAATTGGAATTGTAGTATCGTCCAACGCAGCTTCTATCGCTTTAATATGTCCATAATTTTGACGTATTGGATTGTATAGCTTCTCTTTACGCTTATAAATCACCTGTGTCCAATATTCCGCTTTCTCATTGCCTACGATCCAACCTGTATAATTTTTAGTCTCAATGACGAACACACCGTATTTCGATATCACAATATGGTCAACTTGCGATGTTCTTCCATCCGCCTTCTTAAGCATGATATCATTTAGAATCATATATTCTTTTGAATTAAGCTTTTTTAGCTTTGACCGAACAGACACTTCGCCAATAAAGCCTTTAAAAGTGGGTGATTTTGAAAGTATGACTAGCATTAACATTAGTCCAGCAAGTAAATATATCATTAGGTACCTCTATCTTTGTTTTTTCTATATTTTCGTTCGTCTCATCTTGCCTTGATCTGCTTTGCGCCATCTATCCAGCTTGTCTCGAATTGCGACTCCGTTAATCAGCTTTATATTCAAACGTTCAGCAGCCTCTTTAGCCGATCTCGTAAAATGGCTAGTCGTCACAATCCAGGCATCATAACAGCCATGCACCTGTTTACCCGACTTTAGCCTTAGAACGATATCATTGCCAACATCCTTCTTCCAGCGCTTGCACTGGACGGCAATTTTGTAGCCTTCCTTGCCTCTTATTATTAGATCAACCTCATGGTCTCCCGCGCCACCCACACGTTCGACTTGATAACCTTGATCTGTGTAATACAGCTCCATTAGCCGCTCAAAATCTGTTCCAGATAGCGTATCTAAGTTAGCTTGTATGATTTGTTGATCCGTTAACTTTTTGCTTGAAGAAGCAACCTGACGCTCAGCTACAACTTTCTTCGCAGTTGTTTTCTTCTTTGGCTTAACCGTGGAACGTCTCTTGTTTACCCATAATAATCCGAGTATCTCTGCAATAATTACCGCTCCAATGACTATGCCAAAATAAAATCCCCAGTGTAAACCTGGAACCTTGAAATAAATGATCAGTCCCCCAAGTATGAAGATTCCTCTTAAAAAATAGGCTAATTGTTTCCCTTCCGAATCATAAGTTCTAGCCATGTTTCCCCCTCAAGAAGATAAAATGTTCAGAGAATAAGCGACACAAATAATTCCAAAGCATACACATTCGACCTCTTACGACTATTTTCCTGCTTTTAGGTGAAAATAGTAGGTATATAGACGGATCAAAAGCGCTATAGTTCTGATATACCTATTAGTCAAAGTACTTCAAGAAAAGCCCGCATGCCTTGAAATGCTGTCATATGTAAATTATTCTAGTCGATTTTTGTTACTTATTGTATAGTTTTAGATATGAGCATTAACTTAAACAAATGTTGTTAATAATGGAGGAAGATATGTGCCTAAGAGAAAGAGAAATATAGCTAAAACAAAACTAAATCCCCACGAACTAGCCACTATTCTTAGTATAGTCGTATTTGCAGGGATACTAACAAACTCAACTAATCCCGTATCAACTGTCTTTTCATTAATCGGGCTATTAGCTACATTTTCAGGTTTTTTTTACGTGAAGTTCAAAATTTCAAAAAGGAGTTTGATTAAGAATAGGCTTATAATAACTGTTACTTTTTACTTAGTAGCTTTGTATATTTCAATTTTAGCTAAAGTAGTAGTACCATTCTTAATTATTGCTATTATGATACCTAGTAGCTACTATGCTTATAAGTGGAACAAACAGTATAAGAGAAGAAAGCGCATATTAGCATCAGGCATTTTTGACATCGATAAAATGGCTGGTCAAGAATTTGAAGTATATCTTGAAGAACTTTTCCGTAAGAAAGGTTGTAGCGTCGAACGAACCCCCGCATCAGGCGACTTCGGAGCAGATTTGATTATTGATGATGGCACTGGCAAAACTGCTATCCAAGCTAAACGCTATTCTGACAAAGTCGGTTTATCGGCAGTTCAAGAAGTAGTGGGTGCGATGGCGTACTATTCGTGTAAATCAGGTATGGTCGTTACCAATAGTTCATTTACAGAGCCAGCAAAGAAGCTAGCCGCATCTAATGGAATTACATTGTGGAGCCGAGACGATTTAGTTAAAGAAATAATTCAGCTTCAAAAAAAGACTGCCTGAGATAAGTCTAATCGCGAATTGGAATTACAACAGACGTACCTATGCGCTTCTCTTCACCTGACACTCAGCACTATGAAATCCCATATTGGACCTCTCTTTCGTCTCATACTAGCCTTCATTTTGCTGGCACAAATTTCTTGACTTTGTCAATCGCACAACATACGAAAAACCTCCTCTAGGTTATTGACTAAATCAGATGCCTAGAGGAGGTTTTTTTAGCTTTTAATTATTATTGTGTACTTAGTTAAAATACACAGGACTCTTAATTTTAATAAAAGTACTCAAAAAAAAACACCTTGATTTCTCAAGGTGTTTTCTGTATGCCGAGGACCGGGATCGAACCGGTACGGTAGTCACCTACCGCAGGATTTTAAGTCCTGTGCGTCTGCCAATTCCGCCACCCCGGCATAATAGATTGAGGTGTACAATGGTGGGCCCTGAGGGACTCGAACCCCCGACCAATCGGTTATGAGCCGACCGCTCTAACCAACTGAGCTAAGGGCCCTCATAAAACGTCTAGTAAGACGATTTAATAGAAAGCGGCTGTATATTCCATTCGTACAACGCATCAATTTGAAATGGCGACATGAATTAATATACAATATATGAGATAGTGAAGTCAAGCATTTTTCTTCATTTTTTTAATCTTTTGAATTAAATCAAAAATCTCACGCCGTAGCGTCCCCGCTTGGAGCGAAAAACCTCGACCTCCTGCGGACACTCGTAGCCATAGATCCACCAGTCATTTTCCATTCTCCGCACTAGACAGCCTGCCTGAAATTTTGTCTCATATAATCGAACCCAATAGATCCACCTCATTGGTATCCCTCCTCACTCCTTAGAATACCCAATAAAGGCCAAATACAATAATGCATCGACTTTTACACCTTCAAAAACAAACGTCCCATACAAAGCCATTTCAGGCTTCATACGGGACGTTCCTATTTTATCCTGCTGGTACTTCTGTTGCTGTTGTTCCTTCTTCCTCTACTTGCGTGCCGGCATCATCCGTGCTGCCACTCTCAGCCGCCTTGGAGGAATCTGTCTTAGCCGGCTGTTTTTTAATCTTCTCAAGTATAGCATTGCCCTTCGTTTCCCACTCAGCGAGCGCTTCCTTCGAAGTGATATCGCCTTTAATGACCTTCTGGAACAATTCATAAGAGGCATTTTGCGCTTCCCAAATGCCCGGCTTGTCGCGGTACAGCTGCTCGGTATCCACGCTTTGCGGCGGAATCGGTTTAAGGGAAGTAAACGCATCAATGTTGTAATTCATGCCGTTTTTAGGCTTCAGGTACTCCTTGCGCGCTACAAGCTCATACGTGCTGCGGGATTTCATTTCCGCCCATTCCTTGCTGTTTGTAAATTGAATGAATTTCCAAGCATCCTCGGAGTTCTGAGCGTTGTTATTAATCCCCATCAGCTGGCTAAAGGAAATAGCGCCGCCAATGCCTGGTGCTTCCTCATGGGTCGGGTAAGTGACGACATCCCAATCGAATGCTTCAAAGTCTTTAATTTTGGATGCATTGTTCATCGTAGTGTTCAGCTCATTGACATAATAAAAGTCCGAAATCGTCATGGCAACTTTGCCACTAGCAAACAAATCGCCTTGCGTTGGGTTATAAACGTAGTTGCCATCGGCAGCTTCTTTATTGGACGCTTCATTGATTTTATTAATATCCTCTTGATCCGGCACAACATCTTCTCTGTACAAGCCAGAGACCGTATTCCATACATTTTCCCATTGCGGCGTGTTGACCAGCATTTTCTCGCCTTTATCATCCCACATTTTCAATTGAAGCGCCGAGCTGTAGGTTTGGATATCGGAGTTGAAATCGCCGCCGTTCCAACGGCTGAAGGTCATGCCATATTTACGGTCAGCGCCCTCTCCCTTGCTCACAAGACGAGCTTTGTCCATAACGTCCTTCCAGGTCATATTGTCAGTAGGAGGCTCTACGCCATTTTCTTCAAACAGCTTTTTATTGTAAAAAAGAGCCGATGAGCTGAACGTTGGCGTCAGCGCATAAATGTTGTTGTCGCCTGCAGATTTAATGCCATCAATGACAGTCGGCACATAATCAGTCAAATCGAATTTGCTCTGGCTGATCAATGGATCAAGCTGCTTCAGCAAATTATCCTGCACCAGGCGGCGCAGCATGCTGTAATCCAATACCACAACATCGACAGGATTATCGCCTGTCAGCATATCTTTCATTTTCGCATACGGATCTGGCTGATCGACATTGCCATTCTCGTCTGGAGTCTGGTAGCGCATATCCGAGTAGTCAATCGCGCTTACGATTTCAAAATCGATCTCTGGGTTCATCATTTCATACGTATCGGTATATTGCGAACGGAAATACGGCTCATTATCTGCTCCGCCATATAGTACACCAATACGAAGTACATGCTTCTCTGCTGTACTCTGGGCACCGCCGCTGCAAGCTGCCAAAATCGATGTCGCCACCATCAGTGTCGCAGGGACAACAACCCACTTTTTAATCATTTTTCTATTAGACAACCGTTTCTCCATCCTATATTACCCCCCTAATGATTTAGGCGGCGAAATGACGATTCGCTCACCATCAAACTCCATTGTCGCTTTATCTGTTATGCCTAGTGCGGTTAAATATTCCTTCGGCACCTGGAGTCTTCCCACCCGGTCTACGACGACATAAGCTTCATGCACAGCCTGAAGTCCTTTGCCTGAATGCTCTTCCTCACCCCCAACCGTATTCATATTGGGATTGCGCTTAATGAACTCGGTACTCGTCAAGCCGTCGCGAATCGCAACGACACGGTCCACTTTGCCCGCGAGTGAAAGATCATGAGTAACAATGACAATCGTAATGCCAATTTCACGGTTCAGCTTGCGAAAAATATTCATAATCAGATCCGACGTTGCAGTATCTACCGATCCCGTCGGCTCATCCGCCAGCAGCAGCTGCGGACGATTGCACAAGGAAATGGCGATCGCGACCCGCTGCTGCTCCCCGCCGGATAATTGATGGAGCTTGTTGTTCATTCGCTCCTTGAGTCCTACCCATTCCAGCAGCTGCTTGGCATAGGCCCGGTCGACCTTGCCTGAAAGCATCATTGGCATTTCGACATTTTCCAGTGCCGTTAAATACGGCAGCAGGTTGCGGGCATTATTTTGCCAGATAAAACCGACCGTTTCCCGCTTGTATTTCACAAGATCGTCCGGGTTGATTTTCAGCAAATCCCACGGTCCCACTCTGACTTGGCCAGCAGACGGGTGATCGAGGCCGCCCAAAATATTGAGCAGCGTCGACTTCCCGCTTCCGCTATTCCCGATAATCGCCATTAGCTCGCCTGGGTTTACTTTAAGATTAAGACCTTGCAGAGCGACAACCTCGAGATCATCCGTTTTGTAAATTTTGACTAAGCCTTCGCAATCGATCATAGCTGTTAGCGCTCCTCTCCCATTTTAACCGCCTGATGCACCCGCAGCCTGCGAATATGCAGGAAGAGCAGCAGCGCTCCAGTAATCATCATGAAAGCGACGACGATAAACAGCTGATTCGTATCCTTCGCTTCGAAGACGACGCGGAACGGCGGCACCGTTTCTGTGGCATTTTCCGCCGTCTGCAGGAATGGCAGGAACAGTATACTCGTCAGCTTGCCGATCATAACGCCTAGACCGATGGAAAGTCCCGCTGTAAACAGCTGCTCCAGCATGAGCATGCCCGTAAGCTGCCTGCGTGACAGCCCCATCGCCCGCAGCACGCCAAATTGCACGACCCGTCCTGAAAGATTAAAGAACCAATACAGCACGTACCCTGTCAATGTAACGATGACGGATACGAGGAAGCCGAGACTGAGAATCCCGAATACGCCGCCTCGAGTTGGAAGCTTGGACTGGATAATCAGTTCATTGCGTACATCCTTGACGGTAGCGACATCAATGCCCTGCTTCTGCAGCTCTTCCAAAATCGGCGCAACCTTGGCGCCATCCTTCATTTTGAGCCAAACCTCATAAGGCATAATCGGAAGCTGATCGTAAATGTAATCGAGATTCGTAATGACGAACGGCGATTGATCCGGATATTGCGTCGGCCAATAAGGCAGGATGCCTACGACCACAAAATCCAGCTTGCCTTCGGTAAAGCCAACCGACATGGTATCTCCCGGCTTAAGCTGATATTTCTCCGCTACTCCAGTTGGAATAAGCGCCGCTTGCTCATACATCCCTAAGTAGTTCAAATACGTAAACGGATGTGTGGGGAACAAGTCATTGCGGAACCAAGCTACCTTGGAGAAATCGACATTGTCGATGCCCATCACCGTGCCCTGACCAATGGAGCGTCCCGATACGACGATATTCCCTTTCGTTTGCAGCACGCGTGCTGCAGCTTCAACGCCTTCCATTTTGCGGAACAGCTCAAACGGCGGTTCACTGTACAAAATGCGCGTAGGCACAGGCTGCTGCGCACCGCCTCCACCGCCGCCGGAGCCTCCGCCAGCTCCACCACCAGAGCCGCCGCCTGACGACCCGCCACCGCCGGAGCCATTTCCACCGCTGCCGCCATTGCCGCCGCCGTTTCCATTGTTTCCACCGGTATATTTGACTTCTGGCGTACCATCCCACACCGTTTGAATGACGACGTCCGAGCCGAATTTATACAGCGTACGCTCCGTCGAGTTCAAATCGATCGTACGGGCGGCAGATGCGTTATATACACCCAGCCCGAGTGTCAGTACGAGTAAAATCATTAAAGGGTAATAGCCTTTGGAAGAACGCGATAGCTGGGTAAGTGTTAAATAAAGCGGAACGGGTAAAAACTTACGGCCCAGCCAGTTAAACACCTTGAGCAGCCACGGGAACAACCGCAGGAAAAACAATCCCATTGCGAAAATCGATAAAGCCGGCACGAAAAACAGAAACGGCTGCACATTAAGCTGATCCGTCGTAAGTCCCGTCTGGAAGGTCAGCATTTGGCGCTGATTGAACATGTACCAGCCATATCCCGCTGCGCCAAGCAGCAAAACATCGATAAACCAGCGCTGCCAAAACGGACTGCGGTCCGAACGGGCTAGCTCTCTCTTGTAGCTTACAATCGACGATCTGGCATAAATAATCGCCGGAATAATGGTCGAAAGCAGCGCCAGCACAACGGCAGCCACGCCAGCAATCATCGCCTCTGTCGAGAAGCCGACAGGGATGGACGTCCGATTGACGAAGGACAGGAAGCCATTGGCTGAACCGATGCTTTTCGCCATAAACCAGCCGAGGAACGGACCGCATACTAAAGCGATCGCCCCAAGCAGCAAGCCCTCCAGCAAATAAATCCAAATGATTTGCCTCGTTCCAGCGCCGCGGCTGCGGAGTACCGCAATGTCGCTGCGCTGCTTATCAAGGGACTGCCGGGCATTCATCGCGATAAAATAAAACACCATCGCAAGCATTGGAGCTGCGAGCGTGAACAGCAGCGTCTGAAGCTGCAAGCTCTGTCGCTTAAATTCAATGAGCGTATCGGCAAATGAAATTTCCACCTTCGTGTCTGTCAAACGCTGATAAAGCTCAATATTTAAGCGATCCAGCGTTCTTCCCAGCGGCGAAAGCTGACTCGTCTGCACTTGCGATAAATCGAAAGCATAATACCAGCTTGCATTGTTAAGCGGTATTTTTTGCTGCTCCAGCAGCGTCTTCAAAAAGACGTTTTCGTGAATCTGGAGCGTATTCATCAGTCCTTCAAGCCCTTGATACCAATAAGGATCGCTGTCATTCAGCGGCTTGACCGCTCCGACGATTTTGACGCGCAGCGTTAAATTCAGTCCGCTATAAATCGGGTATTCGAATACATCCCCAATATGAACATCATTGCGGTACATCGCTTCTTCAAGCATGACCGCTTCCATCACGCCGTCTTTATCGACCTTGTCGGTAAACCAGCGTCCTTGCATAATTTCGGTTTTGCCTTCCAGCTCTGTCATGGACATTAGTGTCATCTGACGAGTACGGCTCGCATCCACCTTGGTCGGGTCTTCTGGCACGACATCGGCGCCGCGGAGCGACAAGCTGCGAACAAAGTTCTGATAAGCAAACCCGATTTCATTCGGTACATCCTCTTTAATGTATCGGTCGACTTCAGTCAAAGCTGAAAGATCGGTTGTCTGGCCGCCTGGCGACTGATACCGCATCAGCAGCGAGCCTGCCGGCAAGCCGGTGCTCTTCTCTTTGAGCGAAGCCGCGACTACGCGCTTGAGTGCCCCATCCGCATACATCGGGATGCTGGTTGCAAAAGCAACCGCAATCGTCAGACCTGCCAAGGCGCTAAACGTCAGCCAACGGGTGTTCCACATTTTGCGGAACAAAAATCGCAGTAGAGGTATTCCCATCGGCTATCGACCTACAACTTTCTGTCCCGGCTCCAAGCCTTTCAAAATCTCAATTTGTGTCGCCGTTTGCTGTCCAACCTCAACGTCCACTTCACGCTTGCCGTCCGCATCAATGACTTGAACGTAAGTACGCGATCCAATAGAACGCAGGGTAGATGGCGGGATTACAATGACATTTTCCTTGCGCTTCGTAATAATGCTGATCGAAAGCGGAGTTCCGCGAGTTAAGTTTTTAGGCATATTTTTAATGTCCACCTGCATAAAATCTTCCGGCTTCTCTTTATCCGTATTATTTCCGGTGCCGCCGCCATTGCCGCCTCCGCCGTTGTTGCCGCCAGTGGAATCGTCATTGGTCAACGGCATCATTTTCACCGTGCCCTTGAACTGGCCAGCATTGCTGATTTCAGCTACAATCGGCATGCCGACGACGATTTTCGCCCGCTCATCCTTCGTCAGCTTCGCTGCTGGAATAAGCGTCGTTGTATCGGCAATGACCGCAATTGTGCTGTATGCTTTAATCGCTGCGCCCTTCTCGACATTCAGCGAAACAACCGTTCCGCTAATCGGCGCTGTCAGCGTAGCTTTCGCAATATCAGCCTCCTGATCGACCAGTGCCTGCTTCTTCTCTTCAAATAATATCGATCTTTCCTCGAATTCTATCGGGTCCATCTCATCGCGCGTTCTCAGCGCTTCCTTCATCGCTGTCTCTTCCTTGCGGAAGGCCAGCTTATCCATACGCAGCGTCTTGGCGAGGGCATCGACATCAAGCTGGCCAATTACTTGGCCCGCGGACACTTTATCGCCGACCTTAATGTTCAGCTCTTTCAGGTTTTTACCGTCAAGGGTGAAAAAGACAGGCTCCTCGCGGGATGATATCAGCTTGCCGATTACATTAACCTTCGTCTCCAGCGTAGCTGTCGTTACCTCGTACTCTGGCTTCTTGGAAATTTGAGGCGGTGCAATGGAAGGCAAAACTTCCTCTTCATCTTCAGCGGGCAGCAAGGAGCAGCCGCTAGTTATTAACATGATTGCAGCAAGACTTAATATTGCGGGACGTTTAAATAAATTTCCCGTCAACCATTTCATAGACATGGTCGGCAACCTCCATAATAGTAGGATCATGTGTCGTCATACAGATCGTGACTTGTTCCGTGCGAATAATGGTTTTAAAAACATTCATAATTTGAGCGGACATGTTTGAATCCAGCTCTGCGGTCGGCTCATCCGCCAGCAGCAGTATTGGCTTATGCGCAATCGCCTTCGCAATAGCTACGCGCTGCTGCTCGCCGCCTGACAGCTCGAAGGGACGATGGTTCATCCTTTTCTCCAGGCCAACCAGCTCCAGGCAGTGGTCCACCCGTTCCTTCCACGTTCCACGCGGAACGCCAGCCATCCTCAGCGACAGCTCGACATTCTCCTTCGCAGACAGCAGCGGCATCAACGCGAACGCTTGGAAGATAAAGCCCATTTCCTTGCGCCTGACAAGTGTACGCTTGTCATCGCTCAGCTTATGAAAGGGCCTGCCGTTGAACCAGATTTCGCCTTCAGTTGGCGTATCTAGTCCACCCAGACAGTTCAGCAGCGTAGTCTTGCCCGAGCCGGAACGGCCGCGAAGCATAACGAGCTGATTTTGCTTAAGCTCCATATTAATGCCTTTGAGCACGCGCAGCGGCGCACCGCCAGCCTGAAATACCCGTTCAACATTCACAACGGAAAGCAGTGTTTCATTATGTACTTCTTTCTCTAGTTTCAGATCCTGCTTTTCTTCCTTCACTAGATCGGACTCATGCGCCGGTTGCTCATCCTTTTTTTTCTTGCTAAATAACATAGCTGATTTCTATACCTCCTCTTAAGCAGAGTGCCCTAGGATGACAATCAGGCTGCTCAATTAAAAACCTTCATAATTCTCATCTTAACGTGTTAGACGAACGATTACAGCAAAAAGTTACAACAAAATCCGACGATTATAAAATTTTTACAAAAGCTTGCATAATTTAAAAAACTCCAGCCCTTCCGGATGGGAAAGACTGGAGCACTGCTTGCTCTATTTGCCAAACGATTGCGGATCTTCGCGCCACGCTTGAAGTTTCAGCATATCATCGCTTTGCACCTTGCCAAGCTCTACAGCTGCTTCAATAAGCTCGGAATAATTGGACAACGTTTCAAGCGGCATATTCGCCTCGGCAAATGCCGAAGTCGCCTGCTCGAACTGGTAGGTGAAAATCGCTAGTACCGCCAATACCTCGGCACCTGCCTCGCGAACGGCAAGCCCTGCTTTAAGCGAGCTGCCTCCTGTTGAAATCAAATCTTCAATGACGACAACCTTTTGCCCAGGCTCTATGCGGCCTTCAATTTGGTTCTGCTTGCCATGGCCCTTCGCTTTATCACGAATATAAGCCATCGGCAGCCCAAGCTTATGCGCCACCCAAGCCGCGTGGGGAATACCGGCTGTCGAGGTGCCAGCGATGACTTCCACATCCGGATAACGCTCGCGGATGACAACAGCGAAGCCATCAGCAACGAGCTCGCGAATAGCCGGGTAAGACATCGTTAGACGATTGTCGCAATAGATCGGCGACTTCAGACCTGAAGTCCACGTAAATGGCTCATTTGGGCTAAGGGCTACTGCTCCGATTTCGAGCAGGCTGGCAGCAATTGTTTTAGGCAACTCCGAAAGTTTAACTTGGCTCATCTTAAATCAGCTCCTCAATAATCGCTTCTAATACTGCTCTTGCATTTGCGGCAGCCGTAATCGGCCGTCCAATAACCATATAATCCGTTCCTTGCTTTAACGCTTCTGCTGGTGTCATAATGCGCGATTGGTCGCCTATATCGGCCCCTTTCGGGCGAATGCCTGGCGTCACCGTCTGGAAGGAAGCGCCACATGCCTGCTTGATGGCTTGCACTTCAGCAGGGGATGCCACGACGCCATTCAGACCCGCAGCGCGGGCAAGCTCTGCATAACGCAGAACAGCTTGCTCAACCGTGCCAGCAATGCCAATTTGCTCATTTAGCGTCGTTTGATTGGTGCTGGTTAGCTGAGTCACTGCAATAATACTAGGCTTTGCTTGTCCCACAGCAAGCGCAGCTTCCATGCCTTCGACCGCTGCCGCAAGCATCGCGCTTCCGCCCGCAGCATGGACATTGAACATGTCGACGCCAAGCCGGGTGACGCTGCCTGAGCCGCCTTTGACCGTGTTCGGAATATCATGCATTTTCACATCAAGGAAAACTTTGTAGCCCCGCTCCTTGAGCCCCGTTATAAACGCAGGTCCTGCTGCATAAAACAGCTGCATGCCCACCTTCATATAACAAGGAATACCTTCCAGTTCATTCAATAAGCGCTCGGCTGAAGCCGCGTCCGCATAATCGAGCGCAACCATAATTTTTCCGGCTGCCTGTTCCCGTTCCCGTGTCAAACTCATCGTTAACCGTCCCCTTTGCCGTATTTTCAAGAAATATGCGCATTAAAAAGGCCATCCGCCGCGCCACGCGCACCCGCAAAAGCAAAGCCATTTGCGGGCCGCAGGCAATCGGCGCTGGCCGTGCTTGCTAAAACTTATTTGTGCAGCAGTGTAGGCATCGAACGCGAGGAGAAGTTGATGGTTTCCATCATCCGCAGCAAGGCGCGAACCGTATCAAGCGACGTCATACATACGACGCCGTTCTCAACCGCTTCACGGCGAATACGGAAGCCGTCGCGCTCAGGCGTTTTGCCTTTTGTCAGCGTATTGAAGACGAACTGTGCTTTGCCTTCACGGATCAGATCAAGAATGTTCGGCGATCCTTCGCTAAGCTTGTTCACTGTCGTTACCACCATGCCCGCTTCTTCAAGCATAGCTGCCGTACCGCCAGTTGCAATGATTTTGTAGCCAATGCTGTAGAAGCCACGAAGCAATTCGAGCGCTTCTTCTTTATCTTTATCCGCAACGGTGGCAATGATCGAGCCCGTTGTCGGGATTTTCATGCCTGCGCCTAGCAAACCTTTGTACAAGGCTTTCGCATATTGCACATCGCGTCCCATAACTTCACCCGTCGATTTCATCTCCGGTGTCAAGGTAGGGTCAACACGGCGCAGCTTCGCGAACGAGAAGACCGGAACTTTAACCGATACATATTCATCTTCAGGCCACAGACCGTCTTTATGGCCAAGATCAGCCAGCTTCGTGCCAAGAATCGCTTGTGTCGCAAGGTTAGCCATCTGCAAGTTCGTTACTTTGCTCAGGAATGGAACCGTACGCGACGAACGCGGATTTACTTCAATGACATATACAATTTCGTTATGAATAACGAACTGAATGTTAACCAAGCCGATTACGTTCAGCGCCTTGGATACTTTAATCGTAATTTCGACGATTTGCTCCTTCACGCTGTCAGACAACGATTGCGGCGGATACACGGCAATTGAGTCGCCGGAGTGAACGCCTGCGCGCTCAATATGCTCCATGATGCCTGGGATCAGCACAGTGTCGCCATCACAAATCGCATCAACTTCCGCTTCCATGCCAAGCATATAACGGTCGATGAGTACAGGATGCTCAGGATTGATTTTCACAGCTACTTCCATGTAGCTCAGCAAATCTTCATCCGAATATACGATTTCCATCGCGCGGCCGCCCAATACGTACGAAGGACGAACGAGTACAGGATAACCGAGTTTTTGTGCAGTTTCTACTGCTTCGCCAACAGAGGTTACCGTGTTGCCTTCCGGCTGAGCAACGTTCAAGCTGCGAAGCAAAGCTTCGAACTTCTTGCGATCCTCTGCCATGTCGATGCTTTCCAGGCTGGAGCCGAGAATTTTCACGCCAGCTTTGGACAGCGGAGCTGCGAGGTTAATCGCCGTTTGGCCACCGAACTGTACGATTACGCCGATTGGCTTTTCTTGCTCAATAACGTTCATTACATCTTCAAGGAATAATGGCTCAAAGTACAAGCGGTCCGATGTGCTGAAATCGGTCGACACCGTCTCTGGATTGTTATTGATAATAACCGCTTCATAACCAGCTTTCTGAATCGCCCATACCGCATGAACCGTCGAATAGTCAAACTCAATGCCTTGTCCGATCCGAATCGGGCCAGAGCCAAGAACAAGCACTTTCTCTTTCGTCGAAGGCGTTACTTCGTTCTCTACCTCGTATGTCGAATAGTAGTAAGGCGTGCTCGCTTCAAACTCAGCGGCGCATGTATCAACCATTTTGTATACAGGTACGATATCAAGCTCTTTACGGTAAGTGCGAATATCATGCTCATTCGTGTGGCTGCCATTCGGATTGCCTTCTTTGCGAAGCTCAGCAATTGAACGGTCGGAGAAGCCTCTGCGCTTCGCCTGGTACAGCATTTCACGGGAAAGCGTTGCTTCCTGGCGGATTTTATCCTCGAATGCTACGATGCCTTCGATTTTGTCCAGGAACCACCAGTCAATGTTCGTCAGATCTTGAATTTCCTGCAAAGCATAACCACGGCGGAATGCTTCGCCTACCAGGAACATACGCTCATCATCCGGCTTTTGAAGGCGTGTGCGCAGCACATCATCGCTGAGTTCTGTCGCTTCCTTCAAGTGGATGCGATGCGTGCCAATTTCAAGGGAACGAACCGCTTTATGAATCGACTCCTCGAATGTACGGCCAATCGCCATAACTTCGCCTGTCGCTTTCATTTGCGTGCCAAGCTTGCGGTTCGCATTCACGAACTTGTCAAACGGCCAGCGCGGAATTTTCGATACGATGTAATCCAGTGTAGGCTCAAAGCAAGCATACGTCTGGCCTGTTACTGGGTTCACGATTTCATCAAGCGTGTAGCCAATTGCGATTTTAGCAGCCATTTTGGCAATCGGGTAGCCTGTCGCTTTGGAAGCCAGCGCCGAAGAGCGGCTAACGCGCGGGTTAACTTCAATTACATAATATTGGAAGCTTTGTGGATCAAGCGCGAACTGTACGTTACAGCCGCCTTCGATGTTCAAAGCGCGAATGATTTTAAGCGAAGCGGAACGAAGCATTTGATACTCGCGGTCCGACAGCGTTTGGCTAGGCGCTACTACGATACTGTCACCAGTATGTACGCCAACCGGGTCGAAGTTCTCCATGTTGCAGACAACGATACAGTTGTCATTCGCATCACGCATAACTTCGTATTCCACTTCCTTCAAGCCGGCAATCGATTTTTCAATCAGACATTGGCCGATTGGGCTGTAACGAATACCGGAAGCAACCGTCTCCAGCAATTCTTCTTCATTTGCGCAAATACCGCCGCCTGTACCGCCAAGCGTATAGGCAGGACGAACGATAATCGGGTAGCCGATTTTGTTGGCAAAAGCAACTGCGCCTTCAACTGTCGTTACGATGTCACTCTCAGGTACCGGCTGCTCCAGCTCGCGCATCAGCTCGCGGAACAAATCGCGGTCCTCAGCTTTCTCAATAGCTGTCAGCTGCGTGCCGAGAAGCTGTACATTTTCCGCTTCCAATACGCCAGCGCGAGCCAGTTCTACCGCCATGTTAAGGCCTGTTTGGCCGCCAAGCGTCGGCAGCAAGCCGTCCGGACGCTCCTGACGAATGATTTGCGATACAAATTCAAGCGTAATTGGCTCGATATATACTTTATCAGCCATGTTTGTGTCTGTCATAATCGTAGCCGGGTTGCTGTTAATCAATACAACCTCGTAGCCTTCTTCCATAAGCGCCTGGCAAGCTTGCGTGCCAGCATAGTCGAATTCAGCGGCTTGGCCGATAACAATCGGGCCGGAGCCAATCACGAGAATTTTTTTGAGTTTATTATTTTTGGGCATACTGAAGCTCCCCCTTCACTTTCAACGTTTCCGCGAGTACGGCTTGGCGACGCTTTTGCGGGTTATTTAATTTATGTGTGCGAATCATACTCAGGAATTCGTCAAACAGATAGCTGGAATCATACGGTCCTGGAGCAGCTTCTGGGTGGTATTGCACCGAAAATGCAGGATGCGTATTATGCTTCAGCCCTTCAATCGTACGGTCATTATTGTTGATATGCGTTACGGTCAGACCGGAGTTCGCAATCGAATCTTCCATTACGGTGTAGCCATGATTCTGCGAAGTAATGTAGCAGCGGTTCGTTGCCAATTCCTTCACCGGATGGTTGCCGCCGCGGTGGCCGAATTTAAGCTTCGTTGTGTCAGCGCCGCAAGCGAGTGCGAACAGCTGGTGTCCAAGGCAGATGCCGAAGATCGGGAACTCGCCGAGCAGCTCGGAAATCATTTTAACCGCATGTGGAACATCTTTCGGGTCCCCAGGGCCGTTGGACAGCTGAATGCCATCCGGTGCCAGGCGGCGAATTTCTTCAGCCGTCGTGTCATGAGGCACAACTACGACGTCGCAGCCGCGCTTAGTCAGCTCGCGCAAAATCCCGCTTTTTGCACCAAAGTCTACAAGCACAATGCGCTCGCCATTGCCTGGGCTGGAGAATACATGCTTCGTCGATGTGCGTGC
Organism: Paenibacillus sp. FSL H8-0537; assembly: GCF_038051995.1. Lineage (NCBI taxonomy): Bacteria > Bacillati > Bacillota > Bacilli > Caryophanales > Paenibacillaceae > Paenibacillus > Paenibacillus sp. FSL H8-0537. Next base: position 2,668,129 of record NZ_CP150290.1, on the reverse strand, counting down.
TACTTGATCCGTCATTAGTGTAGACAAGCCAAGGCGCTCTTGCAGCTCTTCAATGCGCTCGTTGCCTGTCGTAAGCAGACCTCTCATCGTGCCATGGTGACGCAAAATCCGCGTCAGCATGCGCGTGTCGATTTCGCTGATGCCCGGAATGCCATATTCCTTAAGCAGCTGCTCAAGCGAATATTGGGCGCGCCAGTTGCTCGGCACCGGTTCATTGCGGCGTACGACAAAGCCGTGGATATACGGGCGAATCGACTCAAAGTCATCGCGTGAAATACCATAGTTGCCGATTAGTGGATAAGTCATCGTTACGATTTGTCCACAATAGGACGGATCAGACAATACTTCCTGGTAACCCGTAATTCCTGTATTAAAAACAACCTCACCCATCGTTTGCACTTCCGCGCCGAAGGATAGTCCTGTAAATAATGTTCCATCTTCCAATAATAATCTCGCTTGCATCCGTCTCACTCCTCAGGTCTTCGTATTCCTATATGTCAATTAGCATATCCAAGTTAACGTTCTTATGCTTGCTCCGACCACACAACCGCACCATTCACAATCGTCGCTACCGGCCAGCCTTGCAGCTTCCAGCCGCCGAAAGGCGTGTTGTTGCTGCGCGAGGCAAAGGTTGCCGGATCAACTGCGCGCTCGCTATCCAAATCCACAATCGTCAGATCAGCAGGCGCGCCTGCTGCCAGGCGGCCTGTCTCGAGCTTGAACACTCGTGCCGGGTCAGCTGTCATACGATCCAGCAGGAACCCAAGCGTCCATTTGCCGGTTTTAACAAACTGCGTGTAAAGCAGCGGGAAAGCTGTCTCAAAGCCGACAATTCCGAACGGCGCAAGCTGCATGCCGCGAGCTTTCTCTTCCGCGCTATGCGGCGCATGATCCGTTACGATCATGTCGATCGTGCCGTCCTCCAGCGCTTCGATGACCGCAGCTACATCGCGCGGCGTGCGCAGCGGCGGGTTCATTTTCCAATTGGCGTCAAAGCCTGGAATATCCTCGTCCGACAGCACCAGATGATGCGGGCAAACCTCAGCGGTTACGTTGACGCCGATTTGCTTGCCAAGGCGGATCAGCCTTACCGATTGCTCGGTGCTCACATGGCAGACGTGATAATGAACGCCTGTCGCTTCTGCCAGCAAAATGTCGCGGCCAACATGAATCGCTTCTGATTCATTCGGAATGCCCTTCAGTCCGTTCTCGCTTGAAAACTTGCCTTCCGAGACGAACAATCCCTCAACGAGCGTATTGTCCTCGCAGTGCGCAATGACCGGCATGTCAAGCGACTTTGCCAGCGCCATCGCATCCTTCATCATTTGGGCGCTTTGTACACCGACTCCATCGTCGGTAAAGCCAATCGTGCCAGCCGCTTTCAGCGCTGCAAAGTCCGTCAGCTCACGTCCGAGCTGATTTTTAGAAATAGCGGCGTAAGGCAGGACGCGAACGACGCCTTCCTTCGCATTTTTGTCCAAAATATATTTAATCGTTTCTGGTGTATCTGTCACCGGGCGAGTGTTCGGCATGCAGGCGATTGTTGTAAATCCGCCTTTCGCTGCTGAACGCGTCCCTGTTGCAATGTCTTCTTTATATTCAAAGCCAGGATCACGCAAATGCACGTGCATATCGATGAAGCCGGCTGATACAAGCTTGCCCTCTGCGTCAATCACTTCTGCTGAACCTGTATCTGGCGTTGTTTCGCCGCTTGCAAGCTCGGCGATTTTGCCATCCTCAATTCGAATATGCTGCTTCACTAGGCCGCTTGCGGCTGTATCCCATACGCTGCCGTTAATAATCCATAATGACATAGTTGTTCACCCTCCCGATTTCATCTAAAAGTTAGTTTAAAGCCCGTTCTATGACGGCCATTCTGACCGGAACCCCGTGCTCCATCTGCTTAAAAATCTGGGACTTGGCATGCTCGACAAGCTCATCGTCTATTTCAACATTGCGGTTGATCGGCGCCGGGTGCATAATAATCGCGTGATCCGGCATTGTCGCTGCTCGCTCCACCGTAAGTCCAAACTGCTCGCGGTAGCTTTCAGCCGAGCTCAGCATGCCGCTTTCGTGACGCTCCAGCTGTACCCGCAGCATCATCACGACATCGGATTTCAGCGCTTCCTCCATCGTCACATAACGGGCGTCAAGGTCGGACGCCTGCAAGTTCGCAGGAGCGCAAAACTTCACCGTAGCGCCCAGCTTTTGCAGCGCATATAAGTTCGAACGCGCTACGCGGCTATGCAAAATGTCTCCGATAATCGAGACGGTCAAACCTTTAATCGCGCCAAATTGCTTGCGCATCGTATATAGATCAAGCAGCGCCTGCGTCGGATGCTCGTTGTTGCCATCCCCCGCGTTAATCAGCGGCACTTTAATTTTCGTAGCCAGTTCGGCAAGCAAGCCAATCGGCTTGAGCCTGATGATGCCGACGTCTATGCCCATCGACTCCAAGGTGCGAACGGTATCATATACCGACTCGCCCTTCTGCACACTCGATACGGCTGCCGAGAAGTTCAGCACTTCCGCCCCAAGCCGCTTCTCCGCTACCTCGAAGGAAAAGCGTGTTCGCGTGCTGTTCTCAAAAAACATGTTAGCTGCAAACTTGCCCTGCAGCACGTTCTGCACTTTCGTCTCCTGCTGCTCCCAATGAGCGGCACGATCCAATATGGCGATAATTCCCTCTGCGTCAAGCTCCTTCAAACCAAGCAAACTGCGCTGTTTGAGCTGTAAAAGTGTCATTTAGGCTTGCCCCCTCTGATGAATAATTTTCACCTGGTCTAAGGAATCAATCTCGGTTAGCGTAACGGAGATTTGCTCTTGTTTGGAGGATGGCACATTTTTGCCTACAAAATCCGGCCTTATCGGCAATTCCCGATGACCGCGGTCAACCAGCACAGCAAGCTGAATGCTTTGCGGCCTGCCGCAATCCATCACCGCATCCATCGCGGCGCGAATCGTCCGGCCGGTATACAGCACATCGTCGAACAAAATAATATTGCGGTCCTGTACGACCGACAATTCGACATCCATCTCGCCGATCATGCCTGCTTCCATCTCGGTGCGGCTGCCTAGCGCCTTGCCATCATCGCGATAGCGGGTAATATCCAGCTCCTTGACCAAAACAGGCTTGCCTTCAATTTCCTGAACGCGCTCCGCTATTCTTCGGGCTAAATAAACGCCTCTTGTCCGAATGCCGACCAGCGTACAGTTGTCGATGCCTTTGTTCTTCTCCACGATCTCGTGGGCGATGCGGGTGAGTGCGCGGCGAATGGCTGCATCATCCATAATGACCAAGTGCTCTTCTTCCACCGTTACGTTACCTCCCATCCTAGCGCAGGTTAAACTGCCAACTCTCATCAAGGCGCTTTATAAAAAAGACTCCTTGCGTATTCGCAAGGAGCCCATGATTAACCGCTGTGGATTCCATCCATCCCCGCCAACCTCATGAGTTGCGGAAGATGAGGAGTTGCTAGTCCCCAGCTTAATTAATCAACTATTCACGCTACCTTGCCAGCCTCTCAGGACTGAGTTAAAGGTACAACTTTATACCAAAGGAATTATCCCACGTTCGACATAAGATGTCAAGGGGCAGCAGCAGTAAATACGTACCGACAGCCTTTAATTGGATAAATAACATATTTTTTACAGGCCGTTGGCATACTAACAAGCAGTTACGGTTATTTTGCCAGCAGGAGGGTTTGTACTGCCTACTGCCTCTGCTGCTCATTGTCGTTTATTATATGAAGAAAAAATTAAACAAGGATAACCAACGCGAGAACAGCAGCGCTGCAAATAAGAACTAGCCGTATCAACGCTTATTATTAAAAAAACTCCACAACCTGAGGTTGCGAAGCTTTTTTGTTTTATCGCATATCTTATGCAAGCCGCTTGGCTTACAGCGACATTTTGCGAATACGCTCAACCGCTTTTTCCGTGTTCTCGCGGCTGCCGAAGGCAGTCAGGCGGAAGTAGCCTTGGCCGCTTTGTCCAAAGCCGACGCCTGGCGTACCCACGATGTTCGCTTCCGAAAGCAGCTTATCGAAAAATGCCCATGAATCAAGGCCGTTTGGCGTTTTGAGCCAAATGTAAGGCGCATTTACGCCACCAAATACTTCTAGGCCGAGCGAAGCAAGACCGTCGCGAATAATTTTCGCATTCGCCATGTAGTAGTCAACAAGCGCTTTAATCTGCTCTTTGCCTTCTGGCGAGTAGATCGCTGCTGCGCCGCGCTGAGTAACGTAAGACACACCGTTGAACTTCGTTGTGTGACGACGGTTCCACAGATCATTAATCAATACTTCCTTGCCGTTGTCATCGAAGCCTTTCAGCTCGCGAGGAACGACGGTGTAGGCACAACGAACGCCTGTGAAGCCTGCCGTTTTGGAGAAGCTGCGGAATTCGATGGCGACTTCCTTCGCGCCTTCGATTTCATAAATGCTATGCGGCACATCCGATTCTTGGATGAAGGCTTCATAAGCTGAATCGTAAAGAATGATGCAGTTGTTGCTTTTCGCATAATCAACCCATTTTTGCAATTCCTCGCGGGAAAGCGTCATGCCCGTCGGGTTGTTCGGGTAACAAAGGTAAATCAGATCCACCTTGCGGTCTGGCAGGCTTGGCGTGAAGTTGTTTTCCGCCGTGCATTCCAGGTAAACGATATTTTCATAACGCTTCGTATCGGTATTGTATTTGCCGGAGCGTCCAGCCATAACATTCGTATCCACATAAACCGGATAAACCGGATCTTGAACTGCGACAATGCTGTTTTGGCTAAAAATCTCCTGAATGTTGCCGACGTCGCATTTCGAGCCATCGCTCAGAAAGACTTCGTTCGTTTGAATATCGACGCCGCGTGCTTTGTAATCATTCTCGATAACCGCATTAATCAAGAAATCATACCCTTGCTCCGGGCCATAGCCGCGGAATGAACCAGGTACAGCCAGCTCGTCCACTGCTTCATGCATCGCTTTAACAACCGCTTCCGGCAAACCCCGCGTAACGTCGCCAATCCCTAAGCTGATAATTTCAGCATTTGGATTTTCTTTAATAAACTGTGTACGGCGTTTCGCAATTTCAGAGAATAAATAGCTGCCTTGCAGCTCCTGGTAATTATGATTAATGTTCGTCATTATTTATCACCAATCCTTTAACTACTAGAATAGCTTACTTTTCCCTGAGACTTAATAAAGGATTTGCCCAAAAGTTTGTATTTTTGCGCTACTGCAAAGCTGCACACCTGCCAACCTGTCTTCGATTTAACGACCGCGAAGCACGTTCAATACATGGTTCATATCGCCAGGAATCGGCGCTTCGAAATGCATGAGCTCACCTGTGCGCGGGTGCTTAAAGCCAAGCACGGCAGCATGCAAGGCTTGCCCCTTGAGCGCGACCGTTTTATTGCGTCCATACATCGGATCGCCTGCCAGCGGATAGCCAATATATTTTAGATGCACGCGGATTTGATGCGTGCGCCCTGTTTCCAGCTGAAGCTCCACTAGCGAATAGTCTTCCCCAATACGCTCGATAACCATGAAATGCGTGACCGAATGCTTGCTGTTGCGCTCCGTGACCGTGAACATTTTACGATCATTCGTATCTCTGCCGATCGGCGCATCAATTGTGCCATGATCATGCGGCAAATTGCCATGCACCAAACCGATATATTTGCGCGTAATGGTGTGGTCCTTCAGCTGCGCAGCGAGCGAAGCATGAGCCAAATCATTTTTCGCAATCATCAGCAGTCCTGAAGTGTCCTTGTCAATACGATGGACGATGCCAGGGCGCAGTACACCGTTAATGCCCGACAAGTCTTTGCAATGATACATGAGCGCGTTGACAACGGTACCGGATGAATGACCCGGCGCAGGGTGAACGACTAGTCCACGCGGCTTATTAATGACGATGACGTCGCTATCCTCATAGACGATATCAAGCGGAATATTTTCAGGATCGATGACCGCCTCTTCCAGTTCTGGAATCGTAACGACGATAACATCGCCGGCAGCAACTTTATAATTTCTTTTGCCTATTTGTCCATTCACCGTAACCGCCTCAGCCTTAAGCCATTCCTGTACTTGCGTACGGGATATTGCAGGATCATCCATCGCTTCGGTTACGACTTTATCCAGACGTTCGCCAGCTTGATCCTCGTCAATGACAAACCCCATTTGTTCCTGTTCTTCCTGATCCATCTCTTGCTCTACCTCTTGTCCATCAAACGGTTTGCTGCTCATTCGGGTTAGACTCCTTATCCTCTTCACTTCTCATTTGATCCTGCTTCTCTTGTTTCGAGGTCAGCAAGGCATCAATCAATATCAGCACGACACCTACACAAATCGCCGAATCAGCGACATTAAAAATCGGGAATGAATAGCTGCCGAAATTAAACAACAGGAAATCGACAACTTCGCCGTACATCGCCCGGTCAAGAAAATTACCGAACGCTCCGCCAAGCACAAGTCCAAGACCTGTCAACAACCATACTTTGCCGAGTTTCCGAGTCGTTTGTATGTACCAGATAATCGCGGCTAAAATAACAATTGTAATGACGATAAAAAATAAACGCTGCTCCTGCAAGATACCAAAGGCAGCTCCCCTGTTGCGATGCGAAGTAATGTAAAAGAAATTGCCAATTACACTAATCAAATCACCCAGGTTCATCTTTGTCGCAATTATTTTCTTCGTTATAAAATCTACAACAAATACGAATAAAGCGATCCAGTAGTAGTAATAACGCATCTACTTTCTCCTTTCGTTGTGCATGCAAGGGCTATCCGTCTGCATAACATTCCGTCATATGTCCCAAGCTATTGTAGCATAGTCAATATGGAATGAGCCAGCCTCTGCGGCGCAGAGGACTAAATGAACAAAGGACGGTGCCTGCCATGCGGCTGCCTACGATGGAACAGCTTAGCGAGCTTCACGCTCGATTAATATCGGACAAGCAAGACATTGAACAACGACTTGAGCATAACGGGCATTATGGCCTTGATTCCGAGTGGAAAGCAAGCAACAGCGAGCTGTCAGCGGTGGACAATCATCCAGCAGATGCTGGAACCGATTTATTCGAGCGCAGCAAGGATATTGCCCTGCTGGAGCAGGAGGAGCTGCATTTGAACAGAATCGATGCGGCGCTGGAAGCTTTTCAAAACGGGACCTACGGTTCCTGCATCGTGTGCAAGGAGCCGATTCCTTATGAGCGGCTGGAGGCGATCCCCGATTGCTTATATTGTCTAGACCATGCCCCGCGTCAGGATCTAACTTATCATCGTCCTGTGGAGGAAGAAACAATCCAACTGCCTTACGGCTATTCCAGTGATAAAGCATACACGGGCTGGGCCGGCTTCGACGGTGAGGATGCTTGGCAAATTGTCGAGCAATGGGGCAACTCAGACTCCCCGGCCATGTCTGCTAATCGCGAGGCCACCGATTATGAGCATATTGGCTCTGCTTCAGAGGAAAATGAAGGTTTTGTGGAGCAGCTTGAAAGCTTCGTCGCCACCGATATAACCGGACGCCATGTGTCCATTATTCATAATTCACAATATAAGCGTTATATGGAAAGCAATGAAGGCGACCATCATTTGGAGCAGGACAGTTAAAGCCATTTCGCTAACGGACGGCACCTCCGTTATTTGTTCATAAAATGCCCCTGTTCTTGCCCTACTGGCGTTATGAATAAATAGCGGAGCGTTGGTCCGTGTATGTAACAGCTGCTTAGTAGTTTTTCCCTTCCAGCTGAATCTGAACGATGCGAACGATATCCGCAATATAGTCGCCGATAATCGGCAAATTGAGCGCCCCTAATATTTGCAATACATACAGAATCGTCGCTGCAAAAAAAGTGAAGCCAATCGCGATACCGACGCCTCTGGCCAATCCGGCAAGCACATTGCGCCATATGAGGCTAATCGGCCGATTGAGCAAATCTACATATTCTGCGATTTGCGTACGCTCCATTTCTGCCGCTATTTTGCTCAGCCTGCTATCCAGCTTGCTCAGCGTATGTTCAAGCGACTGCTCATCCTTCACTGAACGATTCGGCTTGCGCTCCTGCTCTTTCATCTCAGCATCCCTCCTAGGCATAAAATAAGGAAAAAACGAGCATAGGCTATGCTCGTTTTTTATTAGCTCCTTATACTATATCCTTAAACGCCTTTTTCTTATGCTGATTAAAAGAAGCTCGGCACAAAATTATTCGCGCCTACGCCTTCGCCTTCGTTTTAACCTTTGATCAAAATACCAATTTCCTTCTCGCCCAATTGGATCCGCTCGCTGCCTTCCAGCTCTTCATAGGAAACGCTGCTCAGCAGTACATTTTCCTCCAGCACATGGCTGAAAGCTTCAAGCGCTGCGCGCAGACCTTCATCGACGCTAAGCACCAGGTCAATGCGCTTCTCGATTGGCAGATCCAGCTTTTTGCGCGTATCTTGAACCGCACGGATCACTTCACGCACCCAGCCCTCTTGCTCCAGCTCAGGCGTAATGTCCGTGTTCAAGGCTACGGTAATGCCGCTGCCCGAGGCGGACGCAAAGCCGGATTTCGCTTGCTTCTCAACGAGAAGCTCCTCGACAGGAATGAACAGCTCCTCCGCATCCACCGCCATAGCGAGCGAGCCATGCGCTATAATGGCGCGCGTCTCGTCTGCCGTCAGCGATTTCAGATATGCCTGAATCGGACCAACGTTTTTGCCGTATTTTTTACCAGCGACTTTGAGGTTCAGCTTGAATGTAAAATCAACAAATCCGCTGTCGCTGTTTTGCACAACGATCGATTTGACATTGATTTCATCCTTCACGATTTCCTCATAGCCTGCTACGTCAAACTCACGGTCAAGGGACACGATCAGCTCAGACAGCGGCTGACGCGTCTTGATGCCCGTTTCGTTACGGACGTTGCGGGCAAGCTCGACGATTTGCTTCGCGCTTTCCATATCCTGCTCTAGCGTTAGGTCAATAGCGGACTCGTCGGCTGTAGGATAGTTTGCGAGATGGACGCTTTCTCCGCCGCCAAGGTTGCCATAGAGATCTTCCGCCAGCAGCGGCGCATATGGCGCAATGACGCGTGCCAGTGTCAGGAGCACATGACGCAGCGTTTGATAGGCATTGATCTTATCCTCGGTCAGTCCGCTGCCCCAGAAACGGTCACGGGAACGACGGATATACCAGTTGCTCAGCTCGTCAACGAAAATTTCAATCGCCTTCGCCGGATTCAGGAAGTCATTTCCGTCAAGGCCCTTCACAGTCGTCTTAATCAGGCTGTTCAGACGCGAGACGATCCAGCGATCCAGCTTATTCGCCGAATGACGCTCTTCATGCTTTTGGTGATCGAAGCCGTCGATGGTTGCATACAGCGCGTAGAAAGCATGCGTGTTGACAATGGTGTCAATGACTTTGGATTTTGCTTCGCCTACGATCGAACGCGAGAAGCGTTTGCTGTTCCACGGAGCGCTATCCGCAAGCAAGGCCCAACGGAAAGCATCCGTGCCGTACTCGTTGATAATTTCCCAAGGATCAATAACATTGCCTTTGGATTTGGACATTTTCTGACCATTTTCATCCAAAATATGTCCGGTCGAAATCACCGCTTTATACGGCGCTTTGCCGTTGTAGAGCGTCGATACCGCAAGCAGGCTGTAGAACCAGCCGCGCGTCTGATCGATGCCTTCGCAAATAATATCAGCCGGATACTGCTCAGCGAAACGCTCGGCATTTTCAAAAGGCACATGATGCTGAGCAAACGGCATCGAGCCGCTGTCGAACCATACATCAATCACTTCCGGCGTACGCGTCATGACTGCGCCTTCGGCAAACGGCGATTTCAGCTTGATTTCATCGACGTAAGGCTTATGCAGCTCAATGTCCTCCGGCACGTCGCCAACTGCACGCTCGCGCAGATCGGCAATGCTGCCAGGCGAATATTGCTTGCCTGTCGCTTCGCAAATCCATACGTTCAGCGGCGTTCCCCAATAACGGTTGCGGCTGATGTTCCAGTCCACTAGATCCTCAAGGAATTTGCCGAAGCGTCCATCGCGGATGTGGCCTGGGTACCAGTCTACCCCATTGTTGTTAGCGATCAGCTGATCTTTAACTGCTGTCGTCTCAATGAACCAGCTTTCTGTCGCGTAATACAATAGCGGCGATTTACAACGCCAGCAGAACGGATAGCTATGCTCGTAACGCTCTTTCGAGAACAGCAGCCCGCGCTCACTGAGCATTTTCACAATGTCAACATCGCAATCTTTGACGAAGCGTCCAGCGAGGTCCGTCACTTCATCGACATAACGGCCGGCATTGTTCACGACGTTCAGCATGCTGATGCCGTTCTGGCGTGCCACTCTGTAGTCATCCTCACCGTGAGCCGGCGCAATGTGTACGATACCTGTACCGCTCGTATCGCTTACGAAATCTCCAGCGATGACTTTATGTGCATTTTCTACGGCAACGTAGCTGAAAGGAGGCTCGTAGCTTTGGCCTACCAGCTCGGAGCCCTTAAGCGAGGACAGCACTTCGTGCTCCTCCTTAAATACGCTCTCCACCAGGTTTTGAGCGACGATAAATACTTCGCCGCCACTTGCTACACGGACGTATTCAAGCTCAGGATTGACAGCTAATGCTACGTTTGCTGGCAAGGTCCAAGGTGTTGTCGTCCATGCCAGTACAGATTCGCCGCTGCCAGCAAGCTTAAACTTGACAGTGGCGCTCAAATCTTTAACGTCCTCATAGCCCTGCGCAACCTCGTGGGAGCTTAGCGTCGTTTGGCAGCAAGGGCAATACGGGCTGACGCGGTGGCCGCGATACAGCAAGCCCTTGTTATGAATCGTCGAAAGAATATGCCATACACTTTCGATATATTCGTTTTTAAGCGTAATGTACGGGTTATCCAGATCTGTCCAATAAGCGATGCCCTCGGTCAGCTCACGCCACTGCTTCTCATATTCAAAGACGCTGTCCTTGCATTTTTTGATAAAAGCTTCTACGCCGTAATTCTCGATCTCCTGCTTGCCAGAAATGCCAAGCTGCTTCTCAACGCCAAGCTCAACAGGCAGGCCATGCGTATCCCAGCCCGCTTTGCGAACAACGCGGTAGCCGGACATCGTTTTGTAGCGGCAAATAAAATCTTTGATGACACGGCCCAGCACGTGGCCGATATGCGGCGCGCCGTTAGCGGTCGGAGGACCTTCATAAAATACGAAATTCGGCTTGCCCTCGCGGTTTTCAATCGATTTTTTGAACGTATCGTTATCCGCCCACTGCTTCAATACGCGAAGCTCGCGCGTTCTTGCTTTTTCCTTCACATCTACACGTTGCATCTTCAATTTCCTCCCGAAAAAAAAATAAAGCCCCGCCCCTGTAGAAGGGACGAGGCTTGCTCGCGTTACCACCCTTGTTCCGTCATCGTCGCTGCATAAGCAGCTTAAAAGACGGCACCTTTGGCGTGAATGCCTTAGCATCCACGGTCCTTGTAACGGAGGACAGACCGTCAGCCCTTACTCCTCGTACCTTACAGCCTTGAAACGCAGCTGGTCTGGCAAAGTTTCGGCGCCGCTTCTCGGAGAGGATATTCTGTAACCGCTTGAACGTCGTCTTGCAGCAAAGCAACGACTCTCTGGGGATCAAGCAACGCTACATACTCGTTCTCGTCAACGAAGTTTTACATCTGAACAATCATTAATCCTATTTATAGCGTATCGCTGACCTGTTGTCAATCAGCCTTGTGCGGATTAACCGCGGGAAAGCTGTTCCAGCTCCGGATGCTGGCCTGGATCAAGCGTTCTCCAATCGTCCTGGCTGAGCAGCTCCAGCTGCGCTTCTACAAGCGTACGGAACCGTGCACGGAAGATCGATGCCTGCTTCTTCAGCTCTTCAACCTCAACCGATACTTTGCGCGACTTGCTCAGCGAGTCATTAATAATGCGATCCGCATTTTTCTCCGCTTCCTTGATGATCAGCTGCGCTTCCTTCTTCGCATTGCTTCGAACCTCGTCAGCCGCCTCTTGTGCGACGATAATCGTCTTGCTCAGCGTCTCTTCGATGTTCGAGAAATGGTTCAGCTTCTCCTGCATATTAAGGATCTGGTTCTGCAGCTCCTTATTTTCGCGGATAATCGTTTCATAATCTTTAATGACCTGGTCAAGAAACTCATTGACCTCATCCTCGTCATAGCCGCGCAACCGGCGACCAAATTCCTTATTATGTATGTCCAATGGCGTTAACGGCATCGGCGCACCTCCTCGACTTATTTCCATACCGGAAAACATTTGCTGTGGAAAGGATTCGACAACCGCCAGCAAAATCCTGCATTAGGGCTAAATAAATTTGCCTACCTTCAGCCGAATTCTGCCTTTCTTCGTCACGCCATCCGCCTCCAAAACTTTAAATCGGCCCAGCCCTTTGATTGAAACGACATCGCCTTCACGCAATTGCTCGGACGGGTCCTCCACCGTTTTCCAGTTCACCCGGCATCTGCCGGCGCGGATAGGATCTACGATCTTTGTACGGCTGATTCGATGCACATCGCTCGCAATACCATCCACCCGCATCGAAGCTACTGTAAAGCTCATTTCCTGCAGCTCCGGCACCACTGGCAATAAAGAGGACAATGGAATAATTTCAGTCAATACACTCGCCCGGTGCACCTGCCTCAAATGAACGTTCAAATAATCCGCAATGTCTTCCGTCATCATAATGTGAGTGAAGGTTTCATGGACATGAATGTCCCCTACCCGGTCACGCTTTATGCCAAGGCCCAGCAAGGCGCCAAGATAGTCGCCATGATCGAGCTGCTGGCTTGTCCCGCCAGGGCCGCTGATCTGAACCTCCAGCACAGCGATACCGGCAAGCTCCTGATTCAGATCCCGATAATCTGGCCCAATAATCGCCCGGCGGCGCTCGGCCTCCGGATAGCCGCCATCAAGCCTCAGCTCCACATCCGGATGACGATTGACGAGGCTTTGCACGATTTGCGCCTGTCTCGGGTCCAAAAAATCGGTCCGCTTCAGCTCATGCTGCTGTGCGGACCGTTCCACCCATTCCCATGCCCGGTCAACGAATGGCTTCTCGTCCGGGTGGAAATGGTCATATATAGGTAATTTCATTGAAATTCCCTTCCTAACTTTTAAAATCTAGCCCGGCAGTATAAAGCCTACTACCGCAATGAGCCCCATTGCCACAAAACGAAGCGCAAAAATCGCTACGATTGGGGAAATATCGATCATGCCACCAATCGATGGAATGAAACGGCGGAAAATGCCTAAGTAAGGCTCAACCAGCTTGCCTAAAAATACGCCTATAAAGCTTTCGCGCGCATTCGGCAACCACGACATTAAAACATAACCAATAATCATAAAGCTGTAAATACTTTGAAGGTTCATAATGAACCCTGATACACTACTAAACAATCGGTGGTCACCTCATTTGGGAGTATTCATTGTCCTCTGCCATCATTTCCGTAATCGACCCTTGAATTTCAACCGAATCCGGCGTACATAGGAAAATGTTCGGGCCGAGCTTCGAAATATTGCCACCCAAAGCGTACACTGTACCGCTGAGGAAATCAACAATGCGAAGCGCCAAGTCTGTACGCACACGCTGCAGGTTCACAATGACGGCACGTCGCGAACGCAGATGATCGGCAATATCCTGCGCCTCATCGTAGGAGCGCGGCTCGCTCAAGATGACTCGTACATTTTTCTGCGAATGTATGCTTACAATGTTGTTGCCCTTTGTATTTTTACGTGCTTCGAACGGAGAGGTTTCAATTTCATGGTCTGGCTCCTCCGGCTGCGCGCTTCTTTCCCGTTCAATGATCTCTTCTTCCTCCTGCAAACCAAGAAAATTCATAAACTTATTCATAACGCCCATTCGTCATCCCTCTTTTCCCACAAGTATCGTTCCTAATCTAATCCACGTTGCGCCTTCTTCAATCGCGACCTCAAAGTCGTTTGACATGCCCATGGAAAGTTCCGTCAGCGGAGCGTTCAAAACCACTGCCCTATTCATCTTATCCCTCAGCTCCCGCAAGGCGCGGAATACGGGCCGGGTCTGCTCAGCTTCAGCCTCATAAGGCGCCATCGTCATTAAGCCAACGGGCTGTACATACTGAAAGCCTTTAATCGCTTCCAAAAGCTCCGGCAGCTGCTCCGGTTCAAGGCCATGCTTGGAGTCTTCGCCCGATACATTAACCTGAATCATACAGGGCACCTGCACGCCAAGCTGCGCTGCTCGCTTTTCAATCGCCTGTGCAAGTGACAAACGATCCAGCGAGTGAATGTATGTAAACTTCCCTATGACATCTTTAACCTTATTCGTCTGCAGCGAACCGATGAAATGCCAGATGGCTTGTCCATCGCCTCCTTCGGCTGTCTCGCCGCTAATCGCTTCCCACTTGGGCAGCGCGTCCTGAAAGCGGTTTTCGCCTAAATGGCGAAGCCCCTCGTCAAACGCCTGTACAGCGGTAGCGAGCGATACATATTTAGTCACCGCAATAACGTTCACATCCTCCGGCTTACGACCGCTTCTCTCGCACGCTGCATCGATCCGGCGCTGTACTTCTGCTATCCGCTCTGTTAATGAGCTCTCCAATTTCGTCACCTCTTTGCAATCCCAATCCAGCTGGCCATTCGTCCTGTTTTGCCGCCCTCCATCCGATGGGAGAAAAACAGATCTTGACGACAGCCAGTACACCACAGTGTTAATTCGATATGGATCGGCATAATTCCTGCTTTCATCATAATCTGACGGTTAATTTCTTTCAAGTCGACCATCGCCTTGCCATTTGGCAGCAGCTTCATCAACTTATTACGCGCTTCTTCGCCCTGCAAAGCGAATGTATCCAGCATAGGCTGCACCTTGCTCGTGACCGTTTGATCCACCTCATAACAGCAGCCGCCAATCGATGGGCCGATGGCTGCGCGCACATGCTCTGCTCTTGTGCCATATTGCGCGGCCATCGCCTCAAGCGTCACTTTGGCAATGTTCGCAGCAGTTCCTTTCCAGCCTGCATGGGCAAGCGCTACCGCCTGATGCTCCGGATCATAAAAATAAAGCGGTACGCAATCGGCATAAAAGGAGGCGAGCAAAATGCCCGGCACATCTGTCATCAGGGCATCGGTATCCGCAATCGCATCGCTGCGGGAATCCCTGCCCCGCCCAGCGTCCTGCTCGGTTACTTTATATACATCAGCGCCATGCACCTGCTCCGCGCAGGTCCACGCCTCGAAGGGAAAGCCGGCCGCAGCAGCAACCCGCTGGCGGTTAAGAACGACGTCTGGGTCGACATCGCCGACATGGAGCCCCATATTCAGCGTCGCCCAAGGAGCGGCGCTTACACCGCCATCGCGGCCGGTAAAACCGGCAGTCAGCTGTTTATTTTCATCCATCCAATTAGACAACAAAAAAAGCGAAGGATTCTTCGCTGAATGATTCCACTTAAAAGCTTCCATTCGGGTCATCACCTCTTTATGCAGTTTACCCTGTTATCCTCTGGCGTGCAAATCCTCTTCCTCCAGGCGCTGCTTCGTTTCATCCATGCGAACGAGCACAACATCTGCCCCGATTTTCACAATGTTGCGCCAAGGAATGACGACCTCGCCGCCAGGCCCGCCAAACAGCCCCATAAAGCGGCTATACTGCGGAATGACGATCGAATCGATACGTCCCTGCCGCAAATCCAGCTCCAAATCGGTAATATGTCCAAGCTTCTTGCCGTCCACAATATTAATGACATCCTTCGTCTGAAAATCAGATATTTTCATCTTCTGCTCACCACTTTTCCAGCGGGATGAATAACTTTTTCATGACCGGGCACCCTGCCTAGCCTAGCTATGCTGTCTCTTATATCAGTATATGTAAGACGCGCCCAAAATGTCCTCTTTCGCAAAATAACCGCCTTTAGCAGCGGCCAGCAGGCATAATCAGCTGCCTCTTCCCTTGCAAAAAGCGTTTAAAAGGCACTAAAAGGCAATTAAAAAGACCGGACACCATTGTCCGGCCTGTTTCCCAAAAGGCAAGCTGCGTGAAAATTAAGCCTTCACGCAGCCGTGCTTCTTTTTCACGAGCATTTATGTCTTAACATGCTTCTGCATTTGCTGGATTGCCGACTTTTCTAGGCGTGATACCTGAGCCTGCGAGATGCCGATTTCATCGGCGACCTCCATTTGCGTCTTGCCTTCGAAAAAGCGCATCGACAAAATCATTTTTTCCCGATTGTTCAGCTTATGCATCGCTTCGCGGAGCGCGATTTCCTCGATCCATGACACGTCTTTGTTTTTGTCGTCACTAATTTGATCCATCACATAAATCGGATCGCCGCCGTCATGGTAAATCGGCTCAAACAACGATACCGGGTCCTGGATCGCATCAAGCGCGAACACGACATCTTCCTTTGGAACATTCAGCATTTCGGAAATTTCAAAAATCGTCGGCTCGCGCGAATTTTGATTCGTCAGGCTGTCTCTGGCTTGCAGCGCTTTATAAGCGATATCCCGCAGGCTTCGCGATACGCGAATCGGGTTATTGTCGCGCAAATAACGGCGGATTTCCCCGATAATCATCGGGACGGCATAGGTGGAAAATTTGACGTTCTGGCCAAGATCAAAATTATCTATCGCCTTCATAAGTCCAATGCAGCCGACCTGGAACAAGTCGTCTACAAACTCTCCCCTATTGTTAAACCGTTGAATGACACTGAGCACAAGCCTCAGGTTGCCATTAACCAATTTCTCTCTGGCTGCCCACTCATTGCGGGTTTGCAAAGCGGTGAACAGCTCCCGCATTTCAACATTTGTCAGGACAGGCAGTTTCGCGGTATCCACTCCACAGATCTCGACTTTATTTCGTGCCAACGTGATTACCTCCCAAGGAGAAACATTAATGTTCATTATCTCCTCGGACGCCCGAAATATTCCTGTTTTGACCTCCGCTTTGCAACTCTATGGATTGCCCTTTTATACCATTTTGTTGAACTCCTTGCGCAGCCGCTTAATAATGCGTTTTTCCAAACGCGAAATATAAGATTGAGAGATACCGAGCAGATCGGCAACGTCCTTCTGTGTCTTCTCTTCCCCATCCGCAAGCCCGAAGCGCAGCTCCATAATGATGCGTTCACGCTCCGTCAGCTTGTCGAGCGCCTTATGCAGCAGCTTGCGATCGACCTGCTCCTCAATATTGCGGTAAATCGTATCATTTTCCGTTCCGAGCACATCCGACAGCAGCAGCTCATTGCCATCCCAATCAATATTCAGCGGCTCGTCAAAAGAGACCTCGGTACGCGTTTTATTATTGCGGCGCAAATACATGAGAATTTCATTTTCGATACACCGCGACGCATAGGTGGCCAGCTTGATTTTTTTCTCAGGATCAAAGGTGTTGACCGCTTTAATTAAGCCAATGGCGCCGATGGACACCAAATCCTCAATGTGAATGCCTGTATTTTCGAATTTGCGGGCAATGTATACGACAAGCCTCAGGTTGCGCTCAATGAGCATCGCCCGGATAGCCGTATCCCCAGAAGGCAGCTTGCCCAGCAAATATTCTTCTTCTTCCCGAGTCAAGGGAGGCGGCAGCGCTTCGCTTCC
This sequence comes from Paenibacillus sp. FSL H8-0537, assembly GCF_038051995.1. Taxonomy (NCBI): domain Bacteria; kingdom Bacillati; phylum Bacillota; class Bacilli; order Caryophanales; family Paenibacillaceae; genus Paenibacillus; species Paenibacillus sp. FSL H8-0537. Next base: position 2,650,547 of record NZ_CP150290.1, on the reverse strand, counting down.
ACCAATATAATAAATCTCTTCGCTTTTTAGTCCGAATAAAAATAAAGTCCGATAATAATATAACTGCAGAACCAATTTCCACTTGACGAGCATCCGGCCTATCCCTCCCCGATAATCGTAGTTTTTTCAGTCTCCTGTTTCACATCCGCTTGCGGGGTCTGCACAAGAGCGGGATGAATGATCGCCTGATACGAGCTGTCTGCTGTCAGCTTGCCGCCATCGAGCCCAATCAACACTTTTTTCGCCACATAAATGCAGCCATCCCGCTCTATTCGGACAAAATCCGGCTTTAGCGCCAGCATGAATTGCGAGCCGCGGTTGACGCCGCGGTAAGGAATGAGACGCAATCGATGCTGCCAAATAAAGATATCATCGCCCATGCCTGCTACCAGACGATCCACCTCGGCCTCACGAATGCTTTGCAGCCATAAAGGTGGCAATTCATTTTGCCAAAGAGCGGCTTCAACGACCATTACCGGAGTTCGTGACAACGGATCGTAGAGCTGATTGCCCGTATCAATCAATCCGATGCAGCGGAATTCCTGATTTTCAATATGAATACTTACATCGGCAAGATGAGTTTGCACCAACTCCCTTTCACGACGCTGCGTCAACACGGTGCGGTATATATACAGCCCGATACAAAACGCTGCAAATAAATAAATAAGGCTCATTTTCAGCTCAACATGCATGCTTCCATCGACAAAGGCAATCGTTCTCCATACTTCTCCCGAGCCCTGCATCAGCAAATAATAAATGCCGATGATCGCTCCTGCCGCCACAAAATTAACGGCATAAAAGGCTGCCGTCGTGCGAAGAAAATGCTGAGTCGACCCATAACCAAAGGCAATCCAAAGCATCAGCATCGAGATACCTAGCTTGACAACCAAGGTAAACAGGATCGACAGCACCGGAAACAGCATGAGTACGACGTAGCTGGCTCCAACACTTGCAGCGGCGAGCACGCGCCATGGCTTGGCACGAATGTTTCTCGCCCATGCTGTCGTCAGCAGCAGCCCGCCGTCCACTAGCAGCTCCCGCACAAACATGACATCGACATATACAGCCACAATCGTCACCTTCCCGCGAATTCCGTCCGCCAAGCTTGGTGCATGGCGCCGGTGAGAACGATTGAGACTAGTATATTAAAATCCTATTTCAAAGTCTGTCTAATCATGACGGGGTGAGCCATCTTTTTTTGTCGAGCGCGCGAATAAAAAACGGCAGGACAAGCGGTCGTTTGACAGCAGCAAAAATGTTTTGGACTAGCTCCTGCTTAGAACAAGGTGAAACGGCTGGCGCCATCCTCTGGCGGCGAGGCGCGTTTCAGTCTGAGAAATATAGGAAAGGATGGAAAACCATATCTTTCCTATATTTTAGAGAACGCAAAAAGCCCGCTCCCCAAGGATAACGGGAAAAGCGGACTTTGTTGCAAGCTATAAACCGCCATCTAGCGGTCGCTGCGTGGACGGTTTCGTAAAAAGGCTGGAATTTCAAGCTGATCGCTCGAAGTGCTGGCACCAAAAGGCTTGACAGACGATGTCGAAGCAGGCGCGGAGGTCGGACTTGCCGGCTGACGAGTCTCTGATTCTCCCTGCTGCTGCGGCGAGCGTCTAGCAGCCGGAGCGGCCTTGTGTTCAAAGCCAGTCGCAATGACGGTAACTTTGATTTCATCTTTCAAATTATCGTCAATAATGGCACCAAAAATCATATTCACTTCCGGATCGGAAGCGGAAATAACAATTTCAGCTGCTTCATTAACTTCATACAGGCTCAGGTTGCTGCCGCCTGTAATGTTCATAATAACGCCACGTGCACCATCAATGGACGTTTCCAGCAGCGGGCTCATAATCGCTTTCTTCGCCGCTTCTGCTGCACGGTTCTCACCGCTGGCTTCGCCGATTCCCATCAGTGCAGAGCCGCGCTCTGTCATAATCGTCTTAACGTCTGCGAAGTCAAGGTTGATCAGACCCGGTACTTGGATCAAATCGGAAATACCTTGCACCGCTTGACGAAGCACGTTATCCGCTTCACGGAACGCTTCCAGCATAGGCGTCTTCTTGTCAACAATTTCCAAAAGGCGGTCATTTGGGATAACGATCAGTGTATCCACTTTCTCTTTAAGCGCTTCTATGCCCATTTCCGCTTGTGCGGCGCGCTTGCGGCCTTCGAAGGTGAATGGACGGGTTACTACGCCTACAGTCAGCGCTCCGCATTCTCTTGCGATTTCGGCTATAACAGGCGCAGCGCCTGTGCCTGTGCCGCCGCCCATACCTGCGGTAACGAATACCATGTCCGAGCCTTTCAGCTGGTTGAGTGCGAGATCACGAGATTCTTCAGCCGCCTTCTTACCCACTTCCGGGTTAGCGCCCGCGCCAAGTCCACGTGTCAGCTTATCGCCGATTTGCAGCTTATGCTCGGATTTCGACAAATGCAGCGCCTGAGCATCCGTATTGACGGTAATAAAGTCAACACCTTTTACCCCATTTTCAATCATTCTGTTAACCGCATTGCTGCCGCCGCCGCCGACGCCGATTACTTTTATTTGAGCGAGCTGCTCCAATTCCATGTCGAATTCCAACATCATCAATTTCCCCCGATCAAATAAATTCATTAAACATATTTTTTATCCGTTCGAACATACCGGGTTTGGATGAAGCGGTGGAACCCGTTTTGCGGCTACTTGCGGCTTTTTTCACTGTGCTGGTCGTTCCGCGCGCTCCCATATATTTCGATACGTATTGAATCATTCCTACACCGCTGCTGTAAGCGGGATCGCGCACGCCAATATAATCCGGAAGTGCCACGCGTACGGTGGATTCAAGCTCTGCTTGAGCAAGCGCCAATGTGCCCGGCATTGTCACTGCTCCTCCAGTCAGCACATAGCTGCTGACCTTGTCATGATAACCAAGACGACGAACCTCTTGCTTGATCAGGCTGAAAATCTCCTGCATCCGAGGCTCGATAATGCTCGCCAAATCGACTTGAGAAAATTCCTTCTCTACATTGCTTCCCATACGGAGAACTTTGAACTTCACATCTTCCGCAGCATCGCCAATGTAGGAGCAGCCATATTTCAGCTTGATTTTCTCGGCTTGATCACTTTGGGTACGCAAACCGTAAGCGATATCGTTCGTTACGTATTCTCCGCCGATAGGAAGCGTAGCAGTCGCGGCAAGTCCGCCCTGCTCAAAAATCGTAATCGTACAGGAGCCTGCTCCGATATCCGCAAGTACAGTACCCATCATTTTCTCGTCTTTCGTCAGCGATATGACACCGGATGCCAATGACATCAATATGACGCCAGAAATGCGGAGCCCTGCTTTCTCCACACAGCGCATCAAATTATGTATCGCTGTCTTAGTACCGGTTACAATGGTGGCTTCCACTTCCAGACGCACGCCGATCATCCCCCGAGGATCGGATATGCCCTCCAGTCCGTCTACCAAATACTGCTTCGGCACTAAATTAATAATCTCGCGTTCAGGCGGCAAGGCTACTACTTTCGCAGCCTGCACAACTCTTTCAATATCTTCTTCGCCAATTTCACGGTCCTCATTGGATACGGCAACGACGCCATGATTGGTTTGCAAAGCAATATGATTGCCTTGAATACCTACATAGACGTCTGATATTTGAATACCTACCATTCGTTCCGCATGCTCAATCGCATTGCGAATCGACTGAACGGTCTGGTCGATATCTACAATAGCTCCTTTGCGAATACCCTCTGAGTCGGCAGATCCAACTCCAATAATATTAATGGCTCCGTTATTCACTTCGCCAATAATAGCACGAACTTTGGACGTACCGATGTCTAAACTGACGATGATGTCGTTGCTGCTCAACCCGCGGCACCTCCGTTTCAACTTATAAATTATACAGCTTGTATCAGTTTAATCACAAAACGCCTTTTTACATATTCAACGCAGTTAATAGTATCCCTCTTTTTAAGAGCACTATTTTTCTAACTCTATATGAATTTTAATTTCATCAAGGTGAAACGGTTGTCGCCATCCTTTGGCGGCGCGGCGCGTTTTCATTCCGAGAAATATAGAGAAAGGACGGGAATATCAGATCCTTTCCTATATTTAAAAGAATACTCATATGGTGTTTAAGCGCCAAGCATGTCGTTTTGCATTCTTTTAAAAAGTCCACCTATAAAATCTTATCACTGTTTTCTAAAAATGAGTAGTCTGTATTTCAACTGTCCTCTTCATTTTCTGGATCTGCCTTAATAAAAGAATCATAAGTATCCGCTAGCAGCAGGGTGATTTTTCCAGGCTCCTGTGTTTCAATGACCGCATTCATCGTTTCGATTTTCTCGCTCAGCAATGAAATGGCTGTTACTACCTCAAATTTCGTGCGCGTATAGATTTTGATGCGGTCAGGATACGCCTTGGATGGATATGGCATAATTTCGGATAAATCAGACAGCTGCTTCACCGGAATTTTGCCAAGCTGCTCCGCTAGCTCCACGCGGTAAACATCTCCCTGCTTCCACCCCGACAATACAGGCTTATTGACTAATAGCTCCTCATTGGCTGCAGGAAGCTCCGACCCGTTCGCCAGCAGTGCTGTCAAATTGCCATCGCTGAACAGCTCAAAGGCAACGACCGGATATTCCTCTACCGTAATCGTCACCTTCCCAGGGAAAGCTTTGTCCACGGTGACATTATTAATGGTCGGAATCGCTTTAACCGCTTCCTCGATCGTTGCCGACGTTGTACCAAAAAAAGCGTCGCCCACCGATATAGCGGCAGCCTGTCCAATTTCTGCAGTAGTTGTATAGGCAGTGCCTTCAATATGAATTTCCGAAATTTTGCTAATAGAAGAATTAAAAAACAGCACGGACAGCAAAATGATAAAAAGCAGCACAAGCACGCTAAGCAGCTTGCGATTGCCCTTTCGTTTGCCAACCGGTTTTTTAAGCACTGGCATCGGCGCGCTCATAACTTGTCCCTTCTTTCCCCAAAAACATCCGGTTCCCAAATAGCAGGAGCCGGGAGTTTCTATTCAGGCGCTTGTTCGCATACACTAGTTATTAGGAGCTTGAGGAACAGGAGAATTGCGAGAAATCCTTGCTCCCAGTCTGCTTAACATCGTCTCAATGCGATCATAACCCCGATCAATATGATGAATTTGCTCCACTACCGTCTTCCCTTGCGCAGCGAGGCCCGCGATTACAAGCGCTGCCCCTGCCCGCAAATCCGTTGCTTCCACCGTCGCTCCATAAAGACGCGGAACGCCCCGGATAAAAGCCGCATTCATATCAACCAGTATATCCGCACCCATTCGTGATAGTTCGTCAACATGCTTCAGCCTGCCTTCGAAAATCGTCTCCTTCATAATGCTCGTTCCGTCTGCAAGCGCCAGCAGCACCATCACTTGAGATTGCAGGTCGGTTGGAAAAGCAGGATATGGAGAAGTCACAATTCGTTCAATGGCTTTGGGGCGGGATGCACAGCTAACTTTTATTATATCATCGTGAGTGGTGATTTGAATACCTGACCGACGAAGCACGTGTATTAAGGAAGACAAGTGGGAGGGGCATGTATTCAGAAGAGTAATTTGACCGCGCGTCGCAGCAGCCGCAACCATTAAGGTGCCGGTTACAATTCGATCAGGAATGACCTTGTACTTACAGGGAGAAAGCGACTTTACGCCATTAATCGTAATAGTATCCGTACCAGCACCGATCATCTCGGCACCCATCGCATTCAGAAACCGCTGCAAATCCTGAATTTCCGGCTCGCGAGCAGCATTCGTAATCATCGTTCGCCCTTCTGCAAGCACCGCGGCCATCATCATATTTTCCGTCGCTCCGACACTAGGGAAGCTTAGATGAATATCGGCTCCTTTGAGACGGTCTGCCCGGCAAATGATACGATTGCCCGCTTCTTCAATATCGGCCCCGAGCGCCCGAAGTCCCTCCAGATGCAAATCAATTTTGCGCTGCCCAATTGCGCAGCCGCCAGGCTGATACACCTGCACTTCACCAAACCTCGCAAGAAGCGGCCCCATTAGAAAGATGGACGAGCGCATCTGCCCCATTAACTTTTCCGGCACATGGGAGAGATGCAAGCTTTCCGTGTTCAGCTGTACCGTATCGCCCTCATGTTCCGCATGACATCCGAGTTCCCGCAGTATGCTGAGCATGACGTCGATATCCAGCAGCTTGGGCACATGCTCCAGCGTCGTTTCGCCTTCGGCCAATAAGCTGGCTGCCAATATTGGCAAAGCGGCATTTTTCGCTCCTTGGATAACCATGGTTCCTGAGAGTGGTTTCCCGCCTTCAATCACCAATTTGTCCAATGTCTCACCTCCGAATTACCGCTCACCCACCACCAGCACTTCCGGCACCAAGCTGATCCCATATCGATCCATAATGACGCCTTGAATATGAGCCATGAGGGTAAGCACATCTTCAGCTGTCGCTTGCCCGGTGTTGACGATAAAATTGGCATGCAGCCCGGATACTTCGGCTGCACCTACACGGTGGCCTTTAAGCCCCGCCTCCTCGATCAATCTGGCGGCATAATCGCCTGGTGGGTTGCGGAAGACGCTGCCCGCACATGCCAACTGCAGCGGTTGGGTACGCAGCCGCCTTTCCTTGTATGAGGCCAGCGTTGCAGCAATTTCCTGACGGTCTCCAGGCGCAAGCTCGAATGTCGCAGAAAGCACAAGCCCTTTGCGATCATGCAGCACGGAATGTCGGTAAGAAAATTGCATATCCTCGGGTCCGTAGGTTACCAATTCACCATTTCCCAGTACAATCTCGGCTGACTTGAAAATACGCGACACATCCGATCCATGCGCTCCGGCATTCATATAGACGGCCCCGCCTACGGTTCCCGGAATGCCCCCGGCAAATTCCAAGCCTGTCAGTCCTTCCTTGCCGGACATCACTGACAGTTTAATGAAGGAATAAGCCGCTCCGGCATGAACAGTGTTCCCGTCGAAGCGAACATAATCCAGTCCGCCCCGCGGTTTAATAACAACGCCGCGAATGCCCTTGTCGCTCACCAGCATATTGGAGCCGCGTCCCAAATGGGTCCACGGTATGCCGTTTTCATGAAGCAGCCGGACAGCCGACATCATTTGCTGCTTTCCATCCGGTATAATAAGAATATCGGCAGGACCGCCTATTTTCCAAGTAGTATGATTTTCCAGCCGTTCATTAATGAGTACTTTTCCAATTTTTTCATTTTCAAACAGCTCAGCTACATGTTCCATGCTGTCTAACCTCCTTCTGCTTCAAGGTGAAGAACAGGCCCGCTCGGCGATGGTCACGATTTATAAGAGTATCCTATGCCCTGTGCCCGGGTAGTGTGACAAATGCCTATAGCGCCAGGCTGCAAGCCCGCTTATTGTATGGAGCAAGCGCCGCAAGCCTAGTTGTTCATTCACCTTGAATAACGTGAAATATTAAGTAAAATGCCCAGCGATGTGAGCAGAAGCGTAAGCGATGAACCGCCATAGCTGACAAGCGGCAGCGTAATGCCCGTTACAGGCATCATTCCGATAACGACACCAATATTGATAAGCACCTGAACGCCGATAATGCTCGTGATGCCGACTGCGAGCAAACTGCCGAACGTATCAGGCGCATAAATGGCCGTTCGAATGCCGCGCCATATCACGATCATAAACAGCACAATTAGAGCTGAACCACCGATAAACCCAAGCTCTTCTGCAACGATGGAGAAAATAAAATCCGTTTGCGGCTCCGGCAAATAGCTGAACTTCTGCCGGCTCATGCCGAGGCCAAGCCCGACAAGTCCTCCTGGGCCAATCGCATATAGCGATTGAATAATTTGATAGCCTGAGCCCAGCGGATCCGCCCATGGATCAAGGAAGCCCGAGATACGCTGCAGCCGGTAGGGAGCAGCCAAAATAAGGCCGACAAGCCCTGCGGCGCCTGCAAGCGCGAGCAGTCCTAAATGCTTGAGCTGTGCACCTGCCGTAAAGATCAAAAGCAGCGATGCCGCGACCATGACCGCGCCGGAACCAAGATCCGGCTGCAGCATAATAAGGCCGAAGGCGAGCAGCGCCATCCCAAGCGGAGGCAGCAGTCCCTTGACGAACAGCGTAATCGTCTGCTGCTTCTCAGAAAGCCATTTTGCCAAAAATAAAACCATCGCCAGCTTCATGAATTCGGAAGGCTGGATGCCGAACGAGCTGATGCCAAGCCAGCTTCGCGCTCCGCCGCGCACGACGCCCACACCAGGGATCAATACGATGACAAGCAGAACAAAGCAGATGATCAAGGCGATTTTTGCCCATTTGCGCCAAACGAGGTAATTCATATTCATGGTGAAGATGAGCGCACAGACGCCGAGACCGGCAAACAGCAGCTGGCGCTTGACGTAATAATAGCGGTCTCCGAATTCATGAAAAGCGAGCACTGCGCTCGCACTGTATACCATAATGATTCCGATAGCCAGAATGAGCGCAATGGAGACGATCATCCATACGTCCGGGGCAGACCTGGCTTTGGCCATAGCGTACACCTCTTTGCATGTAAAAGTAGGGACAAGCCCCCTACTTACAAGGTATGCGCCGAATCTTTAAAAATGCGCCCGCGCTGCTCATAGGATGTAAACATATCCCAGCTGGCACAGGCCGGCGACAGCAATACGATGTCGCCCGGCGCTGCTAGCGCGGCTGCTTGCCGCACCGCTTCGCGCAAGGTCGCTTCGGCGCTGTCTTCAGGTTCGACCAAACGAACGCCTGCTAAACCTGCCAGCTCCGCAACATGGCCCAGCTTGCCGCGCGTTTCGCCGAGCGCCACAAGTCCCTTGAGCCTGTCACGGAACAGCGGCAGCAGCTCCATGTAATCCGAGCCGCGATCAAGGCCCCCTGCAATCAGCACGATCGGCGCAGTCAATGAGTGGGCGGACATCATCGTCGCTGTCGGATTCGTAGCCTTGGAATCGTTGTAATATTTGACCCCTTTTACTTCGCCTGCATACTCCAGCCTGTGTTCTACACCTTTAAAGCTCCGCAGCGTCTCGGCAAGCTGCTCCGGCAATGCTCCGGTTGCTAGACATGCCGCAATGGCCGCAAGCGCATTTGCCGCATTGTGGCGCCCTGGGATGCCAAGCTCGCCCACTTCAAGCAGCTTCGTTTGCGTTCCATCCTGCTTATGCCATACGATATGGCGAACGTCAGCAGCTTCATTTTCACCCAGAGAAGCGTTCGCAGCTGTCTTCACGTATGGAGGCTCAATCGCCACCCCATAGCTTAGCTTTTCATAAAGCGAGAAAGGAAAAATAGTAGCATTCAGTCGATCAGCGAGCTGCCGGCAAACCGGATCATCCCAGTTCAGCACAGCCGTATCTTCTGCCGTCTGATTGGCAAACAGCTTTGCCTTCGAATGTATGTAATCTTCCATGCCGCCATGATAATCCAGATGCGTCTCTACTACATTGAGCAGCAGGGCGACGCGGGGACGGAAGCCCGATGTCCCTTTAAGCTGAAAGCTGCTCAGCTCGGCGACAAGCCAGTTGTCCTCTGTTGCCTCAACTGCTGCTTCGCATAATGGACGACCAATGTTTCCGGCCACGATGGGATTTTTGCCCGCCGCCTCCAGCAGCTCGCCGATCCAGGTTGTCGTTGTCGTTTTGCCATTCGAGCCTGTTATGCCAATAATCGGTGCCGGCGAAAGCCAATAGGCCACTTCCACCTCCGTCACAATTTCAACGCCTGTTGCTGCGGCTTGCCTGATGGGCGGAGTAGAATAAGGGATGCCCGGATTTTTCACAAGCAGTGCTGTATCAGCTGTAATGAGGTCGTCTGGATGAGAGCCGCAAAGCACAGAAATGCCCAAAGCGATTAGCTCCTCCGCTTCGGGACATTGGTCTTGCTCTTTCTTATCGTTTACTATTACCTCCGCCCCATAGGAATGAAACACCTTCGCGACGCTAACCCCGCTTCTCGCTAGGCCAAGCACCACAACACGGCGGCCCCGGTATGATGCCGGATGATCCATAAATGACAGCTCCTTGTAAAGGCCAGCAGCATGAGCCCCGCAACACCGCGATTCGCAAGTTAGAATCTCGGCGTTGCTTGAAGCGCCAGCTGCTATCCCTATTTTTTTGAAAGGTATTGTAGGAAAGGATATGATTTTCCTATCCTTTCTCTATATTTCTACGCGAAACAATTGCTTTGCCGCCAGAGGACAGCGAAAGCCGTTTCACCTTGAATTCTAAGCATTTATAAGTTTCATCCTTATATCCGCTTAGAATTCTAAGGCAAAGCTCTTCGCTCGTCCTAGAAGGACGACGAAGTCGTTTTTGCTTGTGTGAAGTGAATTTAAAATACGCGTATCAACAGCAGAGACAGCACCGCAAACACGAGGCCAACCGTCCAAAACGTCGATACAACGCGCCACTCGGACCAGCCGGACAGTTCAAAATGATGATGAATCGGGCTCATTTTGAAAATCCGCTTGCCGCGCAGCTTGAAGGAACCGACCTGCAAAATAACCGACAGCATTTCGAGTACGAAAATACCGCCGATCAAAATGAGCAGCAGCTCCATTTTCGTCAAAATCGCTACCGCCGCAATGCCGCCGCCGATGCCCAGCGAGCCGGTATCCCCCATAAACACTTTGGCAGGATAGGCGTTGTAGATCAGGAAGCCGAGTACGGCTCCAATCATCGCGGCCGAGAAAATGGCAGAGCCATAAGCCGACACCTGCAGCGCCACAATTGTAAATGCGCCAAAGGCAATCGCGCTTGTACCAGCGAGCAGTCCGTCCAGCCCATCGGTGAAATTAACCGAATTGCTGGCCGCGAACAAAATAATGACGACAAACGGATAATAAAACCATCCCATATCGAAGCTCCATGACGTGCCGGGAACGATGATTTCCGTGCTATGGTGCATCTGGTACAGCAGCGCGCAGACGATAACCGAGAACAACAGCTGCCCGAACAGCTTCTGGCGCGCGGTCAAGCCGAGCGAGCGCTTGAAGACGATTTTGATGTAATCGTCGAGAAAGCCAACGAGGCCAAAGCCTAGCGAGGCGGTAAGCAGCACCCAGAAATCCGCCGTTTTATCGGCAAAATTCAAAAAGGCTATGAGCAGCGCCAGCATAATAATGATGCCGCCCATCGTTGGTGTGCCGCTTTTTTTCAAATGGCTTTGCGGTCCGTCTGTACGAATTTGCTGGCCAAACTTCATTCGTTTCAGCAAGGGAATACAAATCGGCCCAAGCAGAGCCGCGAGCAAAAATGAAAGGCCTAGTGTGAATAAAATAATCATCATGTCCATGCTCTCACCCCACCTCTAAAGCTTGGACAATCTGTTCCATACGCATACCGCGCGAGCCTTTAACCAGCACAATATCCGCAGGCTGCAGCTGCTGTTTGAGCCACTCCGCCAGCTTTTCCTTCTCTTCAAAATGAATAATGTCCGCTGCATCAGCCGCAGCGCCAAAGCTGCTCTTCACGCCGCGCGACGTGTGACGCGACAGCTGCCCGCAAGTAAGCACGGCATCCGCTTTCGCTGGCGTAATGAAAGCGCCCGTCTCATAGTGAAGCTGCTCCTCATCCGGTCCTAGCTCAAGCATGTCGCCAAGCACGATCCATTTTTTGCGGAAGCCGCTTACGCTCTCCAGCAAATCAATAGCCGCCCTTACCGCAGTCGGATTCGCGTTATACGCATCATTCAAAATCATGGCGCCATTAAAAGCTTTTACCGGCTGAATCCGCATGCCTGTCAGCTGCAGGCTGGACAATCCCTGGCGAATCCGCTCCCCAGAGATGCCAAAATGATGGCCAATGGCTATAGCTGCCAGCGCGTTGCTGACATTATGCTTGCCCGGCACAGGAATGGCATAGCTTTCCCCTTCAGCTGTTTCGGCTGTTACAGCCGATTCCGGCACCCCTGCATGGGCTTGCGCGCTGGCGCTTCCGTCTTTCAGCTCGAAGGCTGCCGATACCGCGTCTATATTCATATTCGCAGCTGTCCACTGGTTTCCGTCCAGCAGGCCAAAAGCTTCCAATCTCGCGCCAGCTGGAAGCGCCGCAGCGCCAAGACCGGAGGCGAGCAGCGGCTCATCACCGTTATACAGCAGCAGGCCACCGGGCTGCAAGCCGGAAACAATTTCCAGCTTCGCTTTCGCGATGCCTTCGCGCGAGCCCAATTGAAGCATATGCGCATCGCCAATATTCGTAATGATGGCAGCATCTGGCCTCGCAATTTGCGTCAGCAGCTCAATTTCGCCAAAGCCGCTCATACCCATCTCCAGCACGGCTACCTCCGTCTGCTCATCCAGCTCCAGCACCATCAGCGGCAGCCCGATATGATTGTTCAGGTTGCCTGCCGTTTTGTGCACGCGAAGCGAGGTGCCGAGAACTGCGGCAACCATATCCTTCGTTGTCGTTTTTCCGTTGCTGCCTGTAATACCCACAACGCGCAGTCCTGCAAGCTCGGTGCGATAGGCACTCGCAAGCGCTTGAAGCGCTGCAAGCGTATCATCGACCAGAAGCAGAGGGGCGTCTGCGAGCTCCTGCGGAATAGCCTGGCCGCGCTGCCACAGCGCAGCAGCAGCCCCATCCTTAAGCGCCTGGCTTACGTAGTCATGCCCATTGAATTTATCTCCCACCAGCGGCACGAACAGCTGCCCCGCTGTAATTTTACGAGAATCGGTTCCTGCGCCAGTGATGGCAACGGCGGAATCAGCCGGGTTCCACTCCGCCTTGCACATGCCGCCTATTTGTTCCAGCGTACGTCTAATCAATGTAATAATCCCCTTATCGCTTCTTTCGCAACTAGTCGGTCATCAAACGGATGCGTAACGCCTCCGATAATTTGATAGGTTTCATGACCTTTCCCCGCAATCAATACTACATCGCCAGGGCTTGCCATTTCAACCGCTTTTTCAATAGCGGCATGTCGATCAACGAGCAGCTCATAGCGGCTCTTGTCCACACCACCGCGCAAAAGCCCGGCTTCCACGTCCCGCAAAATGAGCTCTGGGTCTTCCGTACGCGGATTATCCGAGGTAATAATCGCATAATCGCTGTATTTGGCAGCAATGGCGCCCATAATCGGGCGCTTCGTCCGGTCGCGGTCGCCGCCGCAGCCGAATACGCAAATGATGCGTGGCGGCGCTAGCTCCTTCACCGCGCGCAGCACATTGTCGAGCCCATCCGGCGTATGGGCGTAGTCCACAATAACGGCAAAGTTCTGGCCAGCGCTTACCGATTCCACGCGCCCCGGCACACCGGCCATTTTTTCCAGGCTGGCCTTGATCTGCTCAATCGCTATGCCTTCAATCAATGCCGCACTAATGGCTGCAAGCGCATTATACACATTAAACTTGCCGACCATCTTGAGCGTAATATCCGCGCTGCCCGCGAAGGTGTCGACATGGAAGGACGTGCCTTGCGCCGTAATTTGAATACGCGAGGCACGGACATCCGCCTCATGATCAATGCCATAAAAAATGGTATCCGCAGCTGTCCCTTTTGCAAAAGCCTCCGAGGCTGGGTCATCCGCATTGAGCACCGCATAGGAGCGCTCCGCCTCATCACTAGCATACACATTGCCAAGCCGCGAGAAGAAAAGCCCCTTCGCTTCAGCATAACGCTCCATCGTGCCGTGATAATCCAGATGATCCTGCGTCAGGTTCGTGAAAATTGCCGTGCGGAAGCGGCAGCCCTTCACCCGGCCCTGCTCCAGCGCATGGGAGGACACTTCCAGTGCGCAATATTGCGTGCCGACGTCACGCATCTCCGCCAAATAACGCTGAAGCTGGAGCGCTTCCGGCGTCGTGCCGGACATCGGCTCGGTTATCCCTGCATAACGCCGCTCCACTGTACCGATAACACCTGCCGGTTTTTGCTGATCATTCAAAATTTGCTCAATTAAATACGTTGTCGTCGTCTTCCCATTCGTGCCGGTAACCCCGATCAAATGCAAGGAGCTGCTTGGCTGCTTGTAAAAATAGTCCGCAAGTACCGCCATCGCATGGCGACTGCTCCCTACAATGAGCTGCGGAGCCGCAATATGCGGCAGCTCGCGCTCGACTACAAAGGCAGACGCCCCGCGCTCCGCCGCTTGCGGAGCAAAGTCATGCCCATCCACCGTATGGCCTGGCAAACAAATAAACAAGCTGCCCGCCTGTGCCGCACGTGAATCCGTATCAATGGCTGTAATCTCTATATCACCGCTGCCAATTAGCTTGGAAGTGATTAATCTGCTTGCCAATTCGCTTAATTTCATATGCCTATCTTCTCCTCCCATCACTCGGTAAACCTGAAGCCTTGCTGCCTGACCGAGCATGATGTCCTTCATTATTATTTATTATGTCTACCCGTATAGTCAATGCGTATGTGATATATCTTCCTCGTCGCCCAAATAGATGCGAATCGTAGAACCGCGATCTACCCGCGTGCCGGCAGCAGGCGCCTGACGAATAACCGTCTGCCCCGTTCCCGCCGAGCTTAAGTTGAAGTTCATATTCAAATCCTCATAAATATCGGACACCGTCTTGCCGATCAGATTAGGTACAGTCACAATCGGCGTCTCTCCGTATTTGTATACTTTTCCAATCTGCTTTTCCCTTTGCGGCACCTGCAATACCGTCAACGCATCCTCCATCATATTGCGGACGATCGGCGCCGCAACGAGGCCCCCGAATTGGATTCCTTGCGGATTATCGACCGCTACATAGATGACGATTTCCGGATCATCCGCTGGGGCAAAGCCGATAAAGGAAACGATATGCTCGTTTGGCGAATATTTGCCGTTCACGACCTTTTGCGCCGTACCGGTCTTGCCGCCAACGCGGTAGCCATCAATAAACGCATTTCGTCCGGTTCCTTTCGCTACGACACTTTCCAGCGCTTCCCGAACCGCCTTTGACGTTTCCTCAGAAATGACCGTTCGCACCGCCTCCCGCTCTACGGTTTCCACCGTCTCCCCGGTATCTGGATTAATCCAGCCCTTCACCACATGCGGCTTGTACAGCGTACCGCCATTAATAGCAGCCGAGACAGCGGTAATTTGTTGAATGGGCGTAACCGACACCCCTTGACCGAAAGCGGTCGTCGCCAGCTCCACTGGCCCAACCCTGCTCAGCTTAAACATAATGCCGTTTTCCTCGCCGCCAATATCAATGCCCGTTTTTGTGCCAAAGCCAAAATTTTTAATATATTCGAACAGCTTATCTTTGCCCAGCCGCTGCCCAAGCGTCACAAAGCCCGGGTTGCAGGAGTTCTCGACAACTTCCAAAAAAGTCTGGCTGCCATGGCCGCCCTTCTTCCAGCAGCGAAGCCTTGCGCCTCCAACTTCAATTGCACCCGGATCATAGAAACGCTCATTGTTCAGGTTGACCTTCTTTTCTTCAATAGCTGCCGCGAGCGTAATAATTTTAAACGTAGAACCCGGCTCATAGGTCATCCAAATCGGCAAATTCCGATTGTACACTTCGGACGCAACTTTCTTGTACTTATCCGGCTCATAGGTTGGACGGCTTGCCATCCCCAATATTTCGCCGTTTTTCGGATTCATCGCAATTGCCATAATCTGGTCGGGCTGGTGCTGCGCCATCGCTTGGTCCAGCTCTCGCTCCATAATCGCTTGGATTTGCTTGTCGATCGTCAGCTGCATCGTCAGCCCTTCCTTCGGTTCCACATACGTATCCGAGGAATTCGGCATCTGCCTGCCGCGCGCATCCGACAGAAAAGAGACATTCCCTTGAATGCCGCTAAGCTCGTCATTATACTTCGATTCCACACCCGTCAGTCCTTGGTTGTCTATGCCTGTAAAGCCTAGCACATGTGCCGCCAAACTGCCAAAGGGATAGAAACGCTTATTGTCCTCGGCGGCCACAATGCCAGGAAGCGCAAGCTCCCGCACCTGCTGCGCCTTCTCCAGCGTCATTTTGCGGCCGCCGGGACGAAGCTGGACGAGCATTGATTTTTTCGTATTAATTTTGCCATACAGCTCATCTGCCGTCATATCCAGCAGCGGTGCGAGCGCATCAGCCGTCGCCCGCTTGTCTTTAATTTGCGCAGGAATCGCCCAAATGGTAGGCGAGGTTACATTGTAAGTCAGCTTGACGCCATTTCGATCCCAAATTTCTCCACGCTTCGCCATATAGGGAATGTCCCTGCGCCATGAGTTTTCCGCCTTGGCCGCCAGCTCGCTGCCTTGCCAAAGCTGGACATACCCTAGCCGCGCACCTAAAGCGGCAAATGCAATGACTCCAAAAATCAGCACCATAAACAATCGACGGCGCACCGTCACATTTGATACTTTCATCGCTTGCTCCTCCTCCGCCCTTTGCTTAAGGCAGAGCGTACACTGACGCTCATTCCCAGCCTATTCATTCGGCGGAGGAGATAGAACAAGCCTCTGACATGTCCATTATACTACCCGTACTAGCCCATGCCAGTCGTTGCTGGATATTCTATTGTTCCTGAATTTCTCCTGTATCCTCTACATCTTCCTGCATGGAGCTGCCTGAGGGAGCCTCTTCTTCCGTATCAGCCTCATTCTGTTCATTTGCATTTTCCAATGCTTCCTCTGCAGTGATAGCACCTTCGGCCCCAGTTGGCGGCGAAAGCTGTACACGCAAAATCCGCTTATCTCCCTGCTTGTCTTCCTTCTGGGAAATAATGAAGCCTTCACCTTCTGCCAGCAGCTGCACATTCATCAGTGAAGCAACCTCCAGAGCATCACGGAGTGACAGCCCCGTCATATCGGGAATCGTTAGCTTGTCCTGCTGCTCGGTAACGAGATAAACGCGCTGGGTGGGAGCGATGTTTTCCCCTGCTGCCGGAACCTGTTTGACTACCGTGGTCCCGGTGCCAACGACCTCAAACATTACATTGCGCGCTTTAAGCTCAGTCTGCGCCTGCGACAAATTCATTTCCGTGACATCCGGCAGTTGAATGGTTGGCGTCTTTTTATCAGTCGTCGCTTCCTCCGACGCGTTATCCGGCATAATGCCCATATGGCGCAAAGTTTTATAGACGATCTCCTTAAAGGCTGGAGCGGCAACTGTACCCCCGCCCGCAAGCGGATCATTCGGCTCATCGACGACGATATAGACGACGACCTTCGGATTTTCAACCGGTGCGTAGCCAATAAACGAAACAACATATTTATTTTTGGAATATTTCCCATTAATAATTTTTTGTGCCGTACCGGTTTTACCTGCTACACGGTAACCCTCAATGTAGGCATTGCGGCCGGTTCCGTTTACTTGGTCGGATACGACCTGCTCCAAATATTCGCCTACCTTCTTAGACGTATCCTCGGAAATTACCCTGCGTACAACCTTCGGCTCAAACTTCTGGGTTGTATTCGTATTCGGATTGTAAATTTGCTTAATAATTTGCGGCTGCATTAAATTACCGCCGTTTGCTACCGCAGCAACTGCGGCAATTTGTTGAATTGGCGTCACGGATACGGGGCCTTGTCCGAACGAAACCCGTGCAATATCACTGGGAATGCTCAAATTGATATTGAGGACACCCTTGGATTCATTGCCCAGCTGAATGCCTGTCGGCTGACCGAAGCCAAAGCGATTAATATAATCAACCAGCTTCTCTCCGCCGAGCATTTGCCAGCCCAGCTTAACGAAAGCGACGTTACTGGAATGCTTCAAGCCTTCCAAATAAGAGATTTTCCCCCAGCCTACTCGGTTGGAATCACGGACGGGACTACCTGGCACATTAATGCTACCGGATTGAAAGGTCGCATTCGGTTCGAACAGCCCTTCTTCAACGGCAGCGGCTAGCGTTACAATTTTGAACGTTGAACCAGGCTCGTACAAGGACTTGATCGCGTGGTTGTACGCATTTTCAAAGTTCGTATCCCAATACGTATTCGGATTAAAGGTCGGATAATTCGCCATGGCGAGAATTTCCATCGTATTAGGGTCAGCAGCTATAGCCGTGATGCTTTTAGGCTGATATTTATCCGCTACTTGCTTGATCGCGTCCTCTACATAATGCTGAATTTCATTATCCAGCGTCAGCGTAATATCCTGCCCGTCTACGACGGGCTCATAAACGACGTCGCCTTCTGCTAGCTGAACACGCTTGCCATCCTTCTCATACTTGATTTCGCCATTCTTGCCCTGCAGCTTGTCATTGAAAAAGGACTCGATGCCCGCGAGCGCTTTGCCATCCTTATCTACGTAGCCTAGCAGCTGGGAGGCCATTGTGTTGCGAGGATAATAGCGTTTTTGATCATCATATAAATAAATGCCAACGTCATTTACTTTGGTTTCTTTCTTTAGCTCATCCCGCAGCTCCTTGATTTTATCGGCCACCGATTTATCGATATTCCAGCCGCCGTCGCGAATTTCGCGCTGCGCGTAATATTCGCCTTTATCGTTTTGCGCGGTTACGATTTTGCGCAGCTCATCCTGCGGCTTGTTCAAAATCGCATTCAGCCCTTCTACTACCTCATCGGCAATACCCAAACTATCAATCTGCTTCGGACTGACTGCCACATTATACGCAAGTGCATCCATTGCCAGCACATTGTCATTGCGATCCGTAATGGTCCCCCTATTCGCTACTAAAGTCTCTGAATCAGCCCAGCGTTCTTTTGCCATCGTATACCAAGTGTCTCTATCAACTACCTGAACATAAAAAATTCTACCAATTAGAATAAGAAAAAGGAGGGTAATTACCCCTCCAAAAAACAGCGTGCGCATTCTGATTCGTTTTACCATACGTCCTCCTTACTCACCCATTGCAGTAGCCGATTCCTCTTTGCCTGTATTAACGGTTATGCCTGGTTGATAATTGTTGACCATCCCCTGGCTTTCTGCCATTTTCCGAATAAACTCCGGATCGCTCAGCATTTCAACCTGCTTCTTCAGCTCTTTCAGTTCGACGTTCACCGCTTCATATTCACTGGTCACATGTTTAATTTCCACACTCATTTTATAAATTTCGGCATACCTGAAAATAATAACGCCTGCAACAAGCACGCATGCAATTACGGTAAACAGGTACAGCAGCTTTTCCTGCATCGTTAACGTTTTTCTTTTGACGACCACCCGTTTGTTTTGCTTAATTGCTGGCTTCTGCTCAGGCTTTCTCTTAGGCTGCAGAGCCAAATTTCCATTCGTATAGGCCACTCCAGAACCTCCTCAAGGTCTCACAATTTTTCTGCGATTCGCAGCTTGGCCGAACGAGCACGTGGATTGGACTCCAGCTCCTGCTCACTCGGAACGATCGGCTTGCGGTCTACTAACCGAAGCTTTCCTGTGCCGCCGCATACACATTTCGGAAAATCCGGCGGACAAGTGCATTTTTCTAAAAGGCTCGCAAATAGTTGTTTGCAGATTCGATCCTCAAGGGAATGAAACGTAATAACAGCCGCCCGGCCCCCTGGATTCAGACAGCGAATCGCCTGTGCCAAAGCTTCTTCCTCTG
The DNA here is from genome assembly GCF_038051995.1 of Paenibacillus sp. FSL H8-0537. Taxonomy (NCBI): domain Bacteria; kingdom Bacillati; phylum Bacillota; class Bacilli; order Caryophanales; family Paenibacillaceae; genus Paenibacillus; species Paenibacillus sp. FSL H8-0537. The sequence goes on along the minus strand of NZ_CP150290.1, from coordinate 2,631,129 downwards.
CCCGAAGTTCATCATTCACCGCAATGCGCAACGCCTGAAACGTACGTTTCGCAGGATGCCCGCCTGTGCGTCTAGCAGCAGCAGGGATGGACAGCTTGATGAGTTCCACTAGCTCTCCTGTTGTCTCAATCGGCTTGCTGTCCCTCGTCTTGATAATCGTCCTGGCGATGGATCTGGCAAACTTCTCCTCGCCATAATGGGAAAGAATCCGCGATATTTCACGTTCATCCCAGGTGTTGACAATTTCATGAGCGGTCATGGCACCACCTTGATCCATCCGCATATCGAGCGGCGCGTCATGATTATAGCTAAAGCCGCGCTCTGCCTCATCAAGCTGAGGGCTCGATACACCAAGGTCAAACAGGATGCCATCGACTTGAGGTACGCCGTCCACAACTGGCACGTCGCAGGTGAGCAGCATTTGTTCCAAATACCGGAAATTACTTTTCACAAGTGTTACTTTATCCAAATACGGTGCAAGCCTGATCTTTGCGTGGTTCAGCGCAATATCATCCTGATCAAAAGCGATTAACCGTCCTCCCTCGCCCAAACTCGACGCAATGCGTTCACTGTGTCCCGCCCCGCCGAGCGTGCAATCGACGTAAATGCCGTCCGGCTTAATGGCCAGGCCGTCAACCGCTTCCTCCATAAGTACTGTTACATGCTGAAACACGCAATTGCCCTCCCGTTCTTGTTGTCTAGTCGTGGTCGCCCGGTTCCATCATTAGCAAGTTTTCGAAATCACCCGTTTAAAAGTTGAAGTCAAAATCGACCAGCTTCTCGGCAATTTCATTAAAGGTTTGCTCGGACTCTGCATAGTAGCCGTCCCAGACCGCCTTGCTCCATATTTCTACCCTGCTTGAAACCCCCAGAACCATACAATCCTTATCAATTTTCGCATATTCTCTAAGATGTCCCGGCAAGTTTACCCTTCCCTGTTTATCCAGCTCGCATTCGGTTGCCCCGGAGAAAAAGAACCGGGTGAATGCCCTTGCATCCGCCTTCATGAGCGGAAGCGATTTGAGCTTCTGCTCAAGTACGGTCCATTCGCTCATTGGATAAACAAACAAGCAGTTGTCGAGACCGCGGGTGGCAATAAAGGAAGCGCCTAGTGAATCACGGAATTTGGCTGGTACGATAAGCCGACCTTTGTCATCAACGCTGTGCTGATATTCGCCCATGAACATAAGATCGCCTCCACCCTCTCTCCCTTATTCCCCACTTTGCTCCACTTTCCCCCACATAACATAGTGTAATTCGCCATACAACAATAAAATCCTGCTCATAGGAGCAGGATTTTGTTAAAATGTTTGACCTTATTAATAAATTTTCATCTTACCCTTCATATCCAGCAAGGAAAGCAAGCTTGATGCGCTTTATTGCTGCTCCGGCTCCGGCTTTGCAGGCGGAGTTTTGGCGCGGGAACGACGTACAAACCACCAAATAACAAGTCCAATTATGACTGGAATAACGAGTGCAGGAAGCGCTCCTGCGAGGAAGACGAGCAGCCCTTGAATGACGTTCCATGTTCCTTCATAGCTTGTTTTAAAGGACGCCAGCATCTTCCCGCTAAGCGATTTCTCTTCCGTGTCCATCTTAATCGTACTATCGATAGGCTGATACAGCCTTAGCTCAATCGTGGAGAAAGCTACATTTTTGTCCAAATAGCGCGTACGCCCTTTAATTTGTTCAATTTCCTCCTGAACCTTTGCAAGCTGCTGTGAAAACTTGACCAGGTCATCCGCCTTTTGCGCTTTATCCATGAAGGAAAGCAGCCTTTGCTCCACCACCTGCTTTGCCTTCAGCCTCGCTTCCAGATCGACGTATTCCTCCGTCACATCGGTTCCTTTCAGCTCGCGCTCCAGATGCTTGTTCTCGATTCCCTCCAGCCGCTCCACAAATGGCATAAACCCTTGAGCCGGCACCTTAATCGTATAGTTCGCCCCCTGCTCATTGCCATACTGCCCATCCTGAAAAGCAAGAATGTACCCGCCAGCCTGATGGATGGCATTACGCAGCTGCTGGGCCGCCGCCTCATAGTCGGCAACCTCCATCGTCATTGCCGCCGTATAGATCAGCTTTTGGTTAAACGCTTCTCCGCCTATGGCCATGCTGTCAATCGAACTGTCTGCTGACGCATCTGTCAATGCTTTATTGTCGGCAGCGGAGCCCGCTTCAGTAGAAGCAGCCGCGCCATCACTTGCAGCTGAGCTGCTGCTCTGATTTTGAAGCTGCTCGCTAGAAGTCTCGGCTCTGCTCATTTCCCCTTCAGATGCATAATCGCTGTTTGCAGATGAACAGCCCGACAGCAGCATTATAGCTAACATAAACGATGCCAACAGCAAAACGAATGTTTTAGTTAAGCTTCTTTGTTTTGCTCTCTCTTTTGCTCTTTCTTTTGTTTTCTCTATTTTATTCATGAAAATGGCCCCCTTTGCTCTATTTACCGTCCTAGACGTAAATTTTGACAAAAGGTTGCTCATTGGGAAACAACAACAGCCGCTGCTACCGCGTTTAAGCGGCAATAGCGGCTGTTCCTCTAGATCTCTAGATCTCTATTTCTCTGTTGCTATACAACAAGGGGCCGGGATTAAACGTTCCAGCTATCCTGATAAGCAATTTGCTCTGCTGTAAGCGTATCGATGCTGATACCCAGCGATTCCAGCTTGATGCGTGCTACGCTTTCGTCCAGCTCATACGGCAAATTAACTACTTTTTTGCCTAGTGCTTTATATTGCTCATTCACATAACGGAGCGACAGTGCTTGAAGCGCAAACGTCGTATCCATAATTTCTGCCGGGTGGCCATCGCCGGCTGCCAAGTTGACAAGGCGTCCTTTGGCAATGACATAAATGCTTCTGCCATCCTCCAGTTGATACTCCTCAATGTTGTTGCGAACTGTACGCACATTAGTAGAAAGCGCCTTAAGCTCCGGAATATTGAACTCCACATCAAAATGTCCGGCGTTCGCCAAAATTGCGCCGCCCTTCATCACCTTGTAGTGCTCGCCGCGAATGTTGTCGCGGTTGCCTGTTACCGTAATAAACACATCGCCAAGCTTGACCGCTTCCATCATCGGCAGCACAGTGAAGCCGTCCATATGCGCTTCAACCGCACGAATCGCGTCCACTTCCGTTACGACAACTTTGGCGCCAAGTCCTTTGGCGCGCATAGCTACGCCTTTGCCGCACCAGCCGTAGCCTACAACTACGACGGTTTTGCCTGCAATAACGAGGTTCGTCGTTTTGTTCAGCGAGTCAAATACCGATTGGCCAGTGCCATAACGGTTGTCGAACAAGTATTTGCAGTAGGCATCATTAACCGCAACCATTGGAAGCTGCAGCGTGCCATCCTTCTCCATCGCTTTCAGACGAATGATGCCCGTCGTCGTTTCTTCCGCGCCGCCACGAAGATTTTCACGCAGATCCGGACGATCTTTGTGCAGCAGCGTAATCAGCTCTCCGCCATCGTCAATAATAAGATCCGGCTTCGATTCGATCGCTTTAATAATCAGCTCATTATACTCTTCCGGGCTAGGATTATGCTTTGCAAAAACAGTAATGCCGTCTTCTACGAGCGCCGCACAAATGTCATCCTGAGTGGACAGCGGGTTGCTGCCCGCAATTGTAACTTCCGCTCCGCCAGCCTTTACGACTTTAGCCAAATATGCCGTTTTCGCTTCCAAATGCAGCGCAATCGATACTTTCAAGCCTTTGAATGGCTGTTCCTTCTCAAATTGCTCGCGAATGCTCGAAAGCACCGGCATATGGGCGCTAACCCAGTCAATTTTCAAATGCCCTTCCGGGGCAAGCTTAATATCGCGAATAATGCTTTTATCCATTGTGCTCATGGTATATTCATCCTCCAAATTTAAGTTTATAAATAAATGATTTGATGACCGCCTAGCGGGGAAAAAGGAGCTTCCAGCAGCTTGTCGAGCCACGAGGTTCCGTAACGGTTCCAATAAGCGGCCATATTCAGCACCCGCTCCTGCGGTTTTCCGCTTGGCCACAAGGAAAGCGCAATGCGGTCCAGCTGGCGAATAGCCGCTTCGTACTGCTTCTCATGGGCATCCTTCGTGCGCGTCTCAAGAAACGTGATCTGCTCAATGATTTTCTGACGGTTCGTATCGCCAAGCTTGGCAAGGCCCGGCTGTACCGAAGCAGCAAGGTCAAGCAGCGGCGCATACAAATCCTCAAACGCCTGCTTCGCTGTGGCAAACTTCTCGTCAAGGGACAGCTGATCCTGCTCAGCCAGCCACTGCTGCTTGCGCTCCTCGAAGCGCAATGCCACATCCTCGAGCGTCAGCTCATACTTGCCCATATGCTTGGCTACTGTACCTTCTACAAGCGTAAAGGATATGCGCGGCAATACAATCGGCATTTCCATATCCAGCTTGCGGAAAGCTTCTCCAGTAATCGCCCAATAAGCAATTTCCGCAGCGCCCAGCACCGTCCCAAGCACCGGAAACAAATAATCCTGCATCAGCGGGCGCGTCAGCACATTGTTGCTGAGCTGCTCCGGCTGCTGCCGCGCCATGTCCAGCAATTGCTCCTTCGTTAGCGAATATTCGCCCTTGCGGCTCTGGAAGCTTCCTTCCTGCTTATAAAGCAGGGTCCGCTCCTGGCCTTTCTCTGTCTGGAAAACAAACAGATTAGAGCTTCCAGGCGTTACATCAACCTGCAGCGGATAGCCAAGCTCCTTCACTTGATTGGCTGCAGCTGTATACGCCTGCTCCAGCTCATCGTTGTAAGTAATTAGCTTCTCGAACATAGGAGCCTCAAGCTGGCGCAGCTGCGGATCATCAGCATCCATAATAACGAGGCCTTGCTTGCTCAGCAAACAGCTGATTACACCAGCAAACATTTCCGATAACGATTGCGCTTGCTCCGTAATTTGTCCCAGCTGCTGTAGAATTTCCGGCTTAAAATCGGAATTTGGCAGCGCCTGCTCCAGCTCGGTTAGCAGCTCAGCCCACGTACCTGAATCAATAGCCGTCCGGCTAACCGATGTTCTTGCCCCTTCCGGACGCGCAGCCGCCAGCTTGCGCAGCCCTTGGTCAGCAGTAAGCACATAGGCATGATTCGCTTCGTCCCAGTCATGATCCTCTCCAGCAATCCAAAATACGGCAGCGACCTTTCTTCCCAGCAACTGCTCGGCATGGCGGGCTGCGCCGATAATCGATACGGCTTTATGTATAACGAGAAGAGGTCCAGACCATAGTCCGGCCTGCTGGCCGCCAACGATAACTGGCGCGCCTTCCGCAATCGCATCAATGGCAGCAAGCGCCTCGGGCGCAGCCTTCCATTTGCTATTGTAATCACGCAGCACAGCTGCGACTGACGCAGCACCCGCCCTTGTACCCGCTGATTCAGCAAGCCGCTTGGCACGCAGCTCCCAATCGCCCTTGCGACCCGGATGATAGCCAAACAAGGACTCAAGCCTTGAGTCCGTTAGGTTAACATAGGCGTCCGTGAGCGGCTGAGTGCTTGGTAATGAATAATTTTCGGTAGACATAAGCCACCCCTGCCTCCTAATTGAAACCATATATTTAAGCGTAAATGCTTATGATTTTGCCTGTATCAGACAAATTGATTGTACACAAGATATAGGGCGCGCGTCAAAAAGAAAAACAGGCCCTTTGCAAAAAGACCCGTCTTGAAGCAGTTTGCAGTCTGATCACAGTCCACAATTATATCGAAAATATAGATTGCCCGATGGCAATGAACATTAGCAGCAGATAAAGCATGCTCATCGTGAAAAACCCAAGCCGCCATACGGCGCGAAATATTCTTTTCACATTGACGCTGCCGCGTTTGCGGAACTGGGCATTGCCCAGCAAGCCTCCGCCAATCAGCATAAACAATAAAATGCCATACAAGCCGAAAGAATTGTTGAACAAGGAATCAAGCAATACCGCCACACAGCCGATCAGCAATGCGGTCGTCACATCCATCGCCAGACGAAAGGCTTTTTTGCGGTCCTGTATAATAGCTCCGTAGCCAAGATAAATCAAGAGAAAAGGTATTACTGGAATAACCGCCATATAAGCATAAAAATGCTTGATGCTCTCCCATATTATCCCCATCCGTATCGCCTCCCTATAGCCGATCATCCTGCAAATGCCGTACCATTTCGCTCATGGCATCGTTCAGCGGCGATTCCATGCCACCACGTCTAGCGAGGCTGGAAACGCCCCCATTAATCCACTGTACTTCAGTAGGACGGCCTGCCCGTACATCGCTAAGCATCGATGACACGTTGGCGGAAGTAGCTTCGCAAACAGCAAGCACTCTCTCCCAAGCGCCCTCGCCAAGCTCTGCCCCGCCTGCCACGCGTAAAATCTCATTTGTTTCCTCATATAAAGCGCGCATAAGCCGCAGCCTTGCCGAATGCTGTGGCAGCTCGCCGTTCGTCACATCAAATATAGCTGTAAGCGGATTAATGATTGCGTTAATGAGGAGCTTCTCATAAACTCGATTGTTCATTGTCTTCGACAGCAACACCGTAAATCCTGCCAATTGCAAGGCATTTTGCAACATAATTTGTTGATTTTCATCCTTTTTGCCCGCTGCTTGTCTATTTAAAGACGCTAGGCCGAGTGCTAGCTGCCCTCTGCCGGTATGTCGGACCGTTCTTTCATCTTGGCGCAGCGCCCCTTCGGTCGTAACTCCAATAAATAAAGGAAGCGCCGGAAGCTCCTGCGCCGCCAGCTCCAGATGTCCGATGCCATTTTGCAAAAAAAGAATAGCCGCAGCAGGCGCTGCGAGCTTCCCTATGGCGCGAAGCAGCTCCCTCGTCAAGTCCGCCTGCTTGACGGTGACGATTATCCAATCTGGCGCCTGCTGCTGCCCTACGCAGCCAGCCTCTGCCTCTGCTTCAGCTGCTGCCGCACTTAAACTTCTGCTATGTACCTTTGCTATCTTTGCAGGCTGCGGCGACGCTTCCCTGGCTCCGCCCGCTTCGTCAAGCTCCAGCAAGCGAATGCCTTCATCCGCCAGTAGAGCGGACTGATGCTCCGTTCGCGTCCATACCGTAACCTCGGCTTCCGTAGAGGCCAGCTTCGCTGCATGAAGCAGTCCCAGCGCTCCTCCGCCTACTATGGCGATATGCATACCCTCTACCCCCTGCTTCCTTACGCTTTATTCCATTATACGCATATCCTTTAAAGACGCCAACAGCCCGCCGAATCATCCGGCGGGCTGTTATCGATTCTATTCAATTCTCTCCAGGTTGCCATTGGCATCCATCTTGAAGCGCGGCTTCGCTTCCTCATCATTCGTCAGCACGGCAAGCCGTCTGGCACGGTCCATAATTTGAATCAACGTTTTGTAATCATCATTAACGGTGTGGTAATCACTCTGAGCATTGTTCACCTCACGAGACAATCTTTCATTTTCGCCCCGCAAACGGCCAAGCTCCTCTTCCTTATCTCTCAGCTCTTTCTCGAACGACTTTAGCTGACGTCCTACATCGTGATATGTTGTCTTGATTTGACGCAGGAAACGGATAACCGAATCAATGGAAAGCAATTCTTCCGTTGCTTGCGTTTCCGCTTTGAAACCTCTCTCATCTGTCGCCTCATAAGCAGACAGCGAAGATACTTGCGGAGTTGCCGCTATCGCTTGTTTTTTCAAATAATTGCGTTTCTGCCGCTGTTGCTTGGCTATCTGTATGGCTTCTTCATAACGCTTGCGGACACAGCTGTTCCAGCGGAATCCACATGCTGCGGATGTACGGCCAATCCGCTCCCCTACCTCTTCGAAAGCTCCAAGCTGGGTACTGCCTTCTCTAATATGGCGCAGGGTCACTTCGGCGAGAATTAAATCATCGTCTGGACTCCACGCATCTTGTCTGACTGCTGTCATGCAACCAAAACCTCCTAACGTAAAGACGCTTACCTTATATCTATGCCCTTGGTAGAGTTCATAGAATCTATTGGATACTAAATTGTATAACCATTTTTTCAAGCCCTCATACATATTCAGACTGTTTCTGGTGCAAACTTAGGCAGAAAGCAGACTTTCTTCGCAAAAAATGTTGTCCGCAGTTAAAATAGCAGGTTTACACCTATTTGTACAAACGTTATAATAATCTGTAGAAAATCGTGTCTAAAGCGAAAGGGGGATATACAGATATGGCACGTATGTATCGGGTTTTGGGTTTCTGGACCCTTGTCATTGGCCTTATGGCGTTTGCTGGACATATGACAGAATTTGCATTATTGTTTTTCGCCCAAGCAGTAGCTTTCGTATTTTTAGGCTATTTGAACTTTACAGAAAAAACGTACATCGTTATGTTCTGGGGCTACATGATTATCGCATTTGGAGGCTTTACATATTGGACCGTGTTCAAAATGGGCAATCCTTTTTAAAAATATAAGCATGATAAGTTTCATACTTATTATTACGCTTATATTTCTCGGAATGAAACGCGCCGCGCTGTCAAAGGACAGCTTTCGGCCGTTTCACCTTGTGTCCGCTTGAATATTGGGAAAAGACGGCGTGATCCTCATGGGTCCGCCGTTTTTTTGATGTGCTAAACGGGCTGTATACGCTGAAATGCCGCGATTATTGCCCTATAGTCCTGTTCATGCTTTTCCAAATGTAAGATATAATAGAATAATTCGCCGCATATAATGATGGCTGTAGGATATCGACATCCCTTTATGTCGCCAAGAAGAGAGGAGGCCGAGAGTGGCATTTCAAAGCTTTCCTACACGGTTCGCGCTGATTACGCTGATGGCCGGCATGCTGTCCCTCTGGTGCGTGATGCCTGCATTCGCCGAGCCCGAGCCCTCTAATAGCGAGGAAACCCGGCTGCTGCTGGAAAAAAGCCTGTCAGTCGTTGAAATCGATAATGAAATCAAGCGCGTCCAGGCACAGCAGGCCGACTTGACCAAAGAAACAGCAAGCGCCAAGCAAGCGCTGGAAGAACAGGAGCAGCAAATCGCTCACAAACGCGAGCAAGCCGGTAAAGTACTGCGTGCTTATTATATGGGGGATCGGGATATTTGGCTGACCGCGTTGCTGTCATCACGATCATTATCGGATTTTTTGATGGTCATGGAATATGCGGATTTGATTTTCGCGCATGACCGCGATGTGATGAAGCTGTACAAGGAGGAATATGCCCAGCTCGCGCAAGGAATCGAGCAACTGGGCAAGAAGCAGCAAGAACTCGCCTCAATCGAGCAGCGGCTCACAGAGCAGCGTGCCAGAGTGCTTACGCTGCAGGAGCAAATAGAAGGTGGACTTGCCGGACGTTCGGACGCCGACAAGCTGCGGCTTATGATGGAGGAATTGACCAACTACTGGGAGTCAATTGGCCTTTATGAAGTCAAACAGCATTTCAGCGCCTTATCCAAAGCGATGCAGAAGCTGCCTGATTGGCTGCAAAATAATAAGCAGTATTTGGAAACTAGTGGCCTAACTTACACGATTCGTATTCCCGAAGATGCCTTAAATACGTTTTTGCGGGAACAAGATGACCGCTTTGAGCAATTTTCCTTCTCCTTTGAAGATGGCTCCTTAACCGCATACGGCAAGCGGGATGCGCTGGAATTAAGCGTGACCGGTCATTATACGGTTGAGCAAGAGCCCCGCAATGGCATTATTTTTCATGTAGACGAGCTTCTATTCAACGGTCTATCGTTGCCTGACACAACGAAGCAGGAGCTGGAGAAGCAGTTTGACCTTGGCTTCTACCCCTCCTTCATTATTTCCTTCCTGCAAGCAACGGATGTGGAAATTAAAGACGGCGAGCTTATCGTCACCTTGCAAGTCAAGCTATAGGGATTTCCCTATAGCTTGTACAGCTTGGACGAATGCTTTCATCGTGATTTCGCCTTCTGCATATTGCTGCCAAAGCAGCTGCGTATGCATCCAGCGCTCATGCCAGTCAGGATCGGGCGGCTGAGCGGAAGGCTCGCCATTCAGCACCTTAAGCCACCATTGTGGCGGACCTCCGGCCCCCGCTGTACCGTTTTCCTGACTATTATCGGCCCCTGTGTACAAGGAGTTTTTGGCGGGCAGCTTCCCTGTTACAGCATAGCTTTGCTGCTGCCCGCCAATTTCCACCATTTCTTTAATCCACGTAAACGCTTCCTCTTTCATTTTACTCGTTCCCGCGACGACATAACTCCTGCTTCCAAGCCACACATCATGCATCGCACCTTTATCAAGCAGCAGCTTATTTTGCTCCTTCACGGAAAGCTTGCTGTATATGGACCAAGGAATACTCGCAGCGGCGATATGCTGCTCCTCCATTTGCGTGCCAGTAGGCAAGCTATAATCTGCCAGAGCTGAAGACGTAATTCGTCCGGAAATCGAGTCCAGACGTTTTAGCTGTTCCTGCACAGCCTTGCTGTCAAAATGCAAATAGGCCGCTCCAGCTTCTTCTCCGTCTGCTGCCCACTCATCGAGCCAGACAAGCAAGGAGGCGACATTATGAGGCTCTACATATAGTGCCTGCCAATCTTTGGCGCCACTTTCCAGCTTATGAAGCAAAATGCTAAAAGCATCCCAATCCGCTGGCGGCTTCGATAAGCCTGCATCAGTGAGCAAAGCCTTGTTCCACACCGTCACATATGGGTTGGCATCAACAGGGATGCCCCACAAATAGCTGTTCCACCTCAGCGGATCAAGCAGCCTCGCAGGCCGCTCTGCCATCGTGTCAGAGGTGCTGGGCACATCGACGGGATTCAGCAAGCCGCGTACCGCAAACTCGCGTACCCATTCGCTATCCATGAGCATAATATCGGGCGCTGCTCCAAGCTCCAGTGCTTTTTTCCACTGGGCATAGCCATCGCCTTCATCCGCAATATTTGTCAGCTTGACCGTTGTATTGGCATGCTTCATTTGATAGCTATTCGTCGCTTCCTTAAGCTTAGAAAACTCATTTTCATCCATGGAAACGGTTACATTTAGTATTTGCGATTGATCTGCCTGCTCTTCTCCGCCCGCCGGCTCGGCATTCGTATCTCTATTTAAATTTTCAGCCCGATTAAGGGTCCTATCGCTAAAGTTTAATAGAAGAAAAATAATAATGAATAAAGCCAATACCGCTGTCATTGTAGCGTATTTCCTAATCGACACAGCAACCCTTCCCCTCTGCCTTCATCTGGGCACATTTTATATCATAGCAATTAATACAAGTATTGTCCAAATTAGTAGAGAGCGGGGATTGGTGAAAAAGGAGCGGCGCTGCATGAAAGGTTTGGCTTTCGATCGCTATTGCCGATGGATTACATGGAATTTACGCTAAAGCGTAGAAATCCATCGGCAAATGCGAACGCTCCGCTTCTACAGCTCAAACCTTTCATTCCGCTTTGCCATTTTCACCAAATGGGGAAGCGCAGAGAAAAGGACTGCGCTCATTTCGTCGCAGTCCTCTATTACAGAACCATGAAAACCTAATATCCCAGACAAATACCTTGAGGATTGAAACCTAAACTTGAGAGCTAGACCTAAGAAAGAAGCCCGAGATCCTGAGCCTAAAGCAAATCTGCTGCCAACTGGGCCAGCTTGGAGCGTTCGCCCTTCTCCAGCGTCATGTGGCCGCTGATGCCTTCGTTTTTGAAATGCTCCACAATATGCGTTAAGCCATTGCTTGTGGCATCCAAATACGGATGGTCGATTTGCTCCGGGTCGCCCATGAGGACGATTTTACTGCCTTCTCCTACGCGCGATACAATCGTCTTCACCTCATGCTTGGTCAAGTTCTGCGCCTCATCAATGATAATGAATTGGCCGGGAATGGAACGCCCGCGAATATAGGTCAGCGCTTCTACTTGAATACTGCCGAGACCCATCAATATTTTTTCAATATCTCCGGATTTTTTCGTATCGAATAAATATTCCAAATTGTCGTAGATCGGCTGCATCCAAGGGCGCAGCTTCTCTTCCTTCTCCCCTGGCAAATATCCGATATCCTTGCCCATTGGAACGACCGGACGGGCAATTAGCAGCTTTTTGTATTTATGCTCATCTTCTACCTTGAGCAGGCCCGAAGCTAGAGCAAGCAGTGTTTTGCCTGTGCCAGCTTTACCCGTTAAGGTGACAAGCGGAATTTCATCGTTAAGCAGCAATTCCAGCGCCATGCGCTGCTGCGCGTTGCGGGCCGTAATGCCCCACACTGGATCATTGCTGAGGAACAGCGGCTCCAGCTTAACCCCGTCCTGCGACACCTTGAGCAGCGCGGACTTGGAGGTGCCCATTTCATCTCGCAGGATGACGAATTCATTCGGATTCAGCCTGCTGCCAAGCTGCAAATTTTTCACCGTCAAAAACCGATACGAATAAAACTCGTCAATAATCGAAGGATGAACGAACAACGTCACATACCCGGCGTATACGTCAGAAGGTGCTACAATGCGGTCAGACATGTAATCTTCTGCCATCAGTCCGAGCACATCCGCTTTAATGCGGACGAGCACATCCTTGCTCACCAGCACGACAGAGCTTATTTCCTGGCGATCCAATTGCTCTATATGATAATTCAGCGCTACTGCCAGTATTCGATTGTCATTGGACATCTCACCGAACATTTCCTGCACCCGCACGAAGCTGCGGTGATTTAATTCTACTTTGAGAACGCCGCCGCCAGGCAGCGGAATACCTTCGTGAAGCCGTCCTTGCTCACGCATTTTATCGAGCGAACGCGAGATAGAGCGGGCGTTGCGGCCAAGCTCGTCTGCCAATCTTTTCTTGGAGTCAATCTCTTCCAATACCACCGCGGGAATGATTACTTCATTATCGCCAAAGGCGAAGATCGCTTGCGGATCATGAAGCAGCACATTTGTATCGAGCACGAATATTTTTTTCATGAAAAAACCCTCCCGGCGTGGACATTCAATTGAAAGGCCTATACATAGCCATACTATACTGCGGGCACACTAGGTTCTGACATAACGATCTGCAACAAGAAAGACGAGGTGGCTCACGTGTATAAACGGTTATTGGTTTTGATCGCAATCGCTGTTATTGCGGCTGGTTGCAGCACCGTCAAGCGAAACGAAATGGCATCACCCTCTCCACATCAAAATCATGCGAATGGCGCCGTAAGGGCGCAGCAGCTTGCGGAAGATTCCGTTAAACCATTGAAAACGAATAAGGAAGTTGCAGAGCATCTTGAAAAGCTGGCAAAAGGCGTTCGCGGCGTAAACAATGCGCATTGCGTCGTGCTGGGCAAAACAGCCGTTGTCGGCATTGATATCGACAGCAAGCTGGATCGCGCACGTGTCGGTACGATTAAATATTCCGTTGCCGAAGCTTTCCATAAAGATCCGTACGGCATGGATGCTGTTGTAACAGCCGATATGGATGTCTCTCAGCGGTTGAAGGAAATGGGAGCCGACATTAGGCGTGGAAAGCCGATAACAGGCTTCGCTGAAGAAATGGCCGATATTATCAGCCGCATCATCCCGCAAATACCACGCAATGTGACGTCTCATCAGCCGGAGCGGCCACAGACGCAATCCCACACCCAATCGCCAGTCCAGGAGCAGCACCTTCATGAGAAGCAAATCCAAAAGCACGCAACGAATGGAGACAAGCATTAATCACTAACGCAAACGCACAGAAAGCCTGACGATCGAGTGATCGTCAGGCTTTCTTATAGACGTACATACTTGTTCATGAGAAGTACAGATAACCGAAATGACGTTTGGACAAGCTGCTGCCGTCATAGCCACACCTGCAGAACCACGTTTAAAACGAGGCATGCAATCAGCTTCGATGAGTTGCTCGAAATTGGCGGCTAGGAATACGGTCATCAGCATGACCTCCTTCTAACAGGAATAGCATTCGGTATCCTTAGCTCCTATTATAGCCATTATTGAATCCAGCGTCTATGGTTATTCAGCCATTTTTGCCTGAAGCACCGCACGCGCTTCTTCAAGGGATGTTGAATCAACATATACATAAGGGCTCTTCCACGTTCCGTTTAACGCTTGGAACGCAATATCGGAGCTGCCCATGCCCAAATATGTACTCAGCATATTTTTAATTTCAGATGGAGGCATATCGAGCGTCAAATTAGTACCGACTGCGCCGATAACCTTATCGTATTTCGTAACGCCCTCAAACGATTTCATTTTATCAAAAATCGCTCCGATGACTTCCATCTCCCGACGATTGCGGTCGAAGTCGCTGGATTCGGCTGTTCCCTGATTCGATTTGCGATAACGCACATAATCGAGGGCATTTTTTCCATCAAGCACCTGCTGGCCCTTGCTCAAATTAATGTTTGTGCCATCGGCCGTATCCCGGTAACGCATATCCATATCAACATTCACCTCAACGCCATCAAGCGCATCAACAACATCGGTGAAGCCTTTAAAGTTAATAATGCCGGTATACTTCAAATCAACGCCAAAATATTTCGACAGCATATCACGCATTTCTTTCTTTGCATCCTTCTCTGCCGCCTCTTTGTCCATTTTCTTCTCAGTACGGGCATTATTGAAGAAAGTGCTGTAATTCGCATTCGCCTTCCGCTCGCGATAGCCCTCTACTTGCAGCACCGAATCCCGTGGAATCGAGACGACGGAGGCTGATTTTGTATTCGGGTTAAAAATAGCGACCAGCATAACGTCGGTATTTAAACCTCCGCCATTTTCACGAGAATCAATACCGAGCAGCACCATGCCCGTAGGCTTTTTCTTAACGGACTCCTCTTCCGGCACGACAATATTATTCGCTGAACCAATCGTATCAACCGCATTGGTAGCCACATAAGCAAGATAACCGACATAGAGCATAATTAAAATAAGAACGGAAAGCACAGCAAACATAATTTTAATCCATATGCTGCCTTTTTTCTTTTTCTTCTTAGGCTTTGGAGCTGTTTTCTTCGCACCACCCGGCCTGCTTGCAGCCGTTCTTGGGGGTAATCCTTTAGAGCCTTCGGTCATAGCAGCCACCTTCAAATCCTTTGTATTTCGTTTCTGTCCTCTTTACGCAAAGAAGCAGCGATACCCACGAATTCTCGCGGATATCGCTGCTGCAGAAGGCAGATCCGATCTTAAGAACACGCTAACGTCTCATATGCCGTTACTTCCGGAGTCTGATTCCTTTACAGCGTGCTTGTCTGCCCGTTTACTTTGCAGCTTGTCATACAGCTGGCGACCGCGAAGCATAAGCATCATTAATACAGCAATTCCCATACATTGAATAATCGGCAGCGAATCCACCTGTAAAATCCAAAGCACGAAAGAACCGAATACGATCAAAATGTAAACCAGTACTTCCTTTAGAATTGGCAGCTTCGCATTATTCGCCCGAAACACGGTATTGAAAATATAAATCGTGAATCCTAATATGAGCAAATAAGAAACGACCCAATGTTCACTAAACCATTGCTGCATGCCGTTAAACCTCCAATCAGGCGGCTAGCGCCTTAAACGCCAGCTTGTGATGTTTTGCGTTGTTTTTCTGCACGCTCGCGTTCGCTTTTGTTCAAGATTTTTTTACGAAGACGAATCGACTTCGGCGTAATTTCGCAATATTCGTCATCGTTCAAATACTCAAGCGCGCTCTCCAGGGAGAACAGGCGAGGAGTTTTGAGTTTAACTGTATCATCTTTACCAGCGGAACGAATATTCGTCAATTGCTTTTCTTTACAGATGTTAACGACGATATCGTTGTCACGCGTGTGCTCGCCAACGATCATGCCTTCGTAAATTTCAGTACCTGGCTCCAGGAACTGAATACCACGATCCTCTACGCCCATCATGCCGTAGAACGTCGTTACGCCATTCTCAGTAGCAACAAGCACGCCTTGGTGACGTCCACCAACACCAGAACCAGCAAGCGGACCGTAGCTGTCAAACGCATGGTTCATAATGCCGTAGCCGCGTGTAAGGGTAAGGAAAGAAGTACGGTAGCCGATCAGACCGCGAGCTGGGATGATGAACTCCAAGCGAACTTGGCCTGTGCCATTGTTCACCATGTTGACCATTTCAGCTTTACGCGAGCCAAGGCTCTCCATAACCGCGCCCATGCTTTCTTCTGGCACGTCAATGATCAGCCCCTCGTAAGGCTCTTGCTTCACGCCGTCAATTTCCTTAATGATTACTTCAGGTTTCGATACTTGCATCTCAAAGCCTTCGCGACGCATATTCTCGATCAGAATCGTCAAGTGAAGCTCACCACGTCCCGATACGATAAATGCATCCGGGCTCTCCGTTTCATCTACGCGCAAAGCAACATCCGTCTCAAGCTCTTTGAACAGACGCTCACGGAGTTTACGGGAAGTAACCCATTTGCCTTCGCGACCAGCAAAAGGACTGTTGTTGACAAGAAACGTCATTTGCAGCGTAGGCTCGTCAATTTTCAGAACTGGCAAAGCTTCCGGATTCGCTGGATCAGCAATCGTTTCACCGATGTTAATATCTTTAATGCCTGCAATCGCTACAATGTCGCCAGCGCCTGCTTCTTCGATTTCAATCCGTTTCAGACCTTGGAAGCCGAACAGCTTCTCGATTCTAGCCTGCTTCTTGCCGCCATCACGCGTCATAACGGCAACGGTTTGTCCTTGACGAACGATACCACGGTTTACACGGCCAACCGCAATACGACCCAAGTATTCATTATAGTCAAGCAGCGTCACCAAATATTGCAGCGGCTCCTCTACATTCTCTGTTGGCGAAGGAATATGGTTGATGATCGTTTCATACATCGCTTCCATGTTTTCATCTTGTTTGTCAGGGTCAAGACTGGAAGTACCCATCAATGCGGAAGCATAAACGACATTAAACTCCAGCTGCTCATCACTTGCACCTAGCTCGATGAACAGGTCAAGCACCTCATCCACAACTTCTGATGGACGAGCATTAGGACGGTCAATTTTGTTCAATACTACGAT
The DNA here is from genome assembly GCF_038051995.1 of Paenibacillus sp. FSL H8-0537. NCBI lineage: Bacteria > Bacillati > Bacillota > Bacilli > Caryophanales > Paenibacillaceae > Paenibacillus > Paenibacillus sp. FSL H8-0537. The sequence goes on along the minus strand of NZ_CP150290.1, from coordinate 2,614,263 downwards.
TGGCTTCAGGTTCGATTCCAATGCTTTGCGCAATACGAATTTCGTTTGCGGCATACAGCCTTCGAAAGCATCAACGACGAGCAATACGCCGTCAACCATTTTCATAATACGTTCAACCTCGCCACCAAAGTCAGCATGTCCTGGTGTATCAACGATGTTGATCAAATAATCTTTGTACGTAATCGCAGTATTTTTCGCCAAGATTGTAATTCCGCGCTCACGCTCTAGATCGTTGGAATCCATCGCACGCTCCTGAACCGCTTCGTTCTCACGGAAAGTTCCTGATTGCTGAAGCAGTTTGTCAACCAATGTTGTTTTGCCGTGGTCAACGTGCGCGATAATCGCGATGTTCCGAATGTTCTCTCTTGCTTGCATAACTAATAATCCACTCCATTTGTCTAATTTTGTATAATCCTAACCGATTGCTTGCCTTCTACCAGCGGGATCGTTTCCCCATCATCATCCATGCTCCGGCCGCAATCAGGATAATAGCAATCGCATATATCCCCCAGCTCCAAACGAGCGCCAAAATCAGCAGTACAGCCGATGTAACAGCGAGAATGGCGGAGGCGTTAAAAAAAACGCGTTCGCGGGATGCGCCGAACAAGTGGTACTCGTACAGCCCAACCGCTACACCCGTTATAAACAGCGGCCAAACATATTTGAGCGTTTCCCATCCGAACATGATACAAAGCATGAACAAGATCGAATAAACGATCAGCATGCCTCCCGGAATAAGAACAACTGCCGGTAACAATCTGCCGAAATACAGCACATGCAGCAGAATTCCCGGAATAAGAACGAGAAGCGGCCAAAAATTGGATCCCAAAAAGCTGAACACACCCAGTTTGCCAAGCAATATTACGATACCAGCCAGCAGCACAATAATTCCAGCGGAATATTTGTTGTTAGGCATCCGCGCTTCCGCTCCTTACAACGCCTTACGCATATCCTGACGAAAGACGACAGTTTTTATCTTTACTAGTTTAAAGGAAGTGAAGTGAAAATACCAGTGCAACTATGGCAACATGAAAAAAAAATTAGCAAAGCGCCCAAAACGCCCTCTCCCTGTAGGAGTTTTACAAAATCAACAAACGCTTGTACTGCCGTTTTGTGCCTTTCCGAACTCCTGCTGCCGACTCCTCTGGCACGCATAACGGCTTACGACACCGCCGATCGGCGCATCAGGATGCCGATAATAATGACGAACGGGATGCTCAGCAGCGGAATCGCCTGAGTAGCGGTGGCTGAGCTGCTGAATAGCAGGCGGTGCATGCCTGGATCATGCACAAGCATGCCTCCAGCCGCAAAACCGAGCAGCCCGGCGCCAATATAAATGAGCGAAGGAAATTTTTGCAGCAGCTTCGTCAGTATATGGCTGCCCCAAATGATCATCGGGATGCTTAAAGCGATTCCTACAATCAATAGCAGGGTCTCCCCTTTCGCCACGGCCGCTATTGCAAGCACATTATCAAGGCTCATAATAAAATCAGCCGTCACGATTGTCCATACCGCGGCAAGCAGCGAGTTCGCTCGGCCTATTTTATGCGAAGCTCCGCCTTCGCCACCCATTTCGCCCGCATCCGCTAGCAGCTTTACGGCAATATAAAACAGCATTACAGCGCCAATGGCTTGCAAGAACGGTGTCTGCAGCAAGGAAATCGCCGCCATCGTCAGCACGCAGCGCAGGACAACAGCAGCCGTTGTTCCCCACCAAATCGCCTTCTTGCGCTGTTGCTCTGGCAGATGCTTGCTCGCCATTGCAATTACAATAGCATTATCGCCGCTTAGCAGAAGATTAATCAGAATGATCTGCATAAATATAAAAAAGCTGTCCATTATACTCGCCCCCTATACTACCACCTGTATGTCCAAGCTGGGGCGAATATGCCGGAAAGCCTAAAGCGGGCCACTCTGCTTTCCTGCCTCTTAACAAATAAAGACCGCCTTACCCTTTTCATGGTGAGACGGTCTATACATGGAAGCAGCTTACAGCAAGCCGCTATTCGTTGCTATTAGAACCAACGGTCTTCACCGGCACTTGCTTCCGGCTCCGGGTCCTCTGGCGTAAGAAACATCACTTCCGTTTGCTGCACGGCTTCATTCAGCAGCTGATCCAGATTTTTTTGCTGATTCAAATAACCTTCAACCTTTTCCACAAACCGCAAATTCGGCTTAATGCTTGGGGATTTCGGCAAAAACAACGTACAGCAATCCTCATAAGGCAAAATCGATGTGGCAAACGTGCCCAACCGCTCCGCCTCATTAATAATTTCCTGCTTGTCCATCATTACAAGCGGCTTAAGCAGCGGCAGCACGGTCGCCCGCCCAATGACATCCATGCTGACGAGCGTCTGGCTTGCTACCTGGCCCAAGCTTTCGCCTGTTACAATGCCATGAGCGTGATTGAGCTCCGCAAGACGCTCCGTAATGCGAAGCATCGCCCGGCGCATCAGCGTAATAATAAGCGGGTCCTGTCCTGACTGGGCCAGCGTCGTCTGAACTTCCGTAAAAGGCACCAGATGCAGCTTAAGCGGAGCGCCGCTGTAATAGGAAAGCCTTTTAGCAAGCTCAATCACTTTCTCCTTCGCCTTCTCGCTCGTAAACGGATAGCTGTGGAAATGGACCGCTTCAAGCTCCAGCCCTTTGCGCATCGCCATCCAGCCCGCTACCGGACTGTCAATGCCGCCAGAAAGCAGCAGCATCGCCTTGCCGTTCGTCCCAAATGGAAAGCCGCCAGGACCGTCAACGACCTCGTTGAAAATATAGGCCGCTTCCTCCTGAATATCAACCTTCAGCTCCACCTCGGGCTTCCTGACATCCACCTTCAAATTTTCCATCGCACGCAGCACATGCGCCCCAACCAAATGGTTCATCTCCTGCGACGTATGCGGGAACTTCTTCCATGCGCGCTTAACGCTTACTTTAAAGGTCGCTGGCTCCTGCGGGATGGCCTTCATCAGCGCAAGCGCTGCTGCCCGAATCTCCGCAAGCTCCGGCTGAACGCTTACGACTGGACTAAAGGTGGAAATACCGAAAACGTCCTTGACCTTTTCCGCGATGAGTGCATAATTTTCCCCGTTCAAATTAATATAAAGCCGGCCGAACATTTTCGAATACGTCAGCGCGGCGAAATCCTTCAATCGCAGCTGAAGCTGCTGGAGCATCCGCTTCTCGAACATCCCGCGGTTGCGTCCCTTCATAGCCAGATCGCCGTAGCGAATAATCACTTTATCATACATCACTTTACCTTGCGCTCCTTTCAAGCGGCTTAAGCTTGCTAATTGTAAGGCGCAGCATTTCGCACAGCTGCGAAATATGCTGCTCCGTATGCTCGTCGCCCAGACTAATTCTTACGCCGCTGGCTGCCCGTTCCTGCCCTAGTCCCATCGCAAGCAGCACTCGGCTTGGCTTATTGTCGCGCGAGGAGCAGGCCGACTTCGTAGAAGCGATAATGCCATGCTGCTCCAGCATGTGAACGACAACCTCCGGCTTCATGCCCGGATAGGAAAAATGGACAATATGCGGCGCCATGCTCTCCGGCGCTCCGCCAGTCAAGCTCAGCTCCGGCGCAGCCTCAACGAAATCCGTCAATTGCTGGCGCAGACGGTACATCCGCTCGCGCCGCTCCGGCGCCGATTGCATCGCCATGCGCAGCGCCTTCGCTGAAGCTACGATGCCGGGCACATTTTGCGTCCCCGCGCGCATGCCCTGCTCCTGCGAGCCGCCTGAAAGCAGCGGCGTCAGGGTAACACCCTCGCGGACATACAAATAGCCGATCCCTTTGGGTCCGCGCAGCTTATGCGCAGAGCCGCTGAGCAGATCAATACCCCAGCCTCGCAAATCAATCGGCAGCTTGCCGATGCTTTGCACCGCGTCCACATGCAATAGCGTGCGTGGATGCCCTTGCAGCAGCTTGCCAATGTCTGCGAGTGGCTGCACACTGCCAACTTCATTATTCACATGCATAATGCTGACGAGAATCGTGTCGTCGCGCAAAGCCATCCGCAGCGCTTCCAGGTCTACCTGCCCCGCCTTGTCAATGGGCAAATAAGTGACCTCGTAGCCTTCCTGCTCCAGCTGCTTGAACGTATCGTAGACGGAGGCATGCTCCATTTGGGTCGTAATTAGATGCTTGCCGCGGCTCTGGTACTGCTTTGCCGCTCCTTTAATCGCGAGGTTGTTGCTCTCCGTGCCGCCAGAAGTGAACAGCCACTCCTCAGCCTTTACGCCAAGCAGCTCGCCAAGTAGCGAGCGTGAGCGCGAGATTAGCTTATCTGCGTCTGCACCGGCATGATGAATCGATGATGGATTTGCATAATGCGCCTTCATCACCTCAGTCAGCGTATCAATAACCTCCTCGTAAGGAGGCGAAGATGCGCAATGATCGAAATATAACATGAGCCGAACGTTCCTTTCCTACTAAAAAAATAAAAAGATCAGCGACGGCAAGCGGGTTGCCATTCGTGATCTAAAAGAAGTGCTTTTACAGCCTAGAGACTGCGACGAAATAAAGTACCGCTAATTTGTTGACAAAAGCGGGTACTCATTTCCTCGCAGCTCCTTAGTAACGTGCTGCTTGTACTTTCACAATATAGCGCTGCGTTTCCTCAGGAAGCTTGTCCAAATTCGCCATCAATTCGCTGTCTGTCTTAATACCGAGACGGTCGATACGACCTGGGCCGGCATTGTACGCGGCTAGAGCTACTTGCTCATTGCCATTGTATTTGCGAAGTAGAAAGGATAAATAACGGGTCCCGCCATCGATATTTTGCTGCGGATTTAAGGAATCTGTTACGCCAAGGCCGCGTGCCGTGCCGTCCATTAGCTGCATGAGCCCTTTGGCGCCTGCACCGGATACGACATCTGGCTGGAAACCGGACTCCGTGCGAATGACGCCGCGGATCAAAGCGGGATCTACGCCATATTGGGCTGCTGCCTGGGCAATCATTGCATCATAGTCAGTCGAGCCAGCTGCAAACGTCTCGCCCTCCGCCTGATAAGCGTTATTCAAGCTGGCAAGCTGCGCCAGCGCCTCGGACGCTTGAGCGGATACATCCGTGTCTTTACTTGAGCCATTCGAAGCTTCATGCATATATTGGGACAGCAGCATGTCGAACAATGAAGTTACACTTTTGTCCTTATTCGTGCCTAGCGGATTCGCTACTGTCTTAAAGTCAAGATTAGGAGCAAGCTGTGTCTTGATCATTTGCTTCATAATGCGCGGATCGATACTCATAATTTCCTCCTTGAACCAAATCGCTTGGCTCTGCTGGTCTAAGCGTAAACGGCTGAAGCCGTCCTTTGGCGGCAAAGTAACCGTTTCGCGATGAAATATAAGCCTATTTATAAGGGAAAACTTATAAATGCTTATATTTTAAAAAAGCTCTATAATGATGTATCGGTTTTTATTGTACATGTTTTTACCCCTATTCGCCAGCAAATCGTAAAATACGCAAGTTTATTCGATTGGAGGATTAGCGAATAGCGCACAAAAACAACCTCCCAAGCTTGCTTCGGAGGTTGTTTAGGTTCTATTTTAAGCTTATTCGTTCTATATTAAAGCTTATTTGAATACTTTAACGCGATCTTCAAGCGGCTGGAATGTTTTCTCGCCTGGCTCTGCTGTCGGCTTGCCGAAAGGCATTTGCGCAATCAGGCCCCATGATTCTGGCAGGCCAAATGTCGATTTCACCTTTTCGTCGATCAGCGGGTTGTAATGCTGCAGGGAAGCGCCGAAGCCTACTTCTTCCAACAGATTCCATACTACAAATTGCAGCATGCCCGAAGATTGGTGCGACCAAAGCGGGAAGTTGTCAGCATACGAAGGGAATTGCTGCTGCAAGCCTGCAACAACATTGTGATCCTCGAAGAACAAAATCGTGCCGTAGCCATTATTGAAGGAAGCAATTCTGCCTTCTGTCGAAGCGAATTGATCAGCAGGAACGATTGCGCGAAGAGCCTCCAGCACAATGCTCCACAATTTATCATGATTTTCGCCGAGCAGAACGACTGCTCTAGCACTTTGAGAGTTAAAGGATGAAGGGGAATGTTTAACGGCTTCGTTAACCAATTCTACGATTTTCTCATCAGAAACAACGGATTCTTTGCTAATTCCGTAGTAAGTACGTCTTGCTTGCACTGATTCCAAAAAGCTTTGTGACATAATCAAATACCTCCAGTTAAATGGTTTAGTTCCGTGCTTGATTAGATGCACACCAAAGTAATATTAATTACTTTACGTAAGTAACAATAATATATTACCCCTCGATTTGTCAAGCTTTTCCGCTGGATTTTTATCAAAATAAGCCTTTCGCACCGCTTTATTCATTCCCCAATTGTTCATCTTTCATGAGCCGACATTCACACATTATCTTTCTTGTTATCAGTGTCTGCACCATGCTGCTCCCAAGACTGGTCGCCAAGCTCTCTTACTTTATTCCATTTGCCATTGATCCAAGCGATGAGGAAGGAGATTCCCCCCAGCAATAGCAGCACAAGCACCTTGTACAAGCTTTCCTGGCCGTTCAGGTCGAAGAAAATGGCTTTAATGGCTGTCAGCCCCAAAACCGAGAAGCCAAACCAGCGGAACACCGATTGACCGCGATTGACGCCCCACAATACGAGCAGCAGCGCATATACGCCCCAGGAAGCCGACAGGCTGAGCTGCATATAGAAGCTTGGAAGATCGTAAAGATGCTCCTGAAACAACCGAATCATTTGAACAGTCAGCAAACCGCCGATTATTAAATGCGAGCACAACGCATACATGTTCCCCATTACGCGATTGCCTGCATCGCCAAGTGACGCAAATTTCTCCCGTGCCGAATAATAGAAGCCCAATGCCGCAAGCGCCAGCCATGCCATCGCGCCCCAGTTCAGAAACGGAATGAAGACGCCGAACCATTCGCCGCGCGGTGTAAACCATGTGATGACGTACCAATAGCATACCGTCGTAAACCATATAATGAGCGATGCCAGATTCAAAGCTTGCCAGCGGAACCTTTTGCCCGCTAATACAAGCAACGCGGCCACAGCCGACCATAGGAACACATTAAAGATCGGTTTAACAGCAAGACCGCTGCCAACCTGATTAAGCGCAAGCAGCATCAGCAGCACACCAGCAGAACCATACGTAGCCGAGGCTGGCTCCATGCGCTTCATATGATAGTGAATAAACCAGCTGGCAAGCAGCAGCACAAAGCCGATAAACGCCAGCGGATATGCATAATGCACTTCACCATGAATGAGCAGCAGCGACCAGAAGCCAAAAATAACGCCATTGGACAGTCCCGCAAACATATTCATCCCGTCAAAGCTTTGCTTGTTTGCCCGCGAAGCAAGCAGAAAGCCGATCTGATAAAACAAAAATGCGGCGAGCGCGTAGCGCAGCGGCAAATTCCATACCCCTTCCACTACGGGATCGAAGGTGAAAAAGTAAACGATATACATGATCCAGCTTCCTATAAAAGAGGTCAGTCTGAGCTCATTCCAGCTCTTCACCGTGCTGAGCCAGAAAAAAGCGGAATTGAGCACGAGCATATACAGAAATAAAGTAAATGCTTGATCCGTTTCCGGACGCATGAGCAGTGGCGACAGCAGGCCGCCCGTTAAAGCAATATTGATTAGCAGACGCGATTCAAAGCGGTAAGCATAAACCGTAAGCGCCGCAGTAACGGCTGTCATGCCCAGCAGCACTGTCATCGAGTCCCACATTTCATAATAGACACCGGCAAAAGCGGCCGTCGTATAAAGCAGGCAGGCACCTAGTCCGATTAACAGCTCGCCGACGAGCGGCCATTTTTCCCGCTTAATCAACGAAAATCCTGCTGCGGCAAAGCCTGCACCGCTCAGCAGTCCCAGCCCGATTTTCATCGCATTCGTTACCCAGCCCTGCTCCACCGTATATTTGAACAAAGTGACGAACGCTGATAGGACAAATAACACGCCGAGCAGCAAAGTCCATTGTTTGCGAATCCATACATTCATTGGTTGTACCTCCGTTTAGCTGCATTTTTGTGACTTGGTCTTAGTTCTATTTTAGAAAAATAGGGCAAAAAAAATAGTACCAACTTTACGTGGTACCATTTCCATCCTTATTTTCTTTTTCTAATAGACCAAGCGCTTTCACCTGCTGCGCAGCCTCTTTCGAGCCGCCCAGCTGCAGCTTCTTCAGTATATGGTTAATATGGTTTTTGACCGTTCGAATGGAAACGAACAGCTTATCTGCCATTTGCGACTGCGAATAGCCTTGATCGACCAGCTCCAGCAATTGCAGCTCCGCAGGCGTAATCAGATCGCGCACCTTCTTCACTTCAAAATCCCGCTCCAGCTGCTTCAGCCTGCGGAATTCCTCGCGCATCTGCTCCGCCGCCGCCGCACTGATCGGAGACTGGCGCTTTGCCGCCGCCGCTATTGCCGCAGGCAGCGATTCAAAGTCGGATTTGATCTGGTAATCGATCGCCCCCACCTGAAAAGCTTGCAAAATCAGCTCCTTCTCCTCCATCGACGTCAGCATAATGACCCTTGCTCCCGTCGACATCGCCGTCGCCTCCGCCAGCTCAATGCCGGCAGGCTCATCACCAAGCATAATATCCATTAGCACGACATCTGGCGCCTTGCGCTCGCCCGCGAGCGCATCCCGTACTTCCTGCGGATTATCCGAAGTGAATACGACTTCAATGTTCGGCTGGGCCGCTAGAAAAGCTTTTAGCCCGCGCAGCCAATCTTTGTCGTCCTCCACAATCCATACTTGTATGTTATCCATCGGCATGTTCCCCTTCTCTCAGCCTTATCTCTGTCTATTTCTATTTATCTCTCTGACTCTTTGTGCCCGGATGCAGAATCGGCCCCCGATACGTGCCGCGCCTGAATCGCCTTTTTCTTGAATATCATCGATACGAGCGTTCCTGCTCCTATCCTGCTCTGAATATGCAAAGAGCCGCCATGCTTGCGCATCACATGATACGCATATGGCAGGCCAAGGCCGAAATTCGTACTGCCCCCGCGTTTGGTCGTATAAAAGGGCTCGAACGCTTTGGCCGTCTGCGTACGATCCATACCCGGCCCCGTATCGCGCACCTCTATCATGATATCGCGTTTCGTCTCTTTCATTATAAGACTCAGCGCGCCTTTGCCATCCATCGCTTCAATGGCGTTCGAAATCAAATTGCCGAGAGCTTCGGTAACCTGCGCGCGGTCAATCATACAGCTCCAGCCATCAGGCAGGCTGCTTGTAAAATGAACGCCTTCGGCAAGCAGCTTATACGGCTCAAGCGTCATGAGCAGCAGTTCCCCAAGCTCTTCCTGCGTAGGCTTCAGCGCCAAATCCTCGGTGCCATGATGGACACGGCCAATCATTTCCTGGATGTGCCGCGTCGTCCGCAGCATCGTCTCCGCATCGGCAAGCAGCTCCTCCTGGTTCGTGGATGCCGCGTAAGCGCGCATCTTCTCGCCGAAGAGCCGCATTTTTCCGACATCATTTTTAATCGCATGATTGAGAATAGCCGTACCTGATGTAACCGCTCGCAGTGTCGAATCCAGACGGCGACGGTCGATAAATACACGCACCCCCAGAAATCCGTAGGTAAACAGACCTACAACAAAAACGAGCGCCCCTATGCCGACAAACCAGGTATTGTACACCCACATCCGCAGGAAGCCGAGGCTTGGCAGTACATAATTCATCGTTGCGCTAAACAGCACCGGAGTCAGCACCGATGTGCATACGATCCAGTGGCGTCTTGCTTGAGCCAAATAGCCCGGATTTTTCAATAAAATATTCACAGCTCCGACCGCTACATAAGGCACAGCCCACCAGACAACAACTGTAAATGTAATCGGATACGTTTCCATGTAGCCCGGTGTAAACAGCAGACAGGCCGCAATCGGAATAAACAGCAGCAGCGGCAATACACGCTCATAAGGCTGCAAACGGTCAATTGGACGATACGCTAGGGCAAACAGCAGGAAGGTGTACGGCAAGCCGTAGTAGGACAGCAGCGAGCAAAAGGCTTGCAGCATGTACAACAGTTGGTCAGCCGTTTCATTCATATAATGTTGACTTACATAAGGAATAATTCGCTCATCCAGCACGACAGACATCGCCCCGGCTCCGCCCGTAAAAGGTACCCCGCTAAGCCGCCTGCTCACAACCGAACGTGGGTCGGACAGCATCAAAATCAAAGCAATTCCCCATAAGGCAATTAGGACAAATAACACGCCGCAGCCCTCTTCTCTCTATGTGCTCTCTTTAATGCTCTGCTCTAACCATATAGCGGAGCGCGGAAAGCGTCAAGCCTCTGAGAAAATATGTGCGTCGATTGGCATAGTACTGCCTGCCTATTCATGAGATTAAGAGTTCAGACATTTTTTGTACATACCTCAAAATGGTTATTTTGTTACTTTGTCGTCATTTATACGTATAGAGAAGGCGGCTTATATATTTTCAACATAAATTAAAGCTGAAGTATCTGAAATATCGTACTGATATAAAATTGTAGGAGGCCACTTATGCCCGATTTTTTGCTTGTGCTATTTTTGTTCAATCTATCTTTATTTCTGCTCCACGAAATGGATGCGATCCGCCATTCGGAATGGCGATTGTTTATCTTCCTTAAGGATATGGAGGATGCGAAAGCCTATAAGGTGTTCACCTTTATTCATCTTCCGATGTACACGATCATACTCGCTCTGCTATTCAGCGATTATCAGACGGTTACGTTTTGGGTGCTGGATTTGTTTTTTATCATCCATGCTATTTTGCATCTCTTTTTTGAAAAGCATCCGCGCAATGGCTTCAAAAATACGTTCTCGCGCGCCTTTATTTATCCAATGGGGATAATTGCGGCGATTCATTTATTGCTGATGGTTATGGAGTGAGTGCCTGGATATGTTCGGATATGTTTAGATATGTAGGGTTCAACGAGGTTGAGAGTTGTTGCGCTTAGGGGAGCCAATACGAATCGTTATAAAAATGCGTGACCGCCTGTGACTTTTGGCGGTCTTATTTTTGTTTATTTGGTGATTAATAGTCATGAAATTGAACGCTCATTTGGACCACGAATCCTTATACAAACCTAAGTTGCTCTGCTCCACATTGCATCGGACATTTGTTTGAGGCACGTACCTTCTAAACTAATTATTCAAGTTCGCGGACTGGAGGAAGTGATAATGTGAATGAATGGTCAGATGGGAACCGTTTCCTTTTTAGAAGGACTGAGGTTCCGCTATTTTAGCTTTTTATTTGTTTTCAGCCTGTACGCGGACAGGAGATCCGCTATTGCCTTCCTCATTCCTTCAAAAGGGCAATTGGCAGTGCATTAGCGGCTCCTGTGTCCGCCTAATTCTCAATGAAGCGTTATCCGGTTAAATAGCGGATTCTGTGTCCGCCAAGTTGCCGATATCCCTTTTATCGTATGCATACACACCCTGATATGGCAATCGTTTATTCGCTCCACCAAGACAATAAAGGCACATCATTCGAAATGGATATGGCATATCGACCAAATGTAATCCCTCAGTTAAATATTAGCTTGAAAAGAAAGCATAACCTATTTGAGAATCAAAATATGTTTATTAATATTGTTACTTAGCAAAAAGAAGCCTTATACAACAAAGCTTCTTATGCTTTTAGATATATGGCTATTAACAGATTTAACAAGTTTCCCCTAACCTTTTAAGATGAGTAGCTTAATTACGTGAAATTTCACCCACTCATATAGAGTGCGACGAGCAGGTCTGAATACATGGGAGGGAACGACAGTGGTTTCAATCCACGCACTCACATAGAGTGCGACGGCGATAGCTAGTAGGTGACGAAAATATTTTCGATGTTTCAATTCACGCACTCACAAAGAGTGCGACGACTTGAAGGGAAGTAACTCATGGTATCGCGAAAGTTTCAATTCACGCACTCACACAGAGTGCGACAGCGAAAAACAGATAAATAAGTGTTATTATGGCATTCAATTGTCTCAATCGCAAGAAAATAATGCTAACATATCCACAGAAAAGTCTTGACTTTTAAAGAACCGACTCATTTCACCCTTGTTTCGACAAATTTCGAGGTGCGAATCCCCTAGGGATTTCATGTGAGCTTCACATTCGCACCTGCATCAGACGGTTCAAACTCATCATTAAACATTTTCACATAAGCCATATGAGGGAACAAAATTGGATTATTTATAAGCATAAGTAATTGATTTAATTGAAACGTAAGTGAAAGCAGGGAAATCTCTTCCTTTTCGCCTTCTGCTCCACCATAGACACGGTAATTATCAATTTTCAAAACGTCGTTGAAATCTTTCGATTGATTGTCCACTTTAAACGGCTCTCTAATGTTTTTATATTTCTGATCATTCACATGATTCAATTTATCGTACCAAGCAGGTAGTGTTTTCAAGTCCGAAGAGATTTTGACTTTCAAGCGATCACCGTTCTCATCAGGGCAGATATTGATGTCAAAAGGCTCAATGAAATCGTTGGCACTTTTGTCCCGAATATGACATAGAATTTGAATCGGACGAGTGGATGTTTGTGTTAGAGATTTTCCATCTCCAAGATTCAAGCTCTCGCCATCTTTATTGACTTCATAGGCATATTCGCCCAAAGCCATATAGGCATGCATCCTAGAAATTGATTTTAACGACGTTCTCAGTTTAGTTATACTTGCAGCCCATTCGGTTAAATTCTGGAGGTTCTTTTTTCCTGTTACATTGTTGCTTTTGCACTGTACGACAACAGCAACAGCCTCAATCGGAACATATTTAATACGGCCCAGGCGAAAAATATAGGGGGTATACTGTTCATCAAAAATAGCCAGATCAACTTCCTTGGATACTTTTCCATTGGAATCAATAATGAATACGGACTGTTCAATCGTAAATTTGCGAGGGATAATCTGCTCAAAAAGTGTCTTCCATATATCTTCACGAAATGTACCATTGGTTACGTGATGCTTTTTGATGCTTACACGCAGTTGGCTGGAAATACTCTTCTCCAATTGAACATAATTTTGACCAATCTCACGGATAATTTCTTGCTCTTCTTTCTTAATATCCTTTTCCACTTGTTCCTCTGACTTGGCTTGTTTTTTATTTTTAGCCATGATTACCTACCCCTCCCCCTTTTTTAATCGCATTATGCCGTATCCAGCATTTGTTTTCCCCCCGACGCCCTCTTTCTCAAGTGCATGCATCAAAATCTCTTGGGCGATCGACAGCCATTGCTCTGCATGATCCTCTGGCAAAGCATGATCCGGACAAGTGAGCATAATGCGGAACTGACCTCTCACAGCGAGAAACGGAATCGGTACAGGATCATCGTCATCACGCGGAGCGAAATCAGCATAGTTTTGCTTATTGTCTGGTCGAATTGAATTGTACTTCTGATGATGAGGGGTCAGAACGTCCAACAACAAGGAGGAGGCTAGGCTGTCCGGCGTGATCCACGCATCATGGAATTCAATATATCCAGCGTTGGATGTTGATCCGAATAAAGCTGTGTAATAGGGCTGTCCCTCTTGAAACAAAGGATTATCTACACCAAGAAGGCGACGACAGTACTGGGCTGTTAACCCTTTCAGAGTACTGCCCGGGATATAGGGAACACCGTAGGTGCGGTGCAGCATCAGCGACGTTTCGAGCACTGATACACCTCCGTGACCGACAACCATTGGAGAAACGTTCTCCATTTCCAACGTAATTATACGATTAGAAGACAAACTTCCCACCAAGGCCTCCTTCATTTGATCATAACGGAGTTTATAGCCCTTCTGGTATAAGGGAGATGCCCACTTTTCTTTAGACTGACGAATGACGTCTTGATAAAACCTTGTTTTGGCGCTACCCGTGTCCTGGGAACTTTGAATAATATTCAAAAGGTTCGGGGAGTCGGAGCGACCGGATTCAAGCCCAAATCCTTTCGAAAGTGCCAGATATACATTCATTTCGCTTCCTCCTCTCCTGTAACTTAGTCTTCTGCCATTTCAGCCGCATCCACTTTCAGAATAGCTTCTGCATATCGTTTAAACCAGACCGCTGCATCCAGCGAATGTTTGGTCAGCTTTCCGTATTCTGTAACCCCGGATGGCAAATCTGAAAATAGATCAGTATCAAGGGCTTTCCCCAGATCATTTATAAAATCGGCATGACAAGGCTCCTTAACAGATTTACTTTGAAAAAAAGCAACGGTTAAGCGCAGTCCGTTAACCTGTACCATGGAAGGGAAAGAAATACACAATCTCCCATAGTCTTTGCTGTATTTTTCGTGCTCCTTCATCTGTACGTTGCGTATGCTGTTTAGAGCTTGAACGGCATAGGTATGTGTGATGGATTTCATTTGGCTGCACCTCTCTGGATATAGTTGCAACGTACACGCCCTTTGCCAACAGTAGCATTGCCACCGATTTGGAGAAATGCTTGATCAGGAAGCTTTGATAACAAATTTTCATCCTGATTTTTCAAACTGCTTTTTCCACTCAAACTGGTGTCGCACCATATGATTCCATATAGAATGGCTTCCGCTGGCAAATATTCTTCATTCCACAATGCACCCTGCCCAACGGTTTTTGTGTTGGTATCCATTCGAATACGGGGTACAATCTCACTGCACATTGTTACAAAATATTGAAATGCTTCGTCGCTAACCAACACAATTCGCTCAGTTAACATCGTTTGTGAAATGGTATCATCTTCAGGAAAGATTTGCTTTGCCAGAGAGGATGCCCATTCCGTAAATTCAGGATTTTTTTCAGCTTCAAACTTAAACTCATCCAGAGACAATGTATCCGTTGAAGAGCCGCTATTTGTCCCCTCTGCCTGAAATAACAGCTTGCTGTCTTCATGAACAAGCGCGGTTTTCTGTAGAAGATTAACTTTATCGAGAATATTGTGAATTCCCGGCATGTCCATATGGGTAGCCTTTAAGTCACGATGCAGCCGCTTAAGAACAAGTGGACAAGTCACATACGCAAATGTGCCATGACCGCTCGCCACAGGGAAGACCAATATTCTGGCATCCGACATCACTAGCGCACCTGCAGCGCCACCGTCCGTATCACTCCCAGAGCTTTCTTTTCCAAAAGCTATATTCACATAAGCATCAGAAGATAGCCCAGCATTGTTACGGAAATAATCTCGATGCACACCCTTGATACTTGAACCGGGGATGTATGGCCACTGAGTCACTTTTTCTCGAATCATTGGCATATCAATTGCACCAACACCTTGCCCTGCTCCAACATGAACCGGAGTCATGCAATGCAGCATATAGATCACATTATCTGTTTTCATTGGGTATCCTCCTTGGATTTCTGCGGGGTCCAGATGCCCCATGTAGCCAGTCCATAACCGTCTTCCTTATCAAAAAAAGCAAGCCGACGATCCCTGTCTGACATCGATTGCAGCCAAAATTTCCTGACGAATTCCACAGGATCCCCCTCCAGCACTTCAAAAAAGTAGACACTTCCAGCTGGTGCCATCCTTCTCACAGCCTTGGGTTTCTTAGCTCCGTAGCTCCAGCCGGATACCGCATTCCAATGCGGAACACAGGCCCAACGAAGCTTAAGTTTAACCAGCGGAGGGCATTGTTCTTGGTGATCAAGCTTCAGCTTGTCCGTTGATTCCAGATGCTCATCCAACCAGCCAGGTATCCACCCTTTAGAGAAGAATGCAGGTGTAGCCAACACCATGCGTAAATAGGTGGTTTGTTGCGTTACAGTCTGTTTCTCTACTGCTTGTAAAATAGCATCGGGACATGTCCAGATATCTTCTGAACAATCTGTACTAGTTAACTCTTGAAAATGGGCAAGCCGACGTTTACCTCCAAATGAATGTAACTGATTAATATCTTTCGTAAGCTCAAGCCACTCCGGTGTTTTGAATTTGGCAATAAACGATAAATCTGGGGGCAATACAAGAGACTCTGTCGAGAATAGCTGTTTATCTTTAGCCGTATAAGTTGTTTCATCTATAGCCGTGTGTGTACGAATTTCCTTAGGGAACGCTTCAATAAAACTGCTACTTTGCTTTGTCGATCCCCAGGAATCAACCTTCTTACTCCACTGCTCCTCATTAAGTTCATCACACAACCATCTAATCATCAGATCCGCTGAAATGTAGGCTGGAGGTGATTTAAGAGGTTTCAATAATTCTACGGGCATCTGAACAGGCCAAAGCTTGTCTTCATGAAGTCCGGTTACACCTGTGCCCAGAAACCCAAATCCCATTTCATCTTGATGTTCTTTTTCCTCGACAGGCCTCCTCAAAAAAGTCACAGCTCCTTGATCAGAAGCATCGGGTTCGTAAAATCCCACATCCTGGGGCATTGGGAAATACACACTCTCCCCGAGTGTATACAATGGTCCGCGCACAGTTATTTGGGAAACAGGGGAACCTTTCTTATTTGTGGAAACTGATATATCCTTGTTTAGAATTTCCTGCCTTAACAAGCTTCGTAGTGTTCCAGCTACTACCCCCGGAGTAACTGTATCTAATGTGTGTGCACGGGCACCTGCTGTTTTGCCAAAAGGCCGTCCATCACGGATCATAAGTGGATCAAGTGGTTGAATCTTAATCGTATGTTCCATCAGTTTCACCTACTTTCTTAAGGGTTATGGCGAGAATACTTTGTTCTGCAAGTCGGTTCAACATGCTTAGGGGCTGTTGTTGAGACTCTCCGGCTGATGACAGTCCGACGAAAATAGTCATGATTTTACGTAATACGAATCCACTGACTTTTTCCTTAGGGACTCCCTCTGTTTTTTTCTTAAGAAGCAGACGACGAATTTCAAGCTCCAGCAATGGGAGCAGCTCATTGTCCGGGATACTTGACCCCACTTGCTCAAGTTGGAGATATTCTGTATGCAGTTTTCTCAGATCATAGGCAAATGAAGATGAAATATATCCTTTTTTATATAACAACTGCAGCTGAACGATGCTCTTCACGGGATCCGGCTCAAAAGGAAGACTAACTCGCATTTCTTCACTTCCGCTTCGTTTTTGAAAATGAACAGCCAGTTCATTCCGTTTCTGTTTTGCCAGCTTCTCCGCAGCTCTCGCGAGCTTAAGCGATTGTTCCAGCGGCTCCACCATATGCACAATGGTTACTCCAATAGATAAGGTGGGGCGGCGAATATGTTCAGGTACAGCTGCATTCATTTGACTTGTAAATGCTTGTTGGATAGAACGTGCTGCTTTCAGACAATGATGCAGCGGGAGAATGGCCATCAGATCGTCACCACCGCTGTAAATCATTTGCCCTGAGCATTTCTCTGTAACAATGGTATCAACAGCCGAAGCGAAATCGGAAAGTTTACGTGTGAACTCCTGATGCTGTTTAATCGACTTCATATTTCGCAAGCAATCTCCCATATGGTCGCCATCTCCAACCAGCAGCGCGTAATAGGATGTAGGCCGCATACTCGTATTGGCGAGTAAATTATTCAATTTTTCAGTAAAGGTATCAGTCAGTTGGATATGGACGTTGTCTTCCAACATTTGATAAGCCCTCACTGCCGGCATCAGCTCTATAATGGCCTCTTCTATTCGATTCGGATAAAAGAAATCATATGCGTTTTCTAAATCAAATTTATTTAGTTTGTTTTGTTCCATCCCCATAGATTTCAGTTTACTGACGATTTCTTTTATGTAACTGTTCGCCTGCTCACGAAGATTTTGGTGCTGTTCCTGAGCCAGTGCATCTGTAAACTGTCGAAAAGCAACCTGGCATACGGATCTAAAATTTCTTTTTTCTTCCAGAGTGCGATTGGAAACACGTTTAACCAGTGAAATGGAATCTAGATATTCACTTGGCTTAATGCCTAAACGCTGATATTCACCATTTTTCTTTAATTTCAGAACAGACTCTCTTCCACCATCCAGACTGGATTTAGGATCACCAAGCAAATCGGCGGGTTCGTTGGGTTTAAAATCACGCAAGGTTTTGCGTGCTGACATAAGTTGCTCTGCTTTTTTTAACGTTTCGGAATATTGATCCTCATGATGAAGAGTACACCACACAGCATAAAACTCAACAAAATCCTTGACTTGTCTATCCCACATGGGGCCAATGATGCTGGTGCCCAGATGTTCCTTGGCATCCTTAGCGTAATTCAGCCATTTCAAGGTCACAGCCCGTCTTACATCCAACGCGACTTGTTTCGGATTGCTGGTATTAACAATCGCAACGACTTTATTCGCAACTATAAGGTTATCAACACCTTGTTCCAGCATTTCTTGATTTAAATAGGGGAAGATCATTCTGGCTTTGTGAACTTCCACTAATTGACGGGCGGCTGCCTTGCTAATCTCGGATAATACATGCGACCCAAACCACAGATCCCGCGTCTTACGTGCCTGGGCAATAAATTCCTGCACAGGACCAATGGAGAAGAGCATTATTTTTTGCTGGGATACTTGTTGGTTCTCGTGCGAGATTGTGTGGTCTTTTGGCTGTGAGTTTCCGATTTCCACTGTTTAACCTCCTCACTTTGTAGAAATGCCTCAATTGCAGAAGTTGTGTTTATTTTTTTATAAGGATTTTTGGAATAGTTTAGCTCTTTATAAATATGTTCTCGTGTGAGGGTATACTTTTTGATACGTTCCTTGACTATGTTTAATTGTTTATCGTTTTGTTTGGTCCATTCCTCTGAAACAACGATGTCCAGAGCTTCCAAATCTGGATGAATTAATTGAAAGATTATCCCAACGCCCATGGTCTCACTCGTCGCAAGCGACTTTATGATTAGCGGGGATGAAAGCCGGTTTTTGCCACCAGGACGAAGCTGTATCGTGTAGGGTTCACGTTTGTCGGAATGTGACCGGGATAGCTCACGATCTTGTTTGAATTGAAAATTAATTGGTAGTCCCATTGCAGCACGTGGAAACGCAATGTTAGTACCCTTATCTTTTGGGTGCGTATCATGCCTTGCTTCCCGCATACCTGTAATATCGCGCAACGCATCAGCTTCCGGCCAAACACTCCGTTTACCGTTAGCCTTGTAGGTCCTGAAGGATTTCAATTGCTCAATGGCATTCCTCCATAAAACTATAATATTGCCTTCGTTTTGTTGAACACATATATCGCTAGGCAAGGTCGCCCATTCCCGTTTGTTGTCGGATGGGACCATATCAATATTGAATCTGGCTACTTCCCCTTTATACCATTCTTCATAAGTTTTATATTGTGGAAAAAGCTTTGGAGAAAAATTTTCGCAATATAGACTGCCGCAACCCCGCCTTGTTCTGCTGCCTATTCCTCCAAAATTAATCCACGCCCAGAGGGCAGGATAAAGCTCATCTTTTATCATTTTTTGGTCGCTAGTCTGCACATTCAATTCAAAGGTACATGAAGCTAACATATTCATACCATTCATTTGACTGTAAGGGAAAAGTGCGTATGAAGACCATTCCTTGCTAATGACCTGCTTTTTTTGTTCATTTAAGTTGGTAGCATTTCCATAACGAGCATCTTTGACATAGTTCACCCGAATCTTGGTATTACTCGGAATTGATGTGTCGCCAAAAATCTGAACCTCTCGTTCCCTAAGCTCACCTACAGTTTTGAAAAAAGCTCCCCGAGTCGCCCGCCACCAAAAGCGCAAATGTCCACGAATGGAAGATTCACGAACCGGTCTTTCCTTGTTGACTTTTCCTGCCTGCTCCCCTCCTCCAAACATAGGGGTAACAATACTGATAAGGAAAGACTCGGTACTCTCTTTTTCAGGAGGCTTGGCAAGAATATCCCTCACCATTTTCGGATTAGGTGGTTGAATTCGCTTATTGAAGTCCAAATATCTCACCTCACAAATGATTTTTCACGAAAAATAAAAAATTTTACCTAAAAGGAAGAATGGGAGGATTTAAGCATCACTCCGCTAGGTACAGTATACTATAAATTGGAATCAGTATACTTTTTTAAATTTATTATCTTCCAATTTTCCCTATGTATCGATCATTTTCCACAAAAAAAAGGCTTGCAGCTGGAGTATACTACAAGCCTTTAACATATTGGGGAGATTAGTATTTTTGCATGCGCACATGTATAGTGCGACTACCTTTTATCATTGATCATGCAAAGACTCTGCAGTTTCAATCCACGCACTCACACAGAGTGCGACGAGAGGGTGTTATCTGTGGCCAAGTCTAAAGATTTGTTTCAATCCACGCACTCACACAGAGTGCGACGCTTCCATATGTAACAATATGTTTGGCATAAAAGCGTTTCAATCCACGCACTCACACAGAGTGCGACAGCGAAAAATAGATAAATAAGTGCCATTATGGCATCCATTTATCTAAATCACATCAAAATAATGCTAACACGTTCGCATAAAGTTCTTGACTTTTAAAGAATAGACTCATTTCAGTTGTCATTCGACAAATTTCGAGGTGCGAATCCCCTAGGGTTTTTATGGGAGCTTCACATTCGCACCACGACCCAACTCTATTCTCTATCTACAAAAATATTACTTTCCCGCCCCTTCGTTATACGCTCTCAGCAGCGTATAACGATTTGGCCGCACTAGATGCGCCTGACTCAAGCTTCGGGCAAGCAGCTCATCGCTCACACCTAGTTCAGCCGTTGTGGATGGACCACCAACCAGACTAAGCCAGCCGCGTATCGTCTCCTCATTCGGAATTTCCGCGATCAGCTGGCTGATGCGCTCCGCATGCTCCGTGCCGCTAATCGCTGACACCTGCTCAGCAGCCAAGCGGTGGTACAGCCCAGAAATTTCTGCACATGCGACGCCAACCTTCGCTCCATGCAGCAGTTGACGATTGCCAAGTCGAATATATTCCATTTCCCAGTAGTGGGACAAATGATGCTCCGCGCCCGAGGCCGAATGGGACTGCCCGAACAGCAGCATAGCAAGGCCCGATTCGATCAAGGCGCTGATCAGCACGCGAATGCCCTCTTCGCTGCGCGATGCAATCAGCTCTACATTTTCCACACACTGCATTAAAGCGTCACGCGTAATCGTCGCCACGATATCCGAATAAGCTTCGTCGCCCGCTAGCGAGCCGTAGGACCAATCGAACAAGGACGTATATTTGCCGAGCATATCGCCAAAGCCTGCGGCAACCATCGGGACAGGAGCCTGCGTCAGCACATCGAGATCGGCAAAAATCGCGTCCGGGCCAATCGCGGCGATCGTAATCTTTTCACCACGAATAATAATTGGAGCTCCCTTGGAATTGAACCCGTCTACAGACGGAGCGGTCGGGACTGATACAAACGGAATGCCCGCCGTATAGGCCGCATAACGCGTAATATCATGAAGCGTTCCAGAACCAGCCGCAATGACTACCTCCGCAGCATAATGCTGAATATCAAGCAGCAGCTGCACAATGGATACTTCGTCCGCAATGACATCTCCCTGTTTGTCAGGCTTGATCAGCGTTGCCTTAACGGAAATATCACTAGCAGCAATTGCCTCTTCCAGTTTTTTTCCAGTTATTTCGTACGTGATGCTGTCGGACACGATTAAAACGTTGCGATAGCCCTTCTTTTGCAAATAAGGTGCAACCTGCCCAGTAGCTCCACGTTCAATAAGCAGCGGTTCAATTACAATAGACTGAACGGTAGCGGCATCATAGCCTGCGACAGCCAGCTTGAATTTTTCCATTAGCGTCATGAGTTCGTTGTCCCTTCTATCTTCGAAGTTGTATACGAATATTGTCACGCGCTAATGGCAGGTTTGTCAACCTTTGGCTTGCAGGCCTTCGCTGCGCCTTCCTCTACGCATCCAGCTTTTTGCTGAGCAAGTACAGCATGATGCTCACAAGGATAGCACCGATCACGATTTCAAACGACATAACGCCCCAGTTGCCAATCGAAATTTCGCCTGTTGGGGACTTTAAGATTGTCAAGCTTGAAGAGGTAAGCTCTGAGGCCATCGTGCCGAATAAATCATCGTTAAACAACCATTTCTCCGCATAGCCCATGAAAAATTGCAGCAGGACGAAGACCGCTATTGCTACCCATGGAAAAAGCTTTTTATTAAAGAGATGCCCTACAGTAATCGAAAAATAGACCATCAGCATCAAAAATAGGAGCGTCCAAAATATCAAAATAAAAAATAGGACGCCTGTCTCGAAATTAGGCAGATTCAATAAATCCAGTGAGGCGCTTGGAGAGAGCCATTTAAACAACCAAATATGAAGCAGCACGAGCCCACTCAGCGCAGTTGATAATATGAATTGCAGCAGAAGCGGCGAAGCGATTGTTTTCCACGTGGCCAGCGGCAATAAGCGGCGACCGTACGATTTAAGGTTGTGGGAGTACGTCTTTGAGGAAAATATGATCAACATGAGGGCAACGAATAAATAGCCCATGAACATTAATGTAAGCGACATTGCAGGCTGCCAATTACGAGTTGCAGTAAAAAAGGAAAGTGCTCCCTGCAAAATAATAAGCGCCGCCGCCGAGCCCATAATTAAATTCGCATTGCGTTTCCAGTCATATTTCAATAAGTTTATCATTCTGAAAATACCTCCCTGAATAGTTCATCTACACTTTTACCATGCTTGGAGCGTATGCTCTCCACATCCTGACGCAGTGAAACTTCGCCGTTTTGAATAAAAATGACTTCATCGAAAACCCGTTCGATATCTGTAATTAAATGCGTCGAGATGAGCACACAGCTGTCTTCATTATAAAATTTAACGATGGCGTCCAAAATTTTGCCCCGCGCGACGGGATCAACGCCGCCTATCGGCTCATCGAGTAAATAAAGCTTAGCCTGACGCGACAGCGCCAGCGTTAGCTGCAGCCGCTCATTCATCCCTTTGGATAAAGAGCTAATGCGATCATTGCGATCCAGCTTCAAAAAGTCGAGCATGCTCCCCGCTTTCTCCTGATCGAAATCCTTATAAAAATCACTGAAAAAACGAAGGGCATCCTTCACCCGCATCCACGACTCGGTTACCGGCTGATCTGGCATAAAGGACGTAACCGCCTTTGTCCCGATGCCAATCGGCTCTCCGCAAATTCGAACGCTTCCTGAGGTTGGCTGAATGAGTCCTGCCGCCAGCTTCATGAGTGTACTCTTGCCGCTGCCATTGCTGCCAAGCAGACCAATAATTTTGCCAGCTTCCAGGTTTAAATTAATATTATGCAGCGCTTTTCTCGATCCGTAGTTTTTCGTTACGGCTTGCAGTTCAACAATCTTCTTCATTCGTATATTCTCCCCCCGCCTATTTCTGCTCTTCCTTGCTAACTGCTTCCGATACAATCGCTACAATGTCCTCCTGCTTAAAGCCCAAATCCCGCATCCCCTGTATGAAACGTCCAAGCAGATCAGCCGCCATCTCTTTCTTAATGCTCACAATCGCCGCCTCCTCGCTCGTTACATATCTTCCAAGTCCGCGCCTTGTTTCGACGATGCCTTCACGCTCCAGTTCCTGAAAAGTACGCTGTATCGTATTCGGATTGATTTGCAGCTCCACTGCAAGCTCGCGCACCGAATCGATTTTATCGCCGGGATTAAGTTTCCCGCTAATAATTTGCTGTTTAATGTAGTTCATGATCTGGATGTAGATTGGCTGGTTGTTGTCAAATTCAATCGGCATAAGTCACCTCCGTGTTAATGTGTTAGTGTTATATCTAAATAGTACACTAGTATTCTGTTGTTGTAAAGGGCTGGATAAAAAAAAGGCTGCCTCCAATCGCCCACGGGCGCTGAAAGCAGCTATTTACTCTTTAGTATTCCTTTTTATTGCTCCATTTACTAATCCATTAAAAGCGAGCTTACACCTTGAATACAGCCGCTTTTTCGCGCAAATTAGTGGAAGAGCCCTGCAGTTTCTCAGCCAGCTCTTGAAGCTGAATCGATACCTCAAATTGATCCTCGGACATTCCGCTCATCTGCTCCATTTTGCCATTCACCTCGGAGGAGGTTTGCAGCAGCTTGTCTACAGAACCAACAATATCGGTAATACCCTTTGTAATTTCATCAATACCGACGGAAATTTCGCCCATTTGCTCGGACAAGACGCTGCTTTGATTTTCCAGGCCATTAAACATTTCGCTCGCGGTCACCGATGCCTGCTTCGTCGTTTCAATCACTTCTGAGAAGCTGCTCAAGCTCTGGCTGCTGTCGGCAAAATCGTTCTGAATAAGCTTAAGCTCCTTCGTAATATCTTTGGAAATGATATCCGTCTGGCTCGACAGCTTGCGAATCTCCTCTGCTACTACAGCAAACCCTCTGCCATGCTCGCCTGCACGCGCCGATTCAATCGAAGCATTCAAAGACAATAAATTCGTCTGAGTGTTCAAATCCTGAATGCCGCCCAAAAACTTCGTTACATTATTGTAGCGCTCATTAATCCGGTCAAAGGATTCGGTTACTCGGGCAAATTGCTGCACCGTCTGATTGACCATTTGCACGACGCCCTTCATATCGGTGGAGCCTGTGCGCGACGACTCTCTCATTTCTTTCATATCGCGGTTAATATATTCGGTCGAAGCAGCAATTTGCTGCGAGCTTGCCGATATTTGCTCCGTTACGGCAGAGATGGAGGTGGCATCATCATACTGGGTCATCAAAATCGTTTTGCCGTTGCCAATCTCTTCTTTCACCTGCTCGGAAGCATTCTGATTGCGAACAATCATATCGCCCATATTGCGCGAGGCTTGCAGAACAACCGTACTGACATCCATAGTCGAACGAAGCGTGTCGCGAAGCGCACTTCCCATTTGCTCCAGCGAACGGTCAATTTGACCAAATTCATCTTGGCGATCCAGCTTCCCATCATACGTAAAATCGTTATTTTGATAGGAGGCAATTCGCTTCATTAAGCCAACGATGCCTTTTTTCACATTCTGGCTTAACGAATAGGACATGAGGAACGGCAAAACGGCAAGCAGCACAATATTGATTATAATAATCGTATTGGCAGCCGCAAGACTTCTGTTCAATGCATCTTGAGTTGCAATCGAATCCACTTCAAGCCATTTTTCTACCGTTTCATTCGCAAAGCTGAGAACAATCGTATATGTACTAACAAGCTGTTTGACCTTGGCGGAACGATCTTCAATCGTCAGCTGGCTATAATTGCCGTTTTCATTGTTGAGCTGCTCCAACGCAAGACCAAACACATTGCCTTGGTTCGAATAGGCATTGCCATTATCTCCGTGAGGATATTTCGCATCCAGAGAGGCCAGTATAGACTTCAGCTTTTCTACCCGTTCCGGCATCGTCTTAAGCGCCAGATTGATTCCATCATCGCCAGTGCTGCCGTTTTCTACTGCATCAATCATCGAAAGCAGCGTGCGCAGCATCGAATCCGATACACCTTGATATTCCTTTTTGGCCTCCTGAAGCTCATTTGAAGCATTCACTGTACTTCTAACCGAAGCATTTTGCATAAAAATCCAACCGCCAGCCACCACGTTAAACAAAGTAATTAATGAAGTAATGAACAGCAGCTTCGTTGTGACCTTTTGTTTCTTCAAGAAATCAGAAACCCCTGATGTCCATTTTAACCATTTTGCCTTTTTCAATCGGTTAATCACCATTTTCACTCCATCTCTCCTACTTACACTGAAAAAAAACAAAAGCTTTTCAATCACCGTTACGAGTTGGATAGCTGAATCAGCCTATAGTCCTGTACCGGTAGTTTGGCAGCCATAGCTTAATACCTTAGGCCCATAACTTTGCGCCCTTATTTTTCAATAAGTTTGCCTTTTTCAGTATGTAATTTTCTATTTATTTCGACACTTTTAAAGTATAATTTAGGAAAACCCTTTTGTAAATTACAAAAAACGTGATTAGCCGACATGATACTTTGAAACTAGTGCTGAACAACGTTATACTATTAACGAAAGCTAGGCATGCAAGAGATTTGAGGGGGTTAATGATGGATTTTCGACTAGATTTAATTGAGGATAAAATCGAATTCTTTGAGGCTTTTGACTTACGAACGCTGGAGAAGCATATTGACCAGCAAATTGAAGCGAATAAGGCACTGCTTTTACAAGTTCACGCTATTAGCCATCATGCGGTCTTTCATCCCGATCGCGGGAAAATGCTGTACAGCGCAGTCGTTCATTTTAAAGTTAAAAAATAGGCCGATTCGGGCATTTGACTGCTGCCCGAATTTTTTTTCGAAAAATTAAAAAAAGGTATTGCATCCTCCTAAACTTCTGTGGCATAATACATCTTGTGTCCGATTCATAAACACGCCGTTGTAGCTCAACTGGTAGAGCAACTGACTTGTAATCAGTAGGTTGGGGGTTCAAGTCCTCTCGACGGCACCATTTTTTTCCCGGGACGTAGCTCAGCTTGGTAGAGCACCTGGTTTGGGACCAGGGGGTCGCATGTTCAAATCGTGTCGTCCCGATATTTAATAAGTTGTTTCAAGCAGGCCCTCTAATCCTAGAAGGGTTTTTTATTTTATTTGACCCTTTTTAGTTTGTGGGCATGAGCCCCATGTTATAAAAAATAAGCCGCGCTTGGCTGGATGCATTACTGCACCCAGCCAGACGCGGCTTTTCTTTTGCACCATTAGATTCTTTCAAGAATGCTGCCGAATCATCGCCTCTGCGGTGAGCAGCCCTGACATGGCAACCATCGGCGTTCCTCCGCCGGGATGGGTCGTTCCGCCTGCAAACCACAGTCCACGCAAATCCGCACGATTGGACGGCCGCATAAACGTCTGCTTCGCTGAATTCGAGGAAATGCCATAGATGGCGCCGCGAAATGCTGACGTATCCCGCTCCAGATCCTCCGGCGTATAAGCAGCAAGCTGCTCCATATTCCGTTCCAGTCCCACCAAGCCATAGGCAGCTAACTGCTTCAACAGACGTTCCTGATAACGCTCCGCCTCCCTCTCCCAGCTCCAAGCGTCCGACGTATAAGGGGCATTCGCCAAAATAAACAGGTTGCTGCCGCCTTCCGGCGCCATGTCCGGTTCTGAATAGGCAGAGCAGCATATATAGATCGCAGGATCAGCGGGCGCCACGCGGCGCTCGAAAATCGCCTCAAATTCTTCCCCATACCGCTGCGGATAAAATACAGTATGATGCAGCAGCTTATCGTAACGTCTGCGAATGCCGGCAAGAGTGACAAAGCCAGACAGCGA
This sequence comes from Paenibacillus sp. FSL H8-0537, assembly GCF_038051995.1. Classification (NCBI taxonomy): domain Bacteria; kingdom Bacillati; phylum Bacillota; class Bacilli; order Caryophanales; family Paenibacillaceae; genus Paenibacillus; species Paenibacillus sp. FSL H8-0537. The sequence continues at coordinate 2,587,177 of NZ_CP150290.1, read as the reverse complement.
AGGCTCGTAGCTTGCCATTTTGCGGTCTGTCATCGCGGGCCGCAGCTGCTCGCCGAGCAAATCTCGGCATACGGAAAGCACATCACCGTTCGCGAGAACCAGATCAGCGGGCACAAAACCGCCGTCCGTCTCTACCCCGCTTACACGGCCGCCACTGGCAACAATGCGCTGTACACGTGTCGAGGTGTGTATTTCCGCCCCCATTTCCTCCGCCAGCTGGCGAAGTCCTTCAATAATGCTGTACGTGCCCCCACGAACGCCGAAAATGCCAAGCTCCGCCTCCACATGCGGCAGCATCGCGAAGATGGCTGGCGCCCGATTAGGGGCCGAGCCGACATAGGTCGCATAACGTCCAAACAAGGCCAGTGTATTGGGATGACGGAAATAACGGCGCAGCAGCACGGACAGCTTCGTCAGGGGGCGAATGCGGACAAATGCTGCCGCTAGCCCAGGACTCAGCTTATCCTGCCAGGAAACCATCATTTTGTTCATAAAATGACGCTCCGCCTGTCCATACATCACCGCTGCCTCGGCCATAAAAGCCCGATACCGCCGCGCATCCTCCGGACTATAGCGGGAAATTTGCTCCTCCATCACAGCCGGGTCAGCGGATAAATCCACGACCGAGCCATCTGTAAAGCAGTTGCGCGTTCCATGCTCCAGTCGATAAAAATTAATATAATCCTCGATGCGGCGGCCTACTGAAACAAACACCTTGCGAAAAGCATGCGTCATCGTTATTGTGCTTGGCCCCCGATCAAAGCGATATTCCCCAAGCTGGATACGCTGGAGCTTGCCTCCCACTTTCTCCTGCTGCTCCAGCACAGTGACCGCATAGCCTGCATGCGCAAGGCGGGCTGCCGCTGATAAACCACCGATGCCGCCGCCAATGATGACAACCCGCTTCATAGATAACGCCTGCCTTTCCATAAATACCCTTCCCCGCTCGCCGCTGCACGCCATGACGCGGCAGCTATGCCAAGAAGCATAACAATGCCAGCCGGCAGCAATAAAGCAAACCACACCGGCAAGCGGCCGCGATGATCGATCACCCCTTTAATGATGATCGCCAGCAGCCAGCCTATCGCGGCCGGCAGCAAGCAGGCGGCAAGCGTACTTGCCAGCGTCCCTGCCGAAAAAACGGCGTAAGCAAGCAAAGCTGCGATGAACATAGCAGGCGGCAGCAAATAGATGAGCGCATAAAATATACCCAGTGCCGCGAGAAGGCCCGTTTGGCGACCCGTTCCGGCAAAAATATTTTTCTTATAGCCGTTCCACACGCCCGCTGCATCTGTATACATGCGCATGCTCACCTGCCCCGATACATCGGCGAGCGTCATGGGCAAGCCCGCCCGCTTCACCGCACGCGCCATCTCCATATCATCGAGCAGCTTGGATTTGAAGCTGTGGTGTCCGCCAATCGCCGCGTAGCTTTCGGCATGGATCAGCAGAAAAGCGCCATGCGCCGCCACGAATTTGGCGTCAGTAGAGCCACGCACCAGCCCGATCGGCAGATGGCAGGCGATGGTGAAATTCATGAGCGGCACGACAAGCCGCTCCAGCCAAGACCCAGTCTGCTGATGGGGGAAGCCCGTAATCAGCCCCTTCCCTTGACGCAGCGCCGTGTCCATCGCGGCAGGCAGAGCCCCCGGCCGCAGCGTCGCATCGGCGTCCAGAAACAGCAGCCATTCGCCGCGCGCCTCCTGCGCCAGCTGCTGGCAAGCATGCGACTTGCCCAGCCAGCCGTCTGGCAAGTCCGCTCCCCGCAGCACGCGCAGGCGCCTATCTCCCTGCGCGGCCAACATCGCCACATCAGCCGTGCCATCGGCAGACTGATCATCCAGCACAAGCACCTCAAGCAGCGGCGATTGCTCCGCCGCCAGCACCGCCTGCACGCAGGCCCCAATTCGCTCCGCTTCGTTGCGTGCTGGAATAAGCACGGACAGCCTTGGCGGAATGTCAGCTACCGCTCCCTCGCCTCCAGCAAGCCACAGCCGGCCTTCCCCCGTGCCGCCTAGCTGCGGCAGCTGGCGCAAATTCCAAAGCACGAACAGCAGCTGCAGCGCCAGAACGGCTGCTATCGTCCAAAAAACGATTTCCATTTCGCCGTCCTCCCCTTCATCTGGTCGAACGTCTCATTGACCGAGCGCCCGGTCGCCAGCAGCAGGCGGAAGCCATCCCGCTCGCCGTCTGCACTCGCAATAACAGCCAGCCGATGCTCGCCGAGCTGCTGCTCCAGCCTGCGTTCCAGCAGCAAAGTCGCTTCTTTGCGTCCCAGAGCGCACCAGTCCGCCTCGATCATGCTGCCAATAGAGAAGGAGGCAGACGTTTTCTGATGCAGCCCCATCGTATAATACAAGCTTACAGGCAGCACAGCAGCGTCCGGGCAGCGCTCCAGTAAATAGCCGACCCCCGTCTGAAATTGCAGCGGGCGGCTTTCCAAATGAAAAATATCGCCCTGCGGAAACAGCCAGACGGCTCCACCGCTTCGCATGAGATCAGCTGCATAACGCAGCGAGGCTGCCGTTTCCCGCAAATTTTCCTTATTCACCGAAAAAGCACCAATGCGGCGAAAAAAAGCATATCGCTTCATCTGCCGCTCATCCATCATCATATAATGCTGCCGCTGCGACTCGCTCCGAATCATATGGTAGACGAGCAGCCCGTCCCACCAGCTGCTGTGATTCATAATAATCAGCAAAGGACGATCGGCCAGAGCCTGCTCCAGCTCCCCTCGCAGCGACACTTCATGAAAATGCCGTTTCAGCAAATAGTGTTTATTGTAACGGAAAAACACCTCCTCAAACCACCTGCTCTTTTGCGATGTGATGATAGCGAATCACGACTCCTTCCAGCACAGCAGCCGCAGCGACAGCTATGAGCATTGGCACATACAGCCCTTCCTTCATGCCAAGCACACCGAACATGAGCAGCATGAGTTGGCCCAGCCTTGCCGACTCCCGGCGTACAGCGTGCGTAATTTCGCGAACCGGAAACAGCAGCGACAGCGCCGCTGAGATCATAAACCAGCTGATGAAATTCGTCGCCGGAATGCCAAAGTAGGCACCGCCCTCTTCCCACAGCCAGAAGCCCCGAGCATAAGCTACCGGATCGAGCACCAAGTCCAGCGTAACGGTGAAAAGTCCGGTTTGCAGCGCCCGCACCCAACGATTGTCGCCCTTCGATAGCAGCATGCCGTTCAGAAATACGCCGACCCAGGCGCAAGCAATCGTTACCGGCACGCCGCCAAGCAGAAAACCGAGCACTGGCGTATAGTTGTACTCACCAAACGGCCAGCCCGTTGTAACGCTCAGCCATTCTACACCGAACGTCGAGAGTCCGACAAATGCGATGCGCCCCCAGCTTAAAGGAGTCCGTTCCCGCAAGCCTTGCTCTAGGCTAACTGCATACATCGCATAAAAGACGAGAAACAAGCCGTTCGAGAAGGCCAGCGGCGCCGGAACGCCAATCGTCAGCATAAGAATGAGGCCCACCACATACCAGAATAAGAACAGCTGCCGCATCATAACGATACGGCTCCGCTTTCCAGCATAATATCCGTTAAATATTTCTCTTTGATCGATTTATAAATTTTCAGCTTCGTCAGCGGCCCCACGACCGCCCGCTTCGCATACACCTCATAACGATTCGCAATCACCTGATCCAAAATAGCCCCGTAAAAGCCAGCCGCAAGCTCCACCGCAAACGCGCTTTCCGGCGGATAGCTGCTTAAATTCGCCAGCCCCTTGTGAAACCAATCCTTCGCTTGGCGCTCCAGCGCATGAATAAGCGCCCGAAAATGATCGTCAATGACCCCGGCCTCAAAGCTTTGCTCGCTATAGCCGTACTGACGCAGCATTTCAAGCGGCAGGTAGCGACGGCCACGGTCTTGATCCTCGCCAACATCGCGCACAATATTGACGATTTGCATCGCCTTGCCCAAATAAATGCCAGCCTCTACAATTTGCTCATCCGGATGGTTATGCAGGACGGGCAGCAGCATTTCGCCAACCGTTCCCGCAACCAAGTAGCAGTAGTCCTCAAGCTGCTCCATCGTCTCGTAATGGGTCAGCACCAAATCGCGACGCTGTCCTTCCATTTGGCGAAAAAAAGGCTGCTTGCTGACCGGAAAATGATGAAACAGCCAGCGCAGCGCCGGCCATATAAAATGCCCGTCCGCCTGCTCCAAATGAGCGAACCGCGCCTCCAGCTCGTCTATCGTATAGGGAGACTTCTCCGGTTCATCGACTGCATTGTCTATAATCCGGCAAAAGGCGTAAATGACGTAAACCGCTTCTTTGCGTGGGCTTGGCAAAAAACCAAATGCCTTATAAAAACTGGATGAACCTTTGCGAATCATCGCCTCGCACTGATTTAGGCTAAATGCTGTTTCCATCCTGCACCTCCTGGATCATTGTAGGCATTGCTGTTGCTCTTTGAGCCGCAACGGCGGTAGACAAATGCTGGGCAAGCATTCTCGCGCCCTGCATAACGATCGGCACCCCACCGCCGGGATGAACCGAAGCGCCTGCGGCATAAAGCCCTTCGATGCCATACGGCACAATTTGCGGACGAAAGACGGCGGACTGGAGCAGCGTCGGCGCAATGCCGAAGCTGCCTCCCTTGTACAAGCCGTCAGCCTCGGCATCCGCAGGCGTGCGAACTTGCTGCCAGCGAATCGTTTCCCGCAGCCCAGGAAAGCCGCGGCGCTCCGCTTCGCTAAGCACATGCTCGACCAGCTTAGCCGTCTCCTGCGCCCAATCGACATGCGGAGCGGCAGGCGATGGAATCAGCACATACATCGCGCTCTCCCCCGCTGGCGCAGCGGTATCATCAAAGGCGGACGGATAAAAAACATAAAAAGACGGATCATCGGGCAGCCGGTTTTCCTTGAAAATTTCCCCAAGCCCCTTCTCAAGCGAAGGCGGCAGAAAAAACTGATGCGCCGCCGCTTCCGGCCACTGCCTGTTCAAGCCCAAATAGACAAGCACGCAGCCGGAGGAAGGCTTGTAATCCTTCATTTTATTTTTCGGGCGAGCCGCCTCTTGCACAGGAAGTACGCCAGCAATAGATGGAAATTCGCCGTTATAGATGACCGCATCATAGCGCGTATCCCCTTCGGCAGTCCGCACGCCATAGCAGCGTCCATCGCTGATTAGGAGCTCCTTGACGGCCGCCCTCTTTTTCACAGCAACGCCTTGGCGCTCAAGCTCCTCCTCCAGCAGCGGAATGAGGCTCGCATAGCCGCCCTTCAAGCACCAGACGCCAAATTCATGCTCGGCATACGGGAGCAGCGAATACAAGCCCGGCGCTTCAAATGGCGCGCCCCCGATGTACAGCGTTTGCAGCGAGAAGGCGTCGTGCAGCCGCTTATCCTTAAAATATTCGGCAGCGAGGGCGCGCACGCTTTTGTAAGCCCGCAGCTTGGCCAGCAGAGCGATATTGCGCACGGTGAAAAAATCCCTTTTGCGCAAAAACGGCCGCTCCAAGAAAGCTTTTTTCCCCTGAACGAAGGAACGCTTCATCTCTTCCATATAGCGAATAAACCCTTCCTGCTCGCCTGGAAAAAGGCGTCCGAGCTCCTCCAGCTGGCGCTCTCTATCGCTCCACTTATGCAGCACGGTGCCGTCGGCAAAATGAATGCGGTACATCGGATCGCAGCGCACGAGCGGGATTCGCGAGCGCTCAATGCCTGCCTCCGCCAAAATGTCCAGCAGCATTTCCGGCAGCAGCACAATCGTTGGACCTTGATCGATGCGGTATGTCCCATGTTGCTCGAAGGCAAGCCTGCCTCCGAGGCGGTTCATCCGCTCATAGATCGTTACGAGCTTTCCTTGTCGCCTGAGCAGCAGCGCCGCAATGAGGCCGCCGATGCCACCACCTACTATAGCGAAGTTATTCATATGGCCCCCTCCTTCAGCCGATCCTGCTCCATAAGCAGCCGGGTGCTGATTCGCGCTGATTCAAAAATCGTTGGCAGCCCGCTGCCGGGATGCGTTCCGCCCCCAACGAGCCAGCAGTTACCGTATTCCTCAAAGCGGTTATGCGGGCGCAGCATCATCATTTGATTAAAGGAATGCGCCAAGTTAAATGTGGCTCCCTCGTATACCCCGTGGCCCTGCTGCCAATCTTGCGGCGTAATCATCGCTTCGATCTCAATATGCTGGGAAAGGCCGCGCATTTCCGGCTCCTGCTCCATGCGGTGCAGCATTTTCTCCCTAATTAGCGCCCCCTGCTCCTGCCAGTCAATACCGCTCGTCAAATTCGGCACAGGCATGAGCGCGTACAGCGCCGTCTTGCCCTGCGGCGCGAGCGTCCGGTCATGAATGCCCGGATTATGGACATAGATGGACGGATCTGCGGACAGCTTTTTCTGCGCCATCATTTCATTGACATTCGTCTTATAATCGCCGGCAAACAGTACCGTATGATGAGGCATTTTAATTTCTTGGTTGATGCCAAGGTAGAGCATGTAGGTCGAGCAGGAGTATTTTTTCTTGGCAAGCTTCTCGGGCGTATATTTCTTCAGCTCACCCGGCTCAAACAGCTCATTCATCGCCGTCGCAAAATCCGCGTTTAAAACAACATGGTCAGCTTCAACTTTCTCCCCATTGGCAAGCAAAACCCCACTAGCTTTCCCGCCCGTTGTCAGCACGCGCTGCACGCCGGTTCCGGTAGAAATGACGCCGCCATACTCACGAATGACCTCGCCCATTGCCTCGCAAAGCCGATTCAAGCCACCTACTGGATGAAACAACCCGTATTTATGCTCCATATAGGATAAAATCGTAAAGGTGCCCGGACATTCCCACGGCGACATCCCTAAATATTTCGCTTGGAATGTAAAGGCGTATTTGAGCCGCTCGTCCTTAAAATATTTGGATAAACGGTTATACACCGTATCCGTCGCATGAAGGCTAGGCAGCGCTGCTAGCACATCGCGAGCCATATAATCGCGCGGCTTGCTGAAAGGACGCTGCAGCAGCGGCGACACGCGGCCAAACTTGATCTCCTCATCGCGCATAAACCGCCTATAGCCTGCACCGTCTCCGGGAAACAGCCGTTCAATTTCTGCATGCGTCTGTTCCATATTACGAGAAGGCTCGAACGCCGAATCTCCGAACTTCAATCGGTACAGCGGGTCCAGCTCAATCAGTTCCACGTAATCTGCAAGCTTTCGGTTCACTGCCGTAAACAATTCCTCCAGCAAATGAGGCATCATAAAAAAGGTTGGGCCGCGGTCAAACTTAAAATCGCCCACCTGCAGCAGCGAAGTCCGTCCCCCAATGTACGGCTGCTTCTCCAGCACCGTAACCTTATAGCCTTGACCTGCTAGCAGCATGGCGGCAGCAAGTCCTCCTGGTCCGGCGCCTACAACGGCAACATGCCTTGTCTTCATTTATAGTCTCTTCCTTCCCATGCTAGAATCAGCTTTCTCTATTTCCCTCTCATAGGCGCTCGCCCTTGCAAATTCGCCTGAGCCTCAGCCGGTTATATCGCAAAATCGCTATAAACGGCAAATTGGCCGCCAGCGCGTACCCTACCATTAAATAGCCATACAATGGCTCGTTCCAGATGAAAAATAACGGAGCAGGCACGATGGACAGCCAATGCGCCCATTCCCCTCTAAGCGTTTCCCCATGGTACTCCTGGTAATAGGCCTTGCCTCGACGAGCAAGCCTTTTTTTCTGGAATCCCTTGCGGAATAAAAAGCTGCCATCCGGCATGCGATCCTTCCAGGCACGGATGAAGAGCACCTGATCGTAGAAGCGCTCCTCGCCGCTTTTAAAAGACTGCTTCGGCTTTGCCCCTCTCTCGAAGTACCACTTCCCTTTGCTGCTGCGCCCCGTTTCAAGGCTTCGCCAGCCTTCGCCTGCAAACCAGCGCTGCGGCAGGCTCGCGAGCAAATAGGAAACACCGAGATGGACGATCAGCCACCCGCCTATATTCAGAGCGAGGACAGCAAGCGGCGGCAATTCCTGTACACTCATAGCTTGCCTCGTTCCCGTCTGCCGATGGATACGACTCGCCCTCTCCAAGCCACCTTCCGCCTAATGAAGGTCGAGAACAGCGAATAGACGAAAAATAACATAAACAAACCGAGCGGAAGCGGGTACAGCAGCGCTGTCCACCACTTAAAGCTCCCCACATTGCGCAGCCACAGCGCCAGCTGCAAGCTATATGCCGCATAGCTTGCGATGCCTATGCCCAGCAGCCAATAATCCGCTTTGACCTGCCCCGCAAGTGAAGAAAGCATAAGGGATACAGCCGAGAAGGCTCCGGCCAGCCAGAGCGATACGGCACAAGCTACGAAAGGTGCGGTCGATGCAGCGCCTGCTCCGAAGCTCTTGCTCCAGCCCCGGAACAAGCTGCTCAAACCGTCCGGGTACATGCGAAAGGCAATTCGGCCATAACCCATAAAATTGGACACCGGCATTTGATCGGAGCTAAAAGCTCGTCCCAGCTCGAAATGCTCCAATACTTTGCCGCGCACAGCCTCATGCCCGCCGATGCGAAAATAGTCATCCCGGCGGCATATGAGGCAAGGCCCAAACGCCCCAGCCCGGCTGTCGCCGTCGCCAACCGAAGCGACGACGATAAGATTAAAGAAAGCTGACAGCTGCTCGTAAGCTCGCTCCATACGGTGGTAAGGCTGCACCGATACGAGACCGCCGGCTTCCTTCTGGCTAGCGGCTAGCAGTTGCAGAGCATCATTTTCCAGCTCCACATCAGCATCCAGAAAAACCAGCAGCTCGCCTTGCGCCGATTTGGCTCCCGTCCAGCAGGCCCAGCTTTTGCCGACCCAGCCTTCCGGCAGCTTCTCAGCCCTAATGACAGTAGCGCCATTCGCGGCAGCAAGGCTTGCCGTTGCATCCTCTGAGCCATCATCGACAACGATAACTTCCACACTAGGCAGCTTCTGCTGTCCTAAGGAATGCAGCAGCTTGCCAATATTAGCAGCTTCATTGCGCGCAGGAATAATGACGGAGAGGGAAATCGGAGCAGCGTTCTTTTTCATGCTCGCTCCATGGGCACCCTTTGTCCCAGCCCATTCATGCTCGTCTAGAACGTCCCATTCCGGCAGCCGGCTTACCCGATTTTGCAGCAGCCACCCGCATAACCAGCCAAAAACGGCCCAAATCATCGAGAGGCTCATCGCTTCCCCTTCTTTCTCCCGTACATATAGCCAATGGCCTGCTTTAGCCCGTTGAATGCCTGCTCCCGATAAGGAAACCAATTGATTTGCGAGCTTCTGCGTCCAGCATTCACCATGATCGACTTCGAGCGGCAAAAGGCGCGCAGCCCTTCTTCGCCATGCGCACGGCCGAAGCCGCTCGCCTTCACCCCGCCAAAAGGCAGGTGCATGTTGCCAATATGCCGTACAACATCATTTATGGAGCAGCTTCCCGTTTCCAGCTGAGCTGCCAGTGCAAGCCCCTTTTTTCGATTCGCGGTAAAAATGCTTGCGCTAAGCCCATAAGGCGAAGCATTAGCCAGCCGAATGACTTCCGCCTCTGACTGAAAGGCCATAACGGGCAGCAGCGGGCCGAAAATTTCCTCCTGCATCAGCTGCATCTCCTCAGTCACTCCGGTGAGTACCGTCGGCGGAAACAGCGGCGGCTCCGCTCCGGCCAGCAGCCCTCCTGCGGCGATGCTGGCGCCTTTGGCTACAGCATCGTCCAGCAGCCGTTTCACTTTAAACCAGCCTTCTTCCGTGCCTAATGCGCCTAGCTCTGACCAGGAACCGCCACCCGCCTGCCTGAGCTCCTGCGTATAAGCGACGACCGCAGCCAGAAAAGACGCATAAATACTTTCGTGTACGTAAACCCGTTCCACACTAATACATACTTGGCCGCTGTGTAAAAAAGCACCCCATACTGCCGCGCGAGCTGCTCGCTCTACATGGGCATCCGCACACACAATTAGCGGGTCCTTGCCGCCAAGCTCCAGCACGCAAGGAATGAGCAGCGCCCCTGCCCGCGCCAGCACGCTGCGCCCAGCCGCCTCGCTTCCGGTAAACCAAAGCTTGTCAGGACGTGCATCAATTAAGCGCTCGGCTTCGCTCTTCCCGCCTTCAATCAGTTGAATGACACCTGCTGGAAAGCCAGCCTCCTCGATGAGTGCAGCAATACGCTTGCTCAGCAGCGGCAGCTTCTCCGATGGCTTGAGCAGCACCGTATTGCCCACCGCAGCTGCCGCAAGTGCAGGAATGAGCGTTAATTGAAGCGGGAAATTCCACGGTGCAATAATGGCCGCCACGCCGCAAGGCTCGTATGTAATATGCGAGGAGGAGCCTGCGAGCCAGAGCGGTGTGCGAACACGGCGGGAACGCAGCAGCTTCGCCGTATTTTTTTCATAATAAGAAATAGCTTGAATGACCGTGAGCAGATCCGTCGTCAGCGCATCCATTGGCGTTTTGCCCGCCTCTTGGCCCAGCAGCGCAATCCACTCGTCCAAATCACGGACGAGCAGCTGGCGCACCGAACGGATATGCCGAATTCTGCCCTGCACAGGCAGCTCCCTCCAGCTCGAAGCAGCAGCGCGGGCAGCGAACATTTCCTTCATCCTTCCATCCCTCCAGCAGGAGCCGCCTTTATACCATTGGAAAATGAGCCTAGCAGGTTTTAATTCGCCAATAATGGGCAACACCTTAAATACAGGCCCCCACCTGCTAGATTTATAGCTATCTAATTATTAATTAACCATACGGTATATTATAAAACATCTTTTTCGTTTATATAACTATTTTTTTAAAAAAATTACGTTTGGCTTTAGTAAAAAGGGAGGCAGAAACGATCGATGAGTAAAAAAATCGTAGTAATTGGCGGAGGCTTAGGCGGTCTGTCCGCCGCCATCAGGCTAACGGTTGACGGCAATCGCGTCACCGTGCTGGAGCAGCAGGAGCGCGTTGGCGGCAAGCTGAACATCCGCTCGGGCGAAGGCTTTCATTTTGATACGGGCCCGTCCATTTTGACGATGCCTTGGGTGCTGGAGCAGCTGTTCGCTAGTGCAGGAAGACGGCTGGAGGACTATATGACGCTGGAGCGGGTTGAGCCGCAGTGGCGGACTTTTTTCGAGGATGGATCGCAGCTCGACGTGACCGGAGATCTGCCGATGATGCTGGAGCAGCTCGCAAGCGTATCGCGTGAGGATGCCAAGGGTTTTCTGGCTTATTTGCAATACTGCCAGCAAATGTATGAGCTCAGCATGAAAAGCGTGTATGGCAAAAGCCTCAGCGGCCTGCAGGATTTGCGGGGGCAGCACAGCATGAAGGAGCTTCTGGCAATGGACCCGCTTCGCACGATGCATCAGAGCACGAGCCGCTTTTTCAAGGATAAGCGATTGCGCCAGCTGTTTGATTTTTTCATTATGTATATTGGGTCCTCGCCCTATGCAGCTCCAGCGGTGCTTTCTCAGCTCATCCATGTGCAGCTTGGTCTAGGCATTTATTACGTCAAGGGCGGCATGTACAATATTGCGCTTGGCATGCTGAAGCTGCTGGGCGAGCTTGGCGCGGAGGTTCGGACGAACGCGCCTGTCGCAGCGATCAATACGCTGGGCAAGGCGGCAACGGGCGTTACACTTGCGGATGGCACCGTGCTCGGCGCCGATCTCATCGTCTCGAACTTGGAAGCCATTCCGACCCATCGCAAGCTGCTCGGCCACCATCCCGGCGCTGCCGCGGCGGCAGGCGGCATGAGGAAATATGCTCCTACCGTATCCGGCCTTGTGCTGCTGCTCGGCATCGACAAAACCTATGATCAGCTTCGCCATCACAATTTCCTGTTCTCGCAAAGTCCAGAGCGGGAGTTCCAGGATGTGTTCGTCTCTGGCATCCCATCGCCTGATCCGACCGTCTACATTGGAGTGTCAAGCCTATCCGACTCTACGCAGGCACCTGAAGGACAGCAAAATTTATTCGTGCTGACCCATGTTCCCCCGCTTAAGCCCGGCGAGGACTGGGACATTTACAAAGAGACATATCGCGAGCTGGTGCTGGATAAGCTGGAGCGGATGGGACTGGATGACCTGCGCTCGCACATTGCGTTCGAATACAGCTTTACGCCTAATGATCTAGAGCAGCTTTATGGCGCCAACGGCGGCTCCATCTATGGCGTTGTCACCGACCGCAAGCTGAACGGCGGCTTCAAAATTCCGAGCAAAAGCGAGCTGCTGGACAACTTGTATTTTGTCGGCGGCTCCACCCATCCCGGCGGCGGCGTGCCGATGGTTACGTTGTCGGGTCAGCTGACGGCTGACCTCATTAAAGAGCGGGCGGATAGCCGCTCTGGGGGCAGAACAACAGCTGGGTAGGATTTTAGTTTTAGAGTTAGAGTTAGAGTTAGAGTTAACCTTCGAACCTCGCAAACGAGGGGCGACGGGAACGTATGAGGGGGTTATGCTAACGGATCAGCTTCGATTTTAATAGCGTATTGGCTAAAAGGTGGCGGCTGAACTTGGGCGGACACAGCAGCCGTTATTTCCTCCAAATATCGTGATTGGAGAGGCTGGCGGACACAGAATTCGCTAAGGGCTCCCGAATCGCCTTTTTATCGCGATGATTAAGGAAATAAGCGATTTCCAGTCCGCTCACCTGCCAAAATGGGGGAAAATGCTCCATTAGCGGAACGTCAGTCCGCCAAAAGCGAGAGCACTTCCTATCCATGCTGCCCCAAAAACAGAGATATTCTCTCTTTCGTCCACCTTGGATCGTCAAGCTGCACGAGCATTAAATTAATATACAAATAAGGTATTTCCCTAGGGCGTGTCTGAAAACCCGTTCAGTGGCACCTTTCACCGCCTTTTCGCCCCCTGCTTCGTTCCGTTTGCTTGACGTACCCCCGGTACGCCTTCACAAGCGCGCCTTGCATGGAACGAAAATTCGGCAAATTTTGCTGTCCTCAGAGTTCTCAGACACGCTATGCGGGGTGTTACAATAGCAAAATCAACAACTAGCGGAGGAATGCAACTTTGAACGTCACCAATCTATCTGCCTATGTACAATCTGTGAAGGAGAGGTGACGATTATGGTTAGTAAAGAAATAAAGGACATCATTGAAATTTATATTGAATCATACCATTCATTTGAAATTGAAAGAATGGTTGAACTCTTGCACAAGGAACATCATGTTCAGGAATATTTCCGATGGGGGAAACCACCACGTTATAAATGACAAAGTAGAGGTTGGAGCGGATACGCTGCAATTAAAAGAAAAGTCACAAGTCAAAATTAAAAAAGGAAAAATTTCAATGATTGAAGATTACAGCTGAGTAATTCACACGTTATTGAATTAACTGGTCAGGATAGCACAATTACAAATAGGCTACCAGCATCAGCGAAGATCGCGAAATAGATCCATTTCTCTAAAATTATGAAGTACCTAGACAAAATGAAGAGACCATAGCTCGTCGCTATGGTCTCCTTCAGCAGTCAGTAAAATTACGTATTACGAAATTCGCCTCACTCACTTCAACTGTACTTCAAGGCCTACCACTGAACCGTTTGATTGCTTCCTCGGTCACCGGCGTGAAGAGGTTAACAAGATTGCCGTCAGGATCGCGAAACAGCACAGCACGATTCCCCCACGGCATTGTGGTAGGTTCCTTTACCCACTCATCGACAAACGGCTTCAAGCGCTCGTATTCGGCATCGACATTGTGGACGTGGAACTCGATGATGACAGTGTGATTGTTGGCCGCCACAGCGGAACCAGCGCCGAACAGTTGCACCGTTTGGGAGTGGCCGATCGCCAGGGTGCACGATGGCATAACGAGTTCGGCAAAGACAGGCGCAGGGCGTTCCGCCGAAACACCCGTGATTTTCTCATAGAACTCGACGAGACGATCCACGTCATCAGTAATGATGCGTACAGAAGCAAAATTCACGAGATACCATCCTTCCTATAATAAGTGATACAATATCGTATATATCATTTTGGACCAAAAATGCTTCGCAATTACTCCTACTCCTTTACGATTAATTACTCCGACTATACAAAAACACTACTGACAACAGTATGTCAGTAGTGTTTTATGAAGAAACCATAGGAAAAGAGTGATAGGACCGAACCTTATTGAGGGTGGTTGTTCACCTATCTCATTTTTCTTCGAAAAAGCTCAGCCAAACTGCTAGTTTTCTCAAAACAGCACAAAAAGACCCTTATGCCTCCACACTACCGGCATAAGGGTCTTCCTTCTAATCCTTTTGAATCACAATTTATTATTTAATTTACTACAGCTTAAACCCAACCGTCACAATCTCACAAGGACCAACAGCCAAAGCTGCCCCCTGCTCCGCGCTCACTTCAATCGCTTCACCTACGCGCTCCAGCACATCGCTCTTATATAGCTGCTTGAACGCATCAGCGTTACCGCCACTAAAGCCAACATTCGACAAGCTAAGCTCTGCCGCCTGCTGCTTCATATTAAACCAGCGCAGCACAGCATCGCCCGACTGCTGGCTTACTTTCAGCGAGGAGAATGCCACTCCTTCGCCTTCCCAAGCAAGCAATCCGCCAGCTGGTGCAAGCACGCCTTCATGAACCGCTGTCTGGCTCGCCGTCCAAGGCACTTGGAACTGGTACGCCTGTGCATAAGCACCTGATGAAGCACCATCGCCGTTATGCGGAATGATCGACAAACGGAAGCTTTGCTCGCCCAGGCATTGTGCTTCTGGAGTCGGGAATACGCCCCAGTCGCCCAGCTCGGAAACCGAACGAAGCAGCGTAACGGCAATCGTATTGCGGCCATCGCGGAGCACTTCATATTCGTTCAAGCCAAGGTTCGCTACAACAAGTCCGCCCTGCTCGCCGCTCACATCAACAAATGCTTGCTGATGCTGGGTATTGCTCGGGTTTTCCCACTCTGCCGAAGGCTCATTGTCACGCACAGCTACTTCAAAAATCGAATCCACATGATGAACCGCCGTCTCTACATCCGTCGGGAACAGCACGCGCACGCGATGATCCTTCGCCTGATTGTTAAACGAAGCCTGTAAGTCTAGGCTTCTGGAGCTGCTGGAAAGTGCTATAACCGTCTTAATCGTCAAAGGCACCATGTCGGAAGCACGCTGCGCTTTACGCTCAGGGTAATAAACAGCTTCCTGCTTCTCAATCTCAAACGATTCATCCGCCGATGCCGGAACCGCCCATTCATGGACGATTTCAAAAGCTGTACGGTAAGCGTTTTGCTCCACTAGACGAATCGCCGCTTTCAAGCCTTGCGTCGTAAGCGCCTGCTCGCCATCCGGCTGCTTGTACATATATTCATTACCGATATCGCCTGTATTCTCATAGACGCCAAGCCCGCGGTACACTTGACCGCTCTGCTTGTCCGTCAAATCGAACGAGCCATCTTCTCCAATGGAGACATGCAGCCATTCATTTTCAAGCACAGCCGATTCCGCAAGCTGATTCACTGCAACAGCAGTCGCTTCGCCAGCCAACGCTTCATCTGCTCCAGCGCCATTGCGAACCCATGCATATGACGACAGTCCAAGCGCTGGTACATTCACCGCATCAAACGTCAGCTTAACTCGGCGGCACATATAAGGCTGGCGGAACTTATCATCCGGCAAGTCGTAGCCAAATTGCAGCCCCAAATCCTCTACAGAGCAAGCAACCGCTGCGCCGTTATGATCTACAAGCACTCTGCCTGTAATATCTACGGCATTCATCCGGCGATTAACCTCTGGAAGCGGCAAGCCTTCACGGAAGTACAGACGCTCAACATCAAGCTCAATTTCAACAACGCCGCTGCGATCCCAGCCAGTCGTGTTATAAACAACGAACGGCAGTGCAGCTTCGCCAAACGAAGCGAATACCGATGTATCCACCGCTTCGGCAATCGCCTGCGTGCTACCTTCCACAATTGTCTCTGCAACATGGCGGCTCTTGTCAAAACGAGTGACCATCTCACGGTGAACCTCATCCACGCTGCAGCCGCAAATGCTGTCATGCGGATGGTTTTGCATCAATGTCTTCCACGCATAGGTAAACAGATGATGCGGGTATTCCTGTCCAAGCTTGTGCGCAATGGTCGCAAGCGGCTCGGCTACCTTTTCGAGCATCGCTTGGCCAAGCTGATTCATTTGCTTCAAATAAACACGAGCCGAGGCCGTGTTCACAAGCGTAGACCAGCCATCCGTCCGTTGGCTGCGCAGCTCGCCCTTCACGACCGAAAGCTCGCGATCAAGTCCACTGTTTACCGCTGCCAAATAATCTTCAAAGTTGGAGTGGATAAAATCCGTATCCGGGTACAGCTTTCTTGCTGTCGCCAGCGCCGCAGATAAATCCTGCTGGATAGGCTGATGATCACAGCCGTTCATGAACAGCAGCTCGCCAGTAGCCGCATACTTCTCGGCTTCCTCCAGCTTTTTGTCCCAATAGATTTTCGCCTCTTGCTCATCTACCGGAACTTCCATGCCATTGCAATACCAGTTGGCAAAAAGAATGCCCAGCACGCGCGAGCCGTCAGGACCTTCCCATTGCAGCTCTGAGAACGAGGATTCATAGTTAGAATCTGCTACCGTATTGTTAAAGCCAGTCGGCTTCACGCCTCTGCCAAATACCGCATTATCAATGCCGGCTTGACGCAAAATTTGCGGCGCCTGCCCGATGTTGCCGAAGGTATCCGGGAAGTAGCCAACCTTGGCTATGATGCCGTAACGGCTCGCATCCTGATGTCCCAGCTGCAAATTGCGCAAATTCGCTTCACTGCTCGTCAGGAAGGCATCCTGCAAAATATACCAAGGGCCGATCGGAATACGTCCTTCTTTAATATATTTTTCAAGGCGTTCCCTATTTTCCGGGCGTACCTGCAAATAATCCTCGAGAATGATCGTCTGCCCGTCCAAATAAAAGCTTTTGAAATCGGGGTCCGTATCCAGCGTATGAAGCAGCGTATCCATTAGCTTCACGAGGAGCACATGATGCTTCTCATACGGCAAATACCATTCGCGATCCCAATGTGTGTGGGAAATAATGTGGGCTTTTCTTTTAGAAGCCATTACTGCGCACCTCTTCTTTCTTCATGTTGATCGGGCAGCGAAACCGCTACCTCTACTTGATGCGGGCGATAGACAGCGAGCAGCTTTCCGCTTGCATCCGTTGCGAACAGCACAGAACGTTCCTTTTCCAGTGAAAAAGCGTACCGCCCTCCCGTCGCCGGGTCTTGTACTTCAATGTTGGCGTCGAATCCGGATTCGGATACGAATACGAACAGCGCGCCGCTCTTAAATGTAAGCTTGCGCCCATAAACACCAGGCAGCTGGCCGCCTTGCAGCCAATTCAGCTCCTGCTCGCAGCCTGCCGAGGCAAGCGCATAGCGATACAGCTCCTTGATTGGCTCCGTACGCTCGTTCAGCTCCAGCGGCAGCGGACTCCATAACAGGCGTCCCTTGCCTACAGCCAGCTCAACGAGCTCGTCGCCACCCTTTGCTGCTCGATGAACAGCGGTAGCAGCACTGGCAGCCGCTTCACTCGCAGCAGCGCCGCCAACTAGAACCTCTTTCCATACCTCAGCTATGCGGCGATTGCCGTAAGATACAGGGAAAGTGGCTTCGCCAATGCGCAGCTGTTCCTCGCGCTGCACGTTGCGGAGCTCCACCCTGCCAAGCAGCTCCGAGCAGCGATTGCTCGCTTTCCAGTAAGCGTCTAGGCCAATCGGTCCCATCCATAATAACGTAATGCCCACCCGCTCTACAAGTGCAATAAGGCGACCAAAGGCCGCATCATCCCAGTTATGCGCACTCGGCACAATGAGCAGCTTCGGCGGATTCGCCTCCAGCTCCTGCAAATGATATTCCGAAGCGCCGCGGAATGGCGTGTTCAGCTCATAAGCAAGCACCCGCGTCGCACGCGTTGTCGCATCAAACGCCAGCTTGCGATTGGAGAAGTCGTTGGAATACGGGAACAATACCGCCGTATCCTCCAGCTTGCGATCCTCGAATAAATCTCGGATTTGCTCCATAAAGCTGCCAAAATCATACGATACATCCGCTTCCGGCTTTTCCGTTCCATCCGCCCGCAGTGCGCCGATATGAGATTCATTGGCATTGTCCATATAGAAGTTTGTATTCCAGATCCACTGCACGGCACCCGCGCCACCTGTTGCAAAAGCATACGCATACTTGCGCTCCAGCAGGCTGTGCAGCTCCGTTTCCGAGCGCTTCGCTCTGCCATCTGGCGTCTCCACATACATAATGCCAGTTTCCTGCACGACATTCGGTTTGTTTGCTGTTTTGGCAAACAAGCTATCCCATACGAGATTGTCGTTCAGCCACCAGGAGTGAACCGTTGTATAATCAGCGGCTTCCTCGTAGAAAAACGGCGAAGGACGCTGTGCGCCAAGCGCTTCATCCTGACCGACCGTTACCATATGGTCTGGACATTCGTCTTTAATCGCCTCATACAGCTGCTTCGCCCAGCGATTGTGCATATCCATCGAGAACAGCACATAATCGAGCCAGCGCGTGCCATTTTTACCCTGGTGCATGTCCTGTACATCGAAGTTGATCTCTTCTGGCTCCGGCGGCACAGCCGCTTCATAGCTTGGCAGCTGCTCCGGTGACATATTCCACAGCTCTTGAAGCCGCTCAAGCGATCCGTGGCGCTGTTTCAGCCATGCGGTATACGCCTTCTGTTCAAAAGGGTCGCGCGCCGAACGAGGCCCATTCGAGAAAATCCGCGGCGGATCAAACATCGATGGCTCATTGATCAAATCCCAGTCGACATTCATCGTCTGCTTATGGCGGGAAACGATAGCGCGCACGAAACGCTTCTGGGCCTCTACGCTGCGCGGATCAAGATACGGGTTTAGCCCTTCCCATGTTTCCGGCGTAAAGGAGAAGAACGTAAAGGTCACCTGCAAATCATGACGCTTCGCCGTCAGCAGAAAAGCATCGATCGATCGCAGCGCCTCCTCGGACGCATGGCCGTCCACCTGCATCACATTGCGGTATGCCGTCCAAATGCCTGTACGAATCCAGTTGATGCCGGCTTTGCGCATTTGCGCCATGTCACGGTCCCATACCGAAGCATTCGGCAGAAACAGAAACTTCCGTGCCACATCCGACGTCATGTACGTCATGCCAACAACAGGCAGCGGACGCCCGTCCTTCTGAAAATAATCCCGTCCGCTCGTCACCGGGCTTCCCTCTGTAAGCAGCTCCTGATCAAAGCCCCAGAAGCCTTGACGCAAAATACGCACCTCGCCCGACGTCGATTCCGCTCGGCATACGACCTTATAGTAGCCGCTTTGCAGCTCAAGCGGCACGGGCAGCCTTAGAATTTGCTGCTGCTTGCCCGCCTTCTGCTGCAGGCTATAAGTCCATTTCTGCTGCGAGTTTTCATGCTCAACCGTTATAGCAAAATCCCACTCCGCCGCCGTGTACAGGTCAGCCTGTCCATCGACAGCCGCTTCCTGCTCTGCACGCTCATTAGCAGATGACTCACATCCATCAGCAAGCTCTTGGCGAAGCTGCTGCACCTGCAGCGTCAGCATAGCCCGCTCGCCCGGCTCGAAGGAAGCGTAGTTCGGCTTCAGCCACAGCTCCGTTACGCCAGCGGCACAAAAAGCTGCCCAGCGCCCAAGCTCTGCCGCTCCGCCTTCCAGCCAGAACGCCTTCGTCAGCGGCTGGTTAACGAACAGCCAGCGCGCGCCAGCGAAAATCCCCTTCGTGTTTTCCCAAAGTACGACAGGCGCCGCTACCTCGCGTCCCTTGGAGGAAATACCCTTCAATAGCGGGTAAATGTGGGCATCCATCGGCCCAGCAGAGCCCATTTGATGCGGCAAATCGCTGCTCTTCGTCACATGCGGCACCAGATTCCAGGTTGGCGACACGGCAAACAGCGCTTCCTTGCCCGCAAGCAGCGGAAGGTCCTCCGCTGCTGCCAGCGTCGCTACCGGAGCAGCAGCGACAGGCAGCATTTCATGAATATGAAGCTCGCGGTGATAGGCCGTCTGCTCCGACTCCACCTGCCACTCGCCTGCCTCGCTGCGGCGAACAGGACGCTTGAACGGCGCGCCGCCCAAGCTGATCAAGCCGCCGCCGCGCCGCAAATAGCCGATGATAGCACTCCATGCCTGCTTCGGAAAGTAAGGCGCATGCATATTAATGAAGCTTCCTTCTTTCGCAGCGCCAAGCGCATCCGCCAGCTCGCCTGCCCGAACAACACGGCCTGCTCCTGCAAGCAGGCCATCTAATTCGATCGGGGACTCCGCGGCTATAGGAAAGGACGGATCATAAAAGATGATGGCATGCTGCTTTCTCATAGCAGTCCATCCTTCATCGCCCGATAAACGAGCTGCGAGAACAAGCTGTTCGACCAAGCAAACCATTTTCGCGTAAAGATGGCTGGATCATCCGAATGGAAGCCTTCATGCATAAAGCCGGTATCGGCATCAGTCGCTTCCAGCATGGCAATCATGGCCAGCTTCTCTTCATCGTTATTCGCGGTAATGCCCTGCATCGAAAGCGCCATATGCCAAATATAGCCTGGCGGCGTATGCGGGCTTCCGATGCCTTTGGCGATTTTTCCTTCATAATAAAAAGGATTTTCCTTGCTAAGCGCGAATTTGCGCGTATTCTGGTAAATCGGATCGTCAGCAGTCGTATAGCCCAAATAAGTAATGGAGAGCAAGCCCGGCGTGCCTGCGTCATCCATCAAGCAATAGTTGCCGAAGCCGTCCGTCTCATAAGCATAAATAGGGCCAAATTCTGGGTGACGGTATATGCCATACAGCTGAATGCCATGCTCCACATCATCTTCCAGCTGCTTAAGCTCCTTCACAAAATCCATATCGCGGAATACCCACTCGGCCATTTCTCTCATCTGCCGCAGCGTTACAACCGCGAACATATTCGCTGGAATGTTGTAATGAAAGTCGCAAGCGTCATCGCTCGGACGGAAGCCCGACCAGATCATTCCGGTATAATTTACCGGCATACCCATTCCGCTATTGCGCAGTGAATCGGTAGGAATGCCGTTGTCCCTTACAAAACGGTAAGGGGAAAGCTCGAAGTGGCGCTGCTCGGTTTTCCAAAGCTCCACGATACGGCGCATCGCTGCCTTAAAGCCGGAGTCAAAAATATCGGTCAGCTCCGTCTCTTTCCAATACGCATAAGCAAGGCGCATCGAGAAGCAGATCGAATCCAGCTCAAACTTGCGCTCCCATACCCACGGCGACATATCCGTCTCATCCGTCGTGTTCCAGTGCCAATCATTGGCCGATTCATTAAAGGCGTTCGCATAAGGATCAATTTGGATGTTGGCCATATGGCGCTTGATTAAGCCGCTAATGATACGCTGCAAGTCTGCATCATTTTTCGCCAGCGGCACATAATGAATGACCTGCTCAACCGAGTCGCGCAGCCACATCGCGGGAATATCCCCTGTTATGATGAAGGTTGTGCCATCGTCCATTTTTTTCGTCGTCGTTTCCAGTGTGTTCGGGAAACAGTTTTTGAACAGCTGAAGCAGCTTCGGGCGGTGCGCCAGCTTCTGCTCTGCTTCATCTAATACCTGCTGAACCGCTTGCGGCAGAGCAAGCTCTGGCAGCGGGATTTTTGGCAATCTGAATTGTTCCATAGTGGGTGTAGCTCCTTTGACTATTTATCTATTTTAGACTATATAAGTTGAACGATTGATAAGCATGATGGCGACGGTCGTCACTGCGAGAAAGGTTGGACTTCCGGCCGCTGTTGTTTTCTGATTTCTTTCATTATCCCTCTTTGAGGTTGAAATAAGAAAACAAAGGCGGACGCTATCGCTCTCTCCAGTTCCAACCTTTCTCTCCGTTTCCTCCTGCCACATTGCTTCCTTCAGTTCAACTTATATAGCCTATTTATATTTCTAAACTTTTCAAGCGAAGCATTTATTCTTTAACAGCGCCTACCGTCAGACCTTGAATGAAATAACGTTGGAAAAACGGATATGCGAACACGATCGGGCCGGTTGCCAGCACAACCATCGCCATCCGCGACGTATCCTGCGGCATCGATTGCAGAACGCCTACGCTTAGCGAAGCGTTTTGTGAATTTTTCATAATAAACTGCATGCTGTTTTCGATCCGCATCAGCATCGATTGCAGCGGCACCAAATTAGGCGAATCAATATACAAGAGCGCATTGAACCAGTCATTCCAGTAGCCGAGCGTACAGAACAGAGCAATGGTAGCAAGACCTGGCAGCGACAAAGGCAGTACAAGGCGGAAGAAGATGCCGAACTCTCCGGCGCCGTCGATTTTGCCTGATTCAATAATGGCATCCGGCACCATCGTCGAGAAAAATGTCCGCAGGATCATAATGTAAAAGGCATTAACTGCTAGCGGCAAAATGAGTGCCCATAAGGAATCCTTCAGCCCCAGCAGCTGCGTCATAACGATATAAGTAGGTACGAGGCCACCATTGAACAGCATCGTGAAAAAGGCAAAAAAGGCGAAAAAGTTGCGATACTTAAAGTTGCGCCGCGATATCGCATAAGCGAACAATGCGGAGCATACGACACCGATAATCGTGCCTACAATTGTAATCGTAATCGTCACGCCATAGGAGCGGAGCAGTTGGTCGCCTGCCTTGAATAAATAGCGGTAAGCCTCCACACTCCATTTTTCCGGAATAATTTGATAACCATTGCTGGCCAGCGTCGCCTCATCCGTGAAGGAAATAATCGTCACGAACAGGAAAGGAAATACGCATAACAAGGCAAAAATGCCGGCCACGGCATGAAAAATAAAATTCCACGCTGGCGAGAGCTTATGAAAATCACGGCTCTTAATCGTTCCAACAGACACAGCCGTTTCCCCCTTTTGTTTTGGACTTCTGTTCCTAGAAAATTCAATAAGCAAGGTTGCTGACATCCATCCTAAAACAATGCGTTGTCTTTATTAAACTTGCGCACGATGCCATTGGATGTAATAACAAGAATGAAGCCGATAATCGACTGGTACAAGCCCGCAGCCGTTGTCATGCCGATCTCACCCGTGGACTTAAGCCCGCGGTAAACATAAGTGTCGATAACGTTCGTTACGCTGTAGAGCGTACCCGAATCGCGCGGTACTTGGAAGAAGAGGCCAAAATCGGCATAGAAAATTTTCCCGATCGCCAGCAGCGTCAGAATCGTCATGAGCGGCATCAGCATCGGAAGCGTTACATTGCGAATTTGCTGCCATTTGTTGGCCCCGTCAATCATCGCCGCTTCATAAAGCGACTTGTCGATCCCCATAATAGCGGCCAAATAGATGACGCTGTTATAGCCGACCGATTTCCATAGGAAAACGACGACAATCATAACCGGCCAATAACCCGGGCTCGAATACCAGTTGACCGGGTCCATGCCCAGCATCTCGGCGATTTGGTTGAACACGCCTCTATCCAAGCTCAGAAAGCTGTAGACGAAGTAGCCCACGATAACCCACGATAGAAAATAAGGCAAAAACATGCCCGTTTGATAAAGCTTAGCGAGCCGCTTATTCGTAATTTCAGCAAGCATAATCGCCATCGCTACCGCAATGACAAGGCCCAGTACAATAAACACGACATTGTACAGCACCGTATTGCGGGTAATGATGTAGGCATCATTCGTACTGAACAGAAACTTGAAGTTTTGAAAGCCTACCCATTTGCTATCAATAATGCTGGCTAGAAAGCCATTGCGGCTGTAGCGGTATTCCTTGAAGGCAATAATCATGCCCGCCATCGGCAGGTAGGAAAATAGTATAAACCAGGCTGTAGCTGGAAGCACCATTAGCAGCATGGCGGTATTTTTGTTCATATCCTTGAAAAAACGTCCTATAGCTCCCACTTTCTTCACCTCTTCGCAGTCGGATTAATGAGAGAAGGCATGAAGCGAATACGATCCATTCGCCCCACGCCTTCCGCTTTACTTGCCGTTCGCGGCTCTCCACTCATCAAGCTGGCGCTGCGCTTCCACAATAATTTTATCCAGGCCTGCCGCTTTAAACTTCTCATTGGCACGCGGCAAATAAACTTCAGGGTCAACTGTACCGGTCATTAGAGCTGCCCAGTACTCTTCTTTCACGTTTTGTACGGAAGCAATTTCTGTTGTCACTTTCGATGTATCAAAGTTGAAGCCCAACAGCGGGGCTACTGTACCCGCATCATTAAATTTCTTGAATTCTTCCCATTTGTTCGTCGGGTCTGTCGTATTCAAATACGTAATCATCAGATTGCCGAGCGAGAAGGTTGGCATATCGTAGTTTTTCGACTCGTCGAGATTTTCCATGACGGTGTCGCTCACTTTTTTGTAATGCACATCTTCAATACCGGAATCGATCATATTGCGCAGAACAGGGTCCGTATTAAGCAGGTTCAGAAACTCCATCGCTTTTTCTGGGTAAGCGGAGTTAGCGGAAATGGCCTGCATCGAGCCCATAACCGACCAGTTGTAAATGAGCGCATCGCTCGCTGGCGTCGATACAACCGGGTAGCCGTAGCTCGCCGACCACAGATTGTCCGCGAACGGCTGCGAGGTCGCACGGTCTGCAAACCATTTGCCCGTCGTTTGCGCATCTGTCATGGAATCCATTGTTGCGGCTTCCGTCGGAATGTAGCCTGCTTTGTAATATTTGTGCATCGTGCCGAGAATTTGCTTCATCTCTGGCGTGTCGAGCACGTTTACGATTTTGTAATCTGTCGTATCCAGCGCAACCGCCATTGGCAGCTTCTCAATAATGTAGTCGTATTTCACATACGGCATTTGGTTTTTGTCCACCGCAAGTGCGTATACGTCCGGCTCATTTTCTTTAATCGTTTTCAATAGCGGCTCCAGGCTCTCTAGCGTGTATACGCCAGACATGTCCAGGTTGTACTTGTCGAGCAGCTGTTTGTTGAAGCGCCATACCTCTTGTGCTGGCAATTCTTTATTAGCTGGGATACCGTAGTTGTGGCCATCGACCTTGGAGCCTTCTAGGAAAGCCGGGTCCAGTGCGCTAACGATGCCTTGGCCTTTCTCCTTCAACAAATCATCGATTTGCAGGAAAGCGCCTTTTCTTGCATTTTGCACGTAATCGAATGCCCATGACGCTGTAAACATAATGTCAACCGGGTCACCGGATGCTGTCATAACTTGCAGCTTCTGAGCATAATCGCCCCAGTCCACCATGTTCATTTTAATCGTAACGCCAATTTTCTCAGCCGTGTATTTGCTCACTTCGGCCATAACTTTATCTACATCTTTTTGCGGTGTACCAATGGTGTACCAGATGAGCTCAACCGGCTTTTCGGCTGTTCCCACTTCACCGCCGCTTTCGTTTTTACTTCCACAAGCGCCAAGCACAAGCGATGCAACCATCAGCAAGGCAAGCAGAGGCATAAATCTTTTTCTCTTGTTACTCATTTTGTTTCCTCCCCAATCTATGTTCTGTACTCTATGTTTTAAATTAACGGATACGGCAATTTTCATATAGACCACAAACTAAAGGTATGATGTACAAATTAAAGAAAAAAACTACTCCATCCTGCGATTAGAGTAGTCCCTTGTATTCAGTCGGGGAAATTCCGACGTATTTCTTAAATTGTTTGTAGAAATAGCCTGTCTCCCAGTAGCCGACGGTTGCCGCAATTTCCTGCACCTTGAGCTGCGTCTCCTTCAACAGCTGCTGTGCTTTGCCGATGCGGTATTTATTTATATATTCGGTGAAGGTTTCATTCGTCTCCTTCTGGAACAGATGGCCGAGGTAAACCGGATGAATATTATATTGCTGGCTCAGCAGCTTAAGCGACAATGGCTGTGCATAATGCTCATGCACCTCAGTCAGCACCAATTGAATGACCGGGCTTTTCACATCCCTCAGCAGCGATTCCACCGTCAAGGCTGCTGCTTCCTTCACAACCGCCATCAGCCCGTCAATCGAAGCAAGCTGCATAATTTTGGCGAAGCCCGCCTCATACAGCTCCGGTTGATCGGTCTGCTTAATCTCCCTCAGCTCCATCTTAAAGCGAATCATCAGCTCAATGGCCATACTTTGTATAAAAGCGGGCGTAATACCTTCCCTAGCGTGGCAGCGCTCGAACTCCGCCTCAATCGCTTCATGCAGCTTCTCTATTTCCCTCGCTTTAATCAGCCTCGCAAAGGAGGGCCAATCGAGCGGTGCAGCAGCCTCATTTGCCGTCCCTGGCGTCCCTGCCTGCACAAGCAAATCGTAATCCAATATTTCGGGGTCATCATACAGCAGAAAATATTCCTGCGCTTTCTTTGCATTCGCGTAGCTGCGCGGCGCTGCTTCCCCCATTGGCTCGGCGCTTCCGATGGAGAGCCGCATGGCGCTCCTCGTCAGCTTCGGCTGCATGCTGCGCAGCTTTTCTATCGCCTCACGCTTGCCCTCCTCAGGCTCATCGAGCATAAATACGATGACCAAATCGCCATCAATATCGACAAACGGCAGCATCGACGAATCTTGCACAGCCAATCGCTGAGCAGCCTCATAGGCCGGTGATGCCGGCTCATCCGTACGTACTACAGCGGTAACGACATACGGTCGGTCGAGACTTAGCTGCAGCAGCTCCATTCGCTCCTGCAGCTCACTGGGTGCAATGCGTCCTGTCAGCCAGCGGTACAATATATTATCACGCAAAATACGAATATCGTATTCACTGAACAGCCGGTCCGCTTTGCTGGCATTCAGCTTGTCAATCGTGCCCGCGAGCGTTTCCTGCAGCTCGTCGAGATTAATCGGCTTGAGCAAATAGTTTTCAACGCCAAGCCTCAGGCCCTCTTTTATATAATTAAATTCGTTATAGCCGCTTAGGATAATCACTTTCAGGTCTGGGCGGAATTTGCGCGCTTCCCGAATAAGAGTGAGCCCATCCATCGTCGGCATCGAAATATCGGTCAATAATATATCTGCAGGCAAATCCATCAAAGCTGCCAGCGCTTCTTGGCCATTTTCCGCGCTTCCGACGATTTCCAGGCCAAAGGCCGACCAGTCAATAATGTCATATAGTCCATCAATAATGAATGGCTCATCATCCACGATGAATACTCTATACATGCTCTGCCTCCTTGTCATAGGGAAAGGACAGCATGACCGTCGTCCCCTCACCCTCTTTGCTGTCGATATCGAGCCCATATTCGCTTCCATATAGCAATTGCAGCCGCTCATGCACGCTTCTAAGCCCGAAGGAGTCACCTCCAGCCTCCTCTGGCAGTGCCAGCCTTTGCCGGATTTCTTCCAGCTGCTTGCTGCTGATACCGCTGCCGTTATCGGCTATCGTCACCCAAATCCGCTCATCCTTGCGCCGCACGTCCACTTGAACTTCGTTGTCCATGCTGCGGGGCCGCAAGCCATGCACCACATAATTTTCAATTAGCGGCTGGAGCGCCATCCGCATCACCTGTTTGTCGCCAAGCCCTTCCTCACAGCTGATAGCAAAGGAGAGCCTGTCCTTATAGCGGATGCGAAACAGCTCTAAATAAAGGCGCGCCGTTTCCAGCTCATCCTTTAACGTATTGCTCCCCTTGGGCTGCACAAAGCTTTTGAACAGCACCGACAGGCTGTAAATCATCTCTCCCACATCCTTCGCCCCTTGCGAGACGGCCCGCATGCGAATAACCTCCAGCGTATTGTATAGAAAATGCGGATTGACCCGCGCCTGCAAAGCCGCAAGCTCCGTATGCTTCTGCTTGATTTCCGCCTTGTATACCGTGTCGATATGGCGGCTCAGCTCATCGAGCATATCATTAAAGCTTCGCGAAATTTGCCCCAGCTCGTCGCCTCGGTCATCCTGGATGCGCGCGGTCAGCTCGCCGCTTTCCACCTTGCGCATAAAACGAATAATTTTTTTCGTCCGTTTGGCAAAATTGACGACGGCGAGCGTCGGCACCAGCAGCACGACGGCAATGCACAGCGCGCTGATCAGCATAATCATCTGCTTCAGCCCGTGGGCCGCTGCCGCGACCTCCGCCTTCGGCGCTACACCGACGACGATAAAGCCCGCCTGATTTTGCGTCAGCGTCGTGACATAGGACTGCTGCTCCAGCATCGCCGTTCCATAGAGCGTATCCAATTTGTCCATATAGGGATAAACTTGCCCATAATAGGTGTCCGAGGAATCAAACAGCACCTCTCCGGCTGGGTTCAGTACGACGATGTAGCCTTTAAGCTGGCCCTCATAATTTTTCAGCACCTGCGTAATATTTTCCGATTTGAAGTAGACGAGCAATTGGCCTAGCCCCTTAAGCGTCTGCTTGTCATTAATCGGGAGCCGAAAGGCGTACAGCTCAGGATCGGTCTGCTCAATGGCGCGCCGCACCCAAATATTCGGAACGGATACGCGGGTGTCCTCCTGTGCCATCGCATCGGGAATAAAGGAACGTGAGGCGTTGGACGAAATCAGCTTCGTGACATGATTTTTCTTATACACATATAGAAACTGCCGATTCGAGCTGTACAGCAGCAAATTTTCGATATCCGGATCGTCCTCCAGCTTATTGTCAAAATAGTCCAGCCCTTTCGGCAGACTCGTAC
The DNA here is from genome assembly GCF_038051995.1 of Paenibacillus sp. FSL H8-0537. Taxonomy (NCBI): domain Bacteria; kingdom Bacillati; phylum Bacillota; class Bacilli; order Caryophanales; family Paenibacillaceae; genus Paenibacillus; species Paenibacillus sp. FSL H8-0537. The sequence continues at coordinate 2,558,689 of NZ_CP150290.1, read as the reverse complement.
TCGCTTCATCGACATTTTGATCGAGCCTGAATTTCATATAGTCATCGAACGGGTTTTGCAAAAAATAAGATAAATTCAGCGATAACGGCTCATTGCGGTATACATCCACCATCATGGACTGGACGGAATCATATTTGCGGGTCATATAGCTGTTTACGCTATCCATCGCTTTTTTCTGATTTTCCAGCTCATTGCGAACGATCGATTGCGACATAAAATCATACATAAAATAGGCAAAGGTGACGATTGTGCCCGTCGTAATCAATACGAACAGCAAAATCATTTTCATAAACAGATTATTTCGGACGTATTGATCGTACAGCCGCTGCAGCTTCATGGCAGGCTCCTTTCTTGCGCAGCACTTAGGAGCCTGCACATGCATTATAAGTTATTACTATACTCTGAGTGGCAAGGCATCGACAAGTACTGGGATGCAAAAGGGCATAGATGAATTTACGTAAAACAAAAAGCAGCAGATGCAAGCGATATCCGCTTTCATGCTGCTGCTCTTACAAGACATGCTCTTATTTACAGTACGTAATGCGCGGTCTGATCCGCTATGTATCCCAGGATATCAGGGCCACATTATGAACCGCCCCGCTTTTGCGCTGCACAGCAAAAGTGTCCATTTGATGCGAAATCGCCATTTCCTGCAAAATGTCGCAAATCACCTGTGCGCGGCTGCGTTCCAGCTGCTTTCCGCCATGCATAGCCCGCAGCGGATGGGCAAAAGGCACTCCGATCGACTGTACAAGATAGACGCGCCTGCCGGCAGCATGGCTCATCTGGGCAAGGCTCTCCTTCATGTCGCGAATCCGGTAAAATGCATTGGCGCTGAACAGCACATCACAAGTGAGCCCCGATGCCTCTTCCCACTTCGTTCGTATCGCCTCCGGCACGGCTTGGGCCAAACCAGACTGCTCCCAATTTCTTGCTAGTATTGCATACATCGCCGCCGATGGCTCCACGACGGTAAGCTTGCCGACATGTGGAGCAAGCAGCTGCGTAAATCCGCCCGTTCCAGGCCCCACTTCAATGAGTTCATCGTCGGCCCGCAAGCTTGCGATAACGCTGCCCATCAGTTCCGCCGTATAGGGCGCAAGCGGATTGCGTTCATCATAGACAGGCGCATGCTGCTGCCAGTAGCTTTCCTCCTCGGCATCGCTGCTGACGCGGGAGTCGCTTTGGGCTGCCTGTTCCCAAGCCAGCGTCCAGTAAGCAGCTGGCGTCAAGCCGACTTCGCTGTACCATTTCATCATTTAATACATGCTCCTTTTCTTTTGCAGAGTCTGGCTTAAGCTGTATTACCGCTTGAAGGCTTGAAAAGCATTCACCAGCTGCTGTGTATAAGGATGCTGCGGGCGCTCCATTATACACTCGCTCTCGTCAAGCTCAACGATACGTCCCTCTTTCATAACCCCGATTCGATCGCACATATGCCGCACCAGCTCCAAATCATGCGAAATAAACAAATAAGTCAGCCCAAACTCCTTCCGAATGCGCTGGAGCAGCTGGATGACCTGCGCCTGTACAGAAACGTCAAGCATCGACGTAGGCTCATCCAGTACAAGAAACTTTGGCTCCAGCATCAAGGCTCGAGCAATGACGATTCGCTGTATTTGGCCGCCGCTTACCTGATGGGGATACCGCGTCAGCACCTCCGCCCTCAGCCCGACAACGTCTATTAGCTCAAGTGCCCTTTCCATGGCTGCTGCCTTATTCATTAGTCGATGCAGCAGCACCGGCTCAAGCAGACTATCCAGCAGCGTCCGCCGAGGATTAAGCGCGGAGTGCGGATGCTGAAACATGATTTGCAGCTCCCGGCGCAGCGGCCTCATCTGCTTCATGGAATATCCGCTAATATCGGTTCCTTTATATAAAATACGGCCGCCATCAGCCGAAATCAGCTTTAGCAGCAGCCGCGCAAGCGTCGACTTGCCGCTGCCGCTCTCTCCGACCAGCCCCAGCGACTCGCCTTCAGCAATTTGAAAGGTTGCTGGCTCCACCGCCTGATGACCTCTGCCTGTTAGCCAGTTGCTTCGATATCGTTTGTGCAGCTCAATCATTTCAAGCATAAAGGAAACACCTCGCTTTGTGCTGGGCGGCTGTGTGCTGAGCAGCTATATGCTCGGCGGCTGCTTGTTGCCCCTCAACCGTACCGTCGTCTTCCGGTTCAATTGCCTTATTCGTTATCTCGGTTTGAGCCGTTTTATATAAGCCTGGCTGCTCTGCTTCGCAGCGAGGCATCGCTGAAGCACAGCGATCATAAAACTTGCAGCCAGCAGGCCTATCCGTCAAGCTCGGCGCTGTTCCAGCTATCGGAATCATCCCTCTGCTGGGCATAGATGCGATTAAACCGCGCGTGTAAGGATGCATCGGCTGTGCAAATAGCTTCTTCGCTGGCCCCTGCTCAATGATTTGACCGGCATACATGACGCCCACTTCATCGCAAAGCACCCGCGCTACATCCAGATCATGCGTGATGAGCAGCAGCGCCGCGCCTGTGCGCCGTGCCATATTTGCCAGCATTTCCGTCACCTGGACGCGGATTAGAGCATCGAGCCCTTTCGTCGGCTCATCGGCAATAAGCAATGACGGGCTTCCGGCAAGTCCCATTGCCGCCAGCACACGCTGCTTCATTCCGCCGCTTAGCTGAAAGGGGTAGCGCCGCAGCTGCTGCTCCGCATCCGGCATATTCATCGCATGCAGCAGACCAGCCGCCTCAGCGTTGACCTGCTTGTTCCCCGCTCTCCCGCCATAAGTGCGATTCGCCTCGCGAAGCTGGCTGCCAAGCGTCAGAACTGGATTGAGAGAGCTTGCAGGATTTTGCGGAATGAGGGCGATTTCCCTTCCCCGTATTTGCCTCATTTCTTTTGGGCTCAGCTGCAGCAAATCTCGGCCTTTATACAGGATGCTTCCACTGACGGAAGCATGTGCGGGAAGCAGCCTCACCAGCGACAGACCTAGCACAGACTTGCCGCTGCCCGTCTCGCCAATCAGTCCAAAAATGCGCCCCCGCTTCAGCTCAAGCGTTGCCCCTTCAACCGCCTGCACAAGCCCTTCCCTTGTCTGAAAGGAAGCATTTAGCTGCTTGATTACCATAAGCGTATCGGTCAACATCATTCCTCCTACAGCAGTGAATGCTCTTTCTCCGTCCGTGTATCCAGCTTATCGCGAAGACCATCACCCAGCCAATTGATGCATAGGGATACAGCGGCTATACAGAGTCCAGGTGCGAACATTAGATGTGGATAACTGCGAAAATATGGCCGGGCATCGTTCACCATCACTCCCCAATCTGCCGCTGGCGGCTGCAAGCCTAGACCGAGAAAGCTAAGCGAGGCGATAGATAGAATCACTCGCCCAATCCGAATCGTGAACAATACAATAAGCGGCCCCAATAAATTCGGAAGCATATGCTTGCTGATTATGTACGCATGGCCCGCCCCTAAAGCACGGATGCCTTCCACGTAGCTTTCTTCGCGTATTTTCATAACCTCGCCGCGCACGACCCGGGAAAAATCTGCCCATGAGGTGAAGAGAAGCGCGATAAACAGGCTTTTTACACCGGGACCGAGCGTACCTGCAATAGCCAGCATAAGCGCGAGACCCGGCAGTCCTTGAAAAATGCTAACCACAATTTGTATGGCTTCATCGATCCAACCGCCAGCATAACCGCTTATCGTTCCGAGCAGCAGGCCGACTAGCATTGTAGCGAGCGTAACAGCTACCGCCAGCAAGATCGACACCCTTCCGCCATATAAAATGCGGCTCAGCACATCCCGCCCCAGCGTGTCTGTTCCTAGCCAATGTGCAGCGGATAACGGTGTAAGCCTTTCCGCCATATTAATCTGATTCGGGTCATAGGGAGCAAGCAGCGGTGCCAGCAAGCTGGTAAGCAGAAAGAAGGCAAGCACGCCTGCAGCCAACCTATAGGATATCTTCATCGAAGCTTCCCTCCCAGCCTGATTTGCGGATGAGCAAGCCCATAGCATAAATCCGTTGCCAAATTGAACAGGACGTAAATGAGACCGGTAAATACGACATAGCCCTGAATGACCGGATAATCTCTGCGAAAAATACCGTCCATTGCAAAGCGTCCAATGCCTGGCACCGCGAAAATAACTTCCACGATGACGGAGCCGCCAACAATCGCTCCAAAATAGCTGCCGATGACCGTGAGCAGCGGAATACAAGCATTGCGCAGTGCATGCCGAAGCACAATGAAGCTCTCACGCAGCCCCTTAGCCCGGGCCGTCAGCATATAATCTTTATTCAGCTCCTCCAGCAGCGCCGCACGCGTTAGCCGCATCAATATGGCGCCTGTACCGGAAGCAAGCACCGCGGCTGGCATAAGCAGATGCTTCCATGTCCCATAGCCGCTGGTTGGGAGCAACTGCAGCTTCTCCGACCATAAGGCAATGAGCATGATCGCCAGCCAAAATCCGGGAATGGAAACCAAAATCAGCGCAAGCGCCCTGCCGATATGATCGAACAGCCGATTGCGCCGAATCGCCATGAGCATGCCGCATGGCACGCCAAGCAGAATGGCGAACAATACAGCTAACAAAGATAGGCTTAAGGTTGCAGGAAGGCGGCGCAGCAGCTCGCCGCTAACCGATTCCTTCGTCATATATGACGTTCCCAAATCACCTTGTACCGCCTTTGATAACCAATGTCCATATTGAACGAGCAGCGGATCATTCAGCCCCATCTCTTCGCGTTTCAAAGCAATTTGCTCTTCGGTCGGCTGGCTGAAGCCGTTCATGCTGAGCAGCTCGACAGCCGGATCACCCGGAGAGGCGACGCTTAATGCAAAGGCTATAAACGTAATGCCAATCAGGACGGGAACAGCCGCCGCCAACCTCCGAATGAAATAGGCCATCTTATTGTACCCGCTCCAGTTGCGGCAGCGTTGTACCATACACAAGTGCCCCGTATCCGGTAATTTCTTTGCTGAACGCAATTAAGCTCGCATCATTAAACAGCGGAATCGTCGGCAATTCCTCAGCTGCGATATCCTGCAGCTCGTTATAAATGGCAGCGCGATCATCCATATTCAGCGTCGTCTTCACCTGATTCAACAGCTCATCCACACGGGCATTGCTGTAACCGAGCGTATAGCTTTTATTGCTTGAGCCTTCGCTAGCCATATAATTGTTCAAAATCGAATAAGGATCGCCGTTCGGCAGCCCCTGAATGGCCATAGCCAAATCGAAGTTTCCTTGTGCCTGTGCTTCCTTGTAAGCTGCTCCATCCAATATTTGAATCGTAACGTCCAGCTGCAATTGTTGAAGCACAGCCTGAAGCAGCTCGGCCTGCGCTTTATACGGATAACGGTCAAGCCCATAAGTTGGCACAATTAGCGTAACCGCCTGCCTGTTATCGCCAAGCACCTCATGCGACAGAGCGATTGCCTTTTCCGAATCATGAACGGCAGGGATGTCCTTGTAAAACGGCGAGGTCGAATTTAGAATGTTGGCTGTAGCGGTTGGATAACCCAAAAACAGCTCCTTCACCAGCTGCTCGCGGTCAATAATCAGACTCAGCGCCTGACGCATCTTCAAATCATTAAATGGCGCTTTGGCACCGTTCGGATGCAGGTAGTGGGAAATCGTCGATTTTGCCGTCGATACAGCAAAGCGGTCATCCTTCAGCAGCTCCTCGGCAAGGGCAGGAGGAATAGCTCCCAAATCCATGACGCCCAAAATCTCCCCAGATTTAAGGGCAGCCAGCCTTGTATCAGGGTCCGGTATGACGCGGACGCGGATTTTTTGAGCTTTTGCTTTTTCGCCATAATAGCCGTCGTAAGCTTCTAGCAAAGAATATTGATCCTTCTCATGCTGCACAAGCTTGAAAGGACCTGTTCCTTGCGGCAGGCCGTTGAAATCGCCGTTGTCGTCAAAATTATTCGGGCTGTACATCGGACTTGAGAAGTTGATCATTGAATACAGCAGCGTCGGCTGCGGATTTTCGAAAACAAGCTTAATCGTGCTTTCATCAACCTTCACGACTTCCTGAAGGCTAGGGTATGAATGATTAATGTCCAGCGTATAGAACGGCGAACTCTTCGGGCTCACCTGCTTGTAACGGGCAAAATTTGCAAGCGCCGCGTCCGCGTTGAATGGCGCGCCATCGTGGAACGTCACGCCTTTGCGCAGCATGAAGGTCCATTCCTTGCCATCAGCGGACATTTCCCACGATTCCGCCAGCTTTGGAGCAGGCTTGCCATCCTCAGAAGCAGCAATTAGCGGCTCCCATACGTATAGAATAGTGCTCGTGTAATAAGCATCTTGTGGTCCTGGTGCTAAATCCCGCGGCGCAGCCAGCACGATTTCTTCAGAAGCAGCATCCGCAGCGGCGGAAGGAGCAGCAGACTGCTGCGACAGCCCATTATTGCTGATGGGTTCATTTGAGCCGTTGGCACCACTGCAGCCCATCAGCGCCAGCAGCAAGCAGAGGCTGAATAAAACACCCATTCTTTTTTTATTTCTTGCCGTTTGTGTACGTTTCATCTTTTCTATTTCCTCTCCCTCTAGCAAAATCATCTTCCTGTAAAAATCCGCAAAAAAAAAGACAGCTCTGCCTCCAGTCATAGGAAGGATAGAGCTGCCTGTTATTGTTATTTTCCATCATAGCAAATAAGCATGCGCGCTAACACTTCCCTATTCTCCGTAGGTTACAGCAGTGTTGTCAGAACAGGCAGGTCTCCTGGCTACCGGAAATAATGCTGCTAGCTGCCTTCCCATTCTCGCTAAGCGAGATCAGTGGCCTTGTAGCTTCAGCTAATCCGTAACAGTGGCGGGACCGCGTCGGTTTTGCACCGAACTTCCCTTTTAAGCTCCAGCCGCAGCTGTCGCACCTTATTCCCACAATTTTTCAGTTGTTTGCAAATCTGGTTGATTATATACCAGCCCTTTCATTTAAGCAACCTTTCCCTCCGCTTTCCTTTGTTTATTTTCTGATATAAAATAAAGTAGATAGCATTTCGTAACTGGAGGGAACGACTGATGAAACCACAATTTCAGCCTTTATTTGAACCATTCACTTTCACGAATGGCATGTCTGTACATAATCGTATTGTAATGGCGCCAATGACAACCTGCTCGTCCAATCCGGACGGTACAGTGCCTGATGAGGAGCTCGCCTACTACAGCCGTCGCAGTGCGGGGCCCGGCATCGTCGTTACAGCTTGCGTCTACGTAAGCCGCAACGGCAAAGGCTTCCCGGGCGAATTTGGCGCGGATACCGACGAAATGATCCCAAGCCTCAAGCGTCTGGCCGATGCGATTAAAAGCCGCGGCGCGAAGGCGATTTTGCAAATTTTTCATGGCGGAAGATCCTGCTTCCCTGGCCTAGTGCCGAATGATGATTTGGTGAGCGCCAGCAGCATTGCCCAGCAAGAAGGCGGTATTGTACCACGCGAGCTAACCGAGGAGGAAATCAAAGCGATTATCGCCGACTTTGGCGAAGCGACCCGCCGTGCAATTGAGGCTGGTTTTGACGGCGTAGAAATTCACGGTGCCAACGGCTATCTGCTGCAGCAATTTTATTCCCCGGCTTCCAATGTACGTACCGACGATTGGGGCGGCTCGGTCCATAAACGGATGGCTTTCCCGCTCTACGTCGTTGAAGCCGTTCAGAAAGCCGCAGCTATGGCGCCACAGCCATTTCTGGTGGGCTATCGCTTCTCGCCGGAGGAGCCTGAAGAAGAAGGCTTGACGATGGAGCATTCGTACCATCTGGTTAACGCTCTAATCGAGCAGAAGCTGGATTATTTGCATGTGTCGCTTAATGATTTCTGGTCGAAGCCGCGCAGAGGCGAACAGGATTCACAAAGCCGCATGGCCTGGTTCGTCGAAAAATACAGCGAGCACATTCCATTCATCGGAGTTGGCGGCATCACAACTGCCGAAGAGGCTCTGCAAGCGAAAAACTCCGGCGTGCCGTTCATCGCCCTAGGCCGCGAGCTCATTATCGACCCGGATTGGACGGAGAAAATCAAGCAAGGCAACGAGCAGGATATTGTGACTACGCTGTCCAAGCAGGATCAAGAGCGTCTTGTCATCCCGAATGGCTTGTGGGGAGCCATTACGCATGCGCCAGGCTGGTTTCCGATAACGGAATAATTGCAAAGTCCACCCTATCGATCACAAATAGGCACAAGGTGAAACGGCTGTCGCCGTCCTTTGGCGGCGCGGCGCGTTTCGACCCGAGACTAACAATTTGACATTTCTATAAAAGTAGATATACTAATCCTCATGGATACTTTATCAATACTTAAAGCTGTGTCTAACGAGAAACGGTACCATATTTTAAAATGGCTGAAAACACCTGAGGAGCATTTCGGGCCTCAATGCCATCTAACCGATGCTTGTCAGTTTGCTGGAGGCGTCTGCGTCGGTTCGTTTGCTGAAAAATCGGGCCTTGCGCAATCCGTTATATCCGGCTATTTAGTGAAAATGCATAAAGCAGGCTTGCTGGAGTCGAAGCGGATCGGACAGCACACTTATTACAGACGCAATGAAGCTAACATTCGGCTTTTCAAAGAAATGATTCAGGATGAGCTATAACCTTGCTTATGCCTGTTCATTTCATGCTTTTATATCTATTTTTATAGAATTATAGATTTTCTATTCGATTAGGAGGTATTTTATTCATGAGTTCCATTCAATCGTTGTTCAAGCCGTTCTCTGCAGGTCCACTTTCCCTGCCTAACCGTGTCGTAATGGCACCTATGACCCGCGGTTTTTCTCCAAATGGCGTTCCGGGTGAAGATGTTGTCGCCTACTATAGACGCCGCGCCGAAAATGGCGTTGGCTTAATTGTGACAGAGGGCACGCTGATTAACCATCCGGCTGCCACCGATAATCCAAACATCCCTAACTTTCATGGCGAAGCTGCATTAAATGGCTGGGCGAAGGTCGTCGAGGCTGTTCATGCGGCTGGCGGCAAAATCGTTCCACAGATCTGGCATGTTGGCACAACGCGCAAGGTCGGCTCCCATCCGAACCCGGAAGCACTGCCGATCGGCCCTTCCGGTATTACTGCAGAGGGCGAGGTCGTGAATGAGCCTTTGACCGAAGCCGAAATTAAAGACGTTGTTGCAGCTTACGCACAAGCAGCAGCCGATGCGAAACGGATTGGCTTTGACGGCATTGAGCTCCATGGCGCGCACGGCTATTTGATCGACCAATTTTTCTGGGAGAAAACGAATAAACGGACGGATCGTTATGGCGGCGATATGCTGTCGAGAACGCGTTTTGCGGTCGAGATTATCGAAGCTTGCCGCCAAGCTGTCGGACCTGATTTCCCGATTATTATTCGCATCTCGCAGTGGAAATCGTCCGAGTACACAGCTAAGCTTGCGAGCACTCCTGAGGAATTGGGACAGTTTCTTGCTCCGCTTGTAGAAGCTGGAGTAGATATTTTCCACTGCTCGACTCGCCGCTTCTGGGAGCCGGAATTTGAAGGCTCGGAGCTCAACTTTGCAGGCTGGACGAAAAAGCTTACTGGCAAACCAACGATTACCGTTGGCTCCGTAGGACTAGATGGCGATTTCATGAGCCTCTTTACCGAAGGCAAAGGCGCAGAAAACGCTAATGTGGATGATCTGGCCTCACGCCTGGATACAGGCGAATTTGATCTTGTAGCTGTTGGCCGCGCCCTGCTCGTCGATCCTGCGTGGGCAGATAAAGTCCAAGGCGGAAGACAAGATGAATTAATTCCGTTTACGCCTGCTGCTTTGCAGACGCTGCACTAAGAAATGATTTTACACTAAAAAATATATGCCCAGCGCCTCCTTTTTCACGGATTGGAGGAGCTGGGCATTTAATGTTTATACTTCCATAAAGATAGACTTGGCGGACACAGCAGACGCTAATTCAACGGAATCACGGGTTAAGACACAGGACGCGGACACAGGAGTCGTTAATGTCTCGCCAATAGCCGTTTTGACGGGATAACGAGGGTTATAACGGATCTCCTGTCCGCTCACGGCCTGAAATCGGTTCAAAAGTCAAAATAGCGGAACCTCAGTCCTCCAAATAGGAGTGGCAGTGCGACTCCCGCTTGCATACACACCCTAGCCATTTTACCAATTAACTCTGCTTTGCGAACAGCTCCCTCGCCTCGTGATAGCTCTCCAATGTCCCAATATCAAAGCGCTTCCCTTCAAATTTGTAGGCATGAACCTCTTTATGCCGAATCAGCCAAGGAACAAAGTTGCCCGGTGCGTCAGGGTTATTGCCCTCTGCCAAATATTGCTTGATTAAAGGGAGTGTTGACTGCTGGTAAATATAAAAGGGAGGACAGGCCAACTTGGATCTAGGCTGTGCCGGCTTTTCCTCAAAATCTATAACTCTACCCTTAGCATCCATTTGGATAACACCTGTGCGCCTAAGAAAATCGATGTCCTCTATCTCGTGGGCTGCAATCGTATCCGTACTCGCCCTTTGATAGAAACGAACCATTTCGGCTAGTTCAAAATCAAAAAGATTGTCGCCAGCCATGACCAGAAGCTCATCGCCGAGCTTTTCCTGTTCCAAGACAAACTGCAGGTCGGCAATAGCCCCTAAGCGGTTCTCGTTGCTTGTCGTCCGATCATCAATGACTTTAATCGGCTTGAAATAATCTGATTGGCTCGCCCAGTCTACAAAGTGGCTATAAAAACGGGCATTGGTCACAATAAAAGTCTCGTCAATCAAGCTAACCCTTTCGATTTTCTCCATAATATGGTCCATGATCGCTTTCCCTCCAACCTCCAGAAGAGGCTTTGGAAAGTCCTTTGTCAAAGGATAGAGGCGAGTTGCGTAACCCGCTGCTAAAATAATTGCCTTCATTCGTATTTCCCTCGCTTCTAACCCCAGTTATATGATTCGCGCGCCATCATCGGTTTTGCTAAAGCACACCTGATACAAATCCTTATACGCCGGATGCTGCTTTGGATATTGTGCATCAATGGCGGCTTTGATTTGCTCCTTATACGCCGGGTCCACCAGACCAATACAGCAGCCTCTGTAGCCCGCTCCGCTGAATCTGGCTCCATATACGCCTTGTGTATGCTTTAGGATATGGAAAATGCTGATCAGCTCTGGACAGCCACATTCATAATTATGAATGGAGCTTTCCCCCGATTCAAGCATCAGGCTGCCGAATTTTTGCAGGTCCCCCTGCTTCCACGCCTCGGCGCCTTGCTTCACCCGTTCATTCTCAGTGAAAAAATGCTCCGCCCTCTTCTGAAATCTGCCTTGCAAGCCTGACTTATGCTCTTGGTAAACCTCATACTCGATATCTCGGAGCTGGGTGCCTTTCAGGTTTTTCATAGGCAAGCCAGCCATCTCGTGCAAAAGCCATGCGGCCACTTTGCATTCATCTACACGGTTGTTATAATCGGTCCCAATCAATGCCTTGCTCACACCAGAATAAACAATCACGACTTCAAATTCCGGCATCGCTTGCGGTCTTTCGATCAGCTCATAGCTTTTGGTTTTGGTATCCATCACGGTCAAATAGCCTTCACGGCTTAAAATATTGATTGACTGATCCAGTATGCCATTATTCAGTCCGATAAAATGGTTCTCTACCCAGTGGCTATAGTTGATTAGCTCAAGCTCCGGGAGTTTAATCCCGTTCACATCGCAAAGAGCCAGAAGATAGGCGGTCGTTACCGCTGCCGAAGAGCTCAAGCCGCCAATAGGATGCTTGCCTCTAACTAATGCATAAATACCGTGCTTTAATATATGGTTCTTTCTTAGGGCCATAACGGCCCCTCTTAAATAATTGCCCCAAAATCCCGGCACCATCGCCGGAACCTGTTCCAGATGAAAATACTCCTCGTCGGGGAAATCCAAGCTTTGAACCCTTATATACGGCTCTTCGTTCTGAACATAAACCATATCCACAGAAATATCCAGCGTCATTCCGGCTACCATTCCAGCTTGATGATCCACATGGGCCCCGAAGGGACAAAAACGAAGCGGCGATTTAATCGTTTTAACCGTATGCTGCAATTGAGGATATTTGAGCTTTAACCGTTGTTCCAAATGGTCCAATTCGTACACCCCTCTTTTTGTGAAGGCAACGTATGTCATACATAGGGGCAATCAGCCCTTTTTCAGCCTTTTTAGAAGCAGTGCCCTTTTCTCTGGCGAAAGGTTGTCCAAAGCGGAGGGACGATCTTTACCGGAGCTTTGCTCCAGTGCAGCCTCCGAGGCGGTTTCCAGAAACATCGCTGAAAGTGCTTTTCCAACCGCAGCTATAGGAATATCCGTCAAATACTTTTCCTTATACGCTTTCAAATGCGGCTGGTTAACTCGCTGCTCTACCGTTCGCAATCCTCTGGTCGACTTCATATGTGCGATGGTTATATCCGCCGTCAATTCAGTACCGGTGTAGGAAACCAGATCCTCCTTGATCGCATAGACCTGATAGCCGCCCTTATTGATTAAGCGTGATAATGCCGGGCTTTCCTTGTGATTTTCCGTCCCATAATACATTTCCTCTCGCCATTCCCGTATAAAAGAAGGGGCTTTCTCGATGGAATTAATGACAAAGAAGGACGCGATATATTCACAAAAAGCTTCCTGCTCTTCACGGCGACAGGCGACAAAATCAGCATTTTCCGGTATCAAGCGGGTAAAATCTGAAAGGAACAGGCAATCTGAATCGATCATGACGGTAGGCAGTGAATCCTTTTCAATGACCTGCAGCAAAAAAGCGGTTTTGGAGTATACATTTTTGCGCCAGTCCTCATCGTGAAGCAGCACATGCTTCGTATTCAGCTCGGTTGATACGATTTCCATCTGCGGAAAAACGGACAAATATTTTTTATCGTCCTCGGAAAGTCCGGTATCATAAACGTAAAGCTTATGGATACGGCTTAAATCGACATTGTCATAAAAGGAATTGACAAACAGCTTTCCAAAGTCAAAATAATCACTGTTTAGTACCGTCATTACATTAAATATCATAGCTTTTCCCCCTGCTAAAAACGTTCTTACTCGCCAGCTGCTTGTTTATCCGCTCCAGTTCCCGGTCTTCCTCCTGCTGAATGCGATCCTTATCCCTTATAAACAGCGGCCCCGGAATGGCATCAGGTAAAATATCATCCATATAGCGGAGTGGATTATACTTTAGCCCAAGGAAGCTCCAGGCCGCCATAAATAAGCCGATTAAAATAAACAGCAGGCCTATTCCCCGTGTCGGCCCCGTGCCTACAATCCAGCCCAGACTCTTAACAAGCTCTGGATGATCGACAAACAGCGGTTTGAATATTTTGTCCGACAGCAGTCCGCCAATATAGTAGCCCAGCGGAATGGTAGGCAAAGCGAATAGCTGATTGATCGAAAATACCCTTGCCAGCAGTTCGGCCCGCACCTTGGATTGGATCAATGTCTGCCAGTGGGCGTTTGTCATCGACAGCGAGACGCCGTAAACAAATACTCCCGCCATGACCAGCCAAGTTATTGGCGTAAGCCCCATTACGATGTAGGAAAGACCGATAAGCAAGCTAAAACCAATCATGCCCTCCGCTCTTCTGCGGGTACCTCCCCACAGCCCCATAGCCACCCCGCCTGCGAGTCCCCCTATGCCAATAGCTGAGGTCACCATTCCGAGTACAACGGTAGATCCAAAGGTTAGAACGAGCGGAGTAATGAGGACGTTGGCCATCCCCAGCATCAAATTGGAAATCATAAAAAACAAAATCAAGGCTACGAAGCTTTTGCGCTTCCTTATGAAGTTCCAGCCTCCGGCCATTTGAGTCCAAAATGGCTCTTCAATTTTGCGGAATAAGGAATTTGGAAACCTTATAAAGAGCAAAGTCGATATAGCAAAAACGAAGGATAGGAAGTCGATGAGAAGAATGCCCGGCAGCTCAAGTGTCATCACCAGAACGCCCCCCAGCAGCGGCGCAAGCACTTCGCTCGAAGAGGTAGCCAGCTGCACAATTCCATTGGCTTGTCCGAGATAGCGCTTGGGCGCAATTTGGGCAACTGCCGCCAAATAGGCGGGACGCTGAAAGGCATTTGCAATGGATAAGGCCGCCACCGCGACATAAATATGCCACGTCTCTAGCGAGTTGCTGTAGAAGAACAAGGCGATCATAATCGTTACAACCGCAGAACATACATTACTCCAGATCAGAATATGCCTGCGATCCTTTTTGTCCGCCAGAACACCTGCAAAAGGAAGCATTAAGATACCCGGCAGGCGGTGGAACACCAGCGTTGCGGCAAAATCCATAATGGCGCCTGAATGGCTGTAAACCCATAGGCCCATCGCAAAACCCGTTAAGCTGGAGCCCATCATGGAAATAAACTGCCCAAAAACGAAGATGAAAAGCGTTCGCAAATTCGGGAGCACTTCCGGCGATGCTGCCGTCTCCCGGTTATTTTGCTTCTGACTTTCCTGGTTCCCCTGTTTCTCCTCGTTCGCCTTCTGCTGCTGCCACGCTTCAAGGCCATTCTCAATACAATCAGCTACGTCATGGGACTGGTGCTTGAAGAAATAATGTCCCGCATTCGGGATCAGGTCTAAATCCACATGGCTGCTGAAAAACTCCCAATCCTTATACTGCTCCTCGTAAAACTCGGTCGTTCTGTCCCGTTCGCCGACTATGCAAAGCAGCGGCGCCTTTAATTTTGCATGATTGGCATCGGCATACCGATCAGAGTAATAACGCTCGCTTTCACGGCGGTCATGCCTAAGGCTGCGGATAATAAAATCCCGCTCCTCTCCTGACAGCGTCTCGCTGAAGCCGCCCAAAGAGCGGAGCATATCCATATAGGCACGGTTCGAAATGCGGCGGTCCCGTGGCAATAGCTTATTCCATAGCTTGAACAGCTTGCCCGGCAGCTGGGAAACAGGAAAATTCCCTCCCATAACGACGCCAGCCAGGTTCATATTCTCTTGCTCCAGGAGCCTCGCTATTTCAATCGCCAGAGCGCCTCCAAGACAATGCCCATAAACAACGATGGATGGAGCGGCAACCTTGTCCTTTATTTCCTGTACACAGCGCCTTGCTACTTCTTCCAAAGGCTCAAGGACTTCATCCTTATTGCTGAAATCATGTCCGGGAACTTGAACCGCATAAAGGGCATAATGATCCGCCAGCGCATCGGCCAGCGGCTGATAGGAAATCGCGCTCCCGCCAGCAAAGGGAACACACACGATGGCAATCTCCTCAGCGGCATTTCCCCCCCTCGAAAGTCGGTGAAGGACGTCCCCGCTGTCCGTACTGCCCTGCGAAACGATAGCCGACAGCTCACCAATCGTCGGATATTTGAAAAGGTCGATAATGCTCAGCGCATGATCAATTCCCCGCACAACTTGGACCGCCTTAAAGGAGTCTCCTCCCAGACTAAAAAAATCATCGTTTATCCCTATTCTCTCGATGTTCAAAACCTCGGACCAGACAGCAGCCATCCTCGCTTCCAATTCGTCCCGCGGCGCTTCATAGTCGCTTTCAGAGGCTGCTTCTACGGCATTCGGAGCAGGCAGAGCGCTGCGTTCCACCTTGCCGTTTGCGTTCAAGGGCATTTTATCCAGCTCCATAAATACCGCAGGAACCATGTAGCCCGGAAGCTTCTCCTTCAGACTGTTCCGCAGTGCGGATAGGTTAACCGGCTGGGAGCCGCCTGGCACATAGTAGGCAGCGATCTTCTTTTCGCCGCCAGCGTCTTCATGAACGGTCACAAAAGCATCCTTGATGCCGGGATATTCGAGCAGCGATGATTGGATTTCACCTAGCTCGATTCGAAAACCCCGGATTTTCACCTGTTCGTCGACTCTGCTCAAAAACTCAATAATGCCGTTTTCCAAATAACGCACTATATCTCCGGTTCGATAAAGCCGTCCGCCATTTTCCTCGTCGAACGGATTTGGAACAAACTTTTCTACGTTTAATTCCGGTCTGCCTAAATACGCTCTGGCAACTCCCGGCCCGCCAATGAATAGCTCCCCGGGAACTCCTATAGGCGCAAGCTGCATTTTATCATCCAGCACATAGATAGAAACATTAGGCAGCGGACGCCCCAGCGGCAGCACCGACGTATGCTGGGCGGGCCTTTTTTCGGTTACGGTATACGTCAGCATGGACACCGTCGTTTCAGTCGGTCCATAATGAATTTGGATCTCCGTCTCAGGCTTAGCCGCCCTGATGTCATCAATCATGTCCCAATAGGAGGGCTCGCCAGCAAGGATAAGCCGTTTATTCGGAATAATATCGCGCAGGTTCGCGCGTTCCCGCAGCGCCTTGAAATGGCTTGGAACCATTTTAATGACATCGATTCCGTGCTCCCTGAAATATTTGGCATATTGCTGAGAGTCGACGGATTGGTCATAGGTCAAAATATGAAGCTGTCCGCCCGTGTTTAATGCTGCCCACACATTAATAGTGGCGAGGTCAGCGGCAAAGGTGGAAGCAATCGCGTATTTAAGGCCTGGCTCGACATCCAGCCTCTGCATCACGCCGAAATAGTAATTCAGAAAATTCCCATGCTCTACCGCAACACCCTTCGGCTTGCCTGTAGAGCCTGATGTATAAATGATGTAAATCAGATTGGAAGGCTGCAGCGGCACCGCCATATTGTCACTGCTCTGCTCTGCAATGGCAGGCCAGTCAGCGTCGAGATACACCCATTCCGCCGTTGCAGTATCGCCTAAGGAAACCGCTAAATGCGCCTCGGCAACTACAATATCAATGGAGGCATCCTCCAGTATGTACCTGATACGTTCGACAGGAAACAGGGGAT
Source organism: Paenibacillus sp. FSL H8-0537 (assembly GCF_038051995.1). Taxonomy (NCBI): domain Bacteria; kingdom Bacillati; phylum Bacillota; class Bacilli; order Caryophanales; family Paenibacillaceae; genus Paenibacillus; species Paenibacillus sp. FSL H8-0537. The sequence continues at coordinate 2,541,935 of NZ_CP150290.1, read as the reverse complement.
CTATTGGAACGTAGGCTCCGCCTGCTTTCAAAATTCCAAGAATGCCCACTACCGTTTCAAGCGAACGCTCGGCAAATAGGGCTACACGTTTTTCAGGGCCAACTCCTTTAGCGGATAAATAGTGCGCAAGCTTATTGGCTCTTTGATTAAGCTCCTCGTATGTGTAAGACCTGCCCTGGCAAGCAGCAGCAATAGCAGCTGGACTTTTCTGCACCTGCTCCTCGAAAAGCTTGTGAACATACGGAACATCAGGATGATTAATGTATTCGGAAAAGCTCCATTCTGAGAGCAGTGTTTGTTTTTCTAGTGGGGTAAGCGTCTCAATTTCATGAGCCTTTAAGTTAAAGCTTTCGGCCATAGAGGAAATGATCTCCATGTAATGGCCTGCCATGCGCTGAATCGTTTCGGGAAGGAATAGATCGGTGTTATAGGTCAAGAAGCAGGTCATTTCGCCTTCAATGTACTTGACGGCCAGATTCAAATCAAACTTTGTCGTATTGTTGCTGCGCAAAAAAGGACTGACTTCCAGCTCGGCAAGCTGCAGGGCTGTTTTCTCTATGCTTTGAAAATTAAACATCGCCTGAAAAACAGGAGAATAGCTCAAATCACGCTCAATCTGCAATTCCTCCACAAGCTTCTCAAAAGGAAGCTCCTGGTTTGCCACGGCGCCCATAACGGTTTTTTTGACCGTTTGCAGCAGCTCCCTGATCCGGGGATTGCCTTCCAAACGAACTCTGATCGCCAGCGTATTGATGAACAAGCCCATCAGGTCTTCAACCTCTTTATGGGTACGCCCCGCAACCGGAGAACCTATGACGATATCATCCGCTTGGGTATAACGGTTAAGTAAAATAGCAAAAGCCGTTAATGAAAAAACAAATGGGGTTATCGCTTCTTCACTTGCAAGCGTCTGAATTTTGCCTGCCATGCCTTCTGGAATAATAAATTTATGAACCTTCCCATTATAGGTTTGTACATCTGGACGGGGAAAATCCGTCATCAATGGCAGACACGGAGGAGCTCCCGCCAATTGTTCCTTCCAGTACTGGGTCTGTCTCTCTGTAACTTTTCCCTCTAATAGATTCCTTTGCCATACCGCATAATCCATATACTGCACGGGAAGCTCCGGAAGCTCCGGCTGCTGGCCTCTGGCAAAGGCATTGTAAAAACATTCAATTTCCTTGTTCATCACACGCAAGGACCACATATCCGACACGATGTGGTGGACGACGATAATCAGATAATGCTCTTTTTTTGAAACAGACAGCAGCGTCACCCTTATTGGCAGATCGTTAGCCAAATCAAACGGATTGTGTACCTCTTCGTGAACAAAGTCCTCGATTTTCTCTTCCAGCTGCTTTCTGGTGAACGCCTTTACCGATTTCTCGCCTATCGTAACAACCGGATTGGAATGACGGCAGCACTCAACCTCATGCTCGCGATTACGATAAACCATCTGCAATATCTCATGCCTGTTCACAATCGCATCGAAGGTTTGCTTAAGCGCATTCAAGTCCAACCTGCCCACCAGTTTGGAAACAAGATGGGTATTATAGGCAGCCTTGTTCGTATGCCATTGATCAAGAAACCAGAAGCGCTTCTGCGAATAGGAGGCCGTAAAGCGGTCTTCGCCGGTTCTTTCCAGCCGGGTGATCTTCAAGCTTTGCGCCGGCTGCTCTGCCCCCTGTTTTTTCATCCTCAGAGCCAGCAATGCCTTCTGTTTGTCCGAAAGGCCGCTCCATTTTTCTGCAACCGCGTTGTTATCCAATTCTTTACTCATTGGCCATTACCCCGGCTTTGATTTTTTTTATTTAACCTTAAGGCAAGCAGCGCCTTCTGGGCAGGAGTAAGCTTATCGGTCATTTGGGCAACGGTACTCTCTTTAGCAGCAGGGACTAGGACTTCTTGCTGCATATTTTCCGCTGCAGCCTGCAAATTCAGCAAATATGCTTCAACCCGCTTGCTTCCTCCCCTATTTTCTACATAATCCAGTGCCGCTTCCCTTGAACGTCTTGATACATCCTCATAGTGCTCCCTTTCACTCAATAAACGTCCGAGTGCCTCCTGCCACGGCTGCATAGGCTGCTCCGGTATGTCCGATACGGGCAGGCTGCGTTCATCAACAGCCTGTTTGTAGCCCTTAATCGGATTTACCGGAAGCACATACTCTACTCCCAGCTTGGCCTCTGGATTTCCCCCAACGTCACTTGCAAGAACAGGGATGCCTCGCAGCATAGCCTCAACGATCGTCCTTGATTTGGCCTCAGCCCACAAGGAAGGAACGAGCATAACACGGGTTTGGCAGAAAAGCTTGTTCATATCGTCCACTGGATCAAAAATACGAACGTTTTTGAGCTCCCTCAGCGCTTTCATATCATCGGAGGTTGTACCCCATGTCGGAATGGCGGCAAATGACAGCTCAGGAAAGGAGCGCGCCAGCTCTAGAAAAATCGATATCCCCTTGTAAGCGCATGGATTCACCATGGCCACATAGCCTTTATCGAAATTTCCATAGTCCGGAAAAGGACCGTCGCCAAATAAAGAAATGGGCAGCACCTCTGCTTTGAGCTTGGCCCACTGCCACATATAGTCCTTGAGATAATCGCCAACGACGACAATGGCTGCCGCTTTGCGCAGCAGCTCCGTCTTATCAGGCGCCTCTATAAAACAATCCGGCCCAAAGGGCAGATAGAGGGTTGTTCTGGCAAGGTAGACGACTTTGGAAGCTGCGTTGTTTACAGCCGCCTCCAGCAGTACATGCCCCACATCCTCCGTAGAAATTAGAATTCTGTCGGGAGCAAAGTCCTTTATTTGCCTGATTAAATAATTTTTCAGCCTTGCGCTGTCCATGGCTGCTCGCACCTTCACAGCATGAACAGCAACACCTTTAAGATGGAAGACGGAAACTTCGGAACTTGAGGATATAACCTCAATCTCATCAGCACCCCGCAGGTCTTGTTCTGAGGCACTATTGACCAAGGCTGTAGAAACGACGCGGCACTCGTGCCCTAAGCGGCTTAATGCTTCCATAAGCGTTCGGTTAGATTTATTGGCTCCACCTAGTGCAGGATAGTAGGATGCATTTTGAGCTAGTAACAGCTTCATACCCTGCCTCACTCGCTCTCTTCCCGAAGCAGCTGCTCGATTTCTTCTTCCGTCAGGTTTTCCAAGGCCGCTAATTGTTCCGCAATCGAGTCTTCATCAAAGCTGTTGAGCAAGCTGGTTTCGACAGCCTCGGCAAGCCCTGCGATTGTAAGTGACCCTTCGAACAGTACCGTCATTGGCAAATCCACTTCAAATTCCTCTCGAATTCTGGACAAAATCTGAATCGCTTTAATGGATTCGCCGCCCACCTCAAACAAATTATCCATTACTCCGATTTGCTCAATGACTAAAACATCTTCCCAGATGTTCAATATTCTTTTCTCAAATTCATTCCTTGGAGCTACATACTCCGCCCGCTCGCCAGTCTTGCCTTGCGAGGCCGCCTCCACTTTGGCGTGTATGCTTCTCGACGTATTCAAATGCCTTCCAATATCGTCCAGCACATCTAAAATGACCGGATCAGCACCGCTCGCTGTCTGCTGCGCGGCTGCATGAACCTCCTCACGTATGTGGCCGGCTTGTTCCAAGTAGGCCGTAAAGTCTATTGTTTTCGCAAACGCAGCCGTGAACGCATACACTTTATTTTCAGCCGAGGCTGCTACGTTCTGTGCTCCGATTAAGTCTAAAAACTGCGCGGCAGGCTGGTTCTTGGAGGTTGGAACAAAAACAACGTCCACTTGGCCCAGACCTTTGTCCGCCGCCAATTCGCCAAGTTTCGCAAGCATGGTATACTCTATTCCTTTGCCTAAAGCTCTGCAGCTAAGAAGGAAGCTGTCCACGATGAGCTTCGAACCCTGCTCGCGGCATACAACCAAACCTACTATTCCATAATCTCCAAACCTATCACTGGCAGCTACGGCAAAGCAGCTCACATTCTCTTCGCTGCCTATCTTTTTAAGCTCCGCTTCAGAGTGCCTAATCGTAGTAAAGTTAAATTGATTCACCCTCTGAGTCAATTGAGCGGCTCTTGCCAGCTCTGCATCACCTAGCGGAGAAATGCTGACGCTCAGCTCCAGCCCGCTAATAAAAGCTTCGTAGGACAGCATTTCCTGCTGGAACTTATTCCGCTCCGTATTTTGCTTAACCAATTCCGTACGGCTCTCATCTGCAGCAGTCGTGTTTATACGGTCAAATGCCCAAATGTTGCTTAAGTAAAGCGGGATGTCCTCGTCATTTTCAGGCAAGCATAACGTCAGAACTTGAGGACAACGCGTTTTAACCTCCATACATTCGACAGGGTTGTCGTCAATAAAGATGAAACTGTCGAGGCCCAGATTCAGTTCTCTAGCCAATGCTTCCAAATTATCTGATTTGCGCTCCCAGTTGATTCTGGAAGCCGCGATATGTTCGGGCTTGATCAGCATATCGGGACGCTTCAGCGCCTCTATGATATCGCTTTCATTATTTTTGCTGCAAAGACATAGAAGCATCCCTAAGCGCTGCTGCTCCAGCATAAACGTCTGCAGCTGCTTTCGGTATGGGTCCACTTCAATCCCTTCCACTCCGTCTTCACCGCAAATGCCCTTCCACAGTGTCTGGTCGCAATCCAGCACGATTACTTTATAAGGCAGGCTTGTGGCCGTATAGATTTTTCTAGCAATGACCGTACCGAGCGCATCAAAAAAGATCTGTTTGTACGGAATATGGCCCATTTTATCCGAATGGAAATCATAGTAGTCCGCTACGGGGTAGAGATCTAAAATGTCAGAAGAAGCAACTGGCACAATCCCATTCAATCCCTGAAGTCCTTGATATAATCGGTTCTCTATTTCCCTATAATCGCAAGCCGTTTCGGTGCTCCATTCCATTAGTGGCGAAGGAGGGCAAATACACACGATATGAATGGCTGATGTGGCTTCTACGGATGTTTTTACGGCATTCAGCAGATCAACGATATTTCGGTCGACTTTGGCTTGTAATAAAGCATCTTTCCTGATCTCCGTTTCCAAACCGTCCTCAACCCTGAACCAATCATCAAAACGAATGAGTATGACGTTGATCCCTTTGTTTTGGCGCATAGCGCTGTAAGGATCGAGCAGCTGTTTGAACACCTGATTCTCATATTGAATAGCAGCGTTTATTCCTAGCTTCTCCAACCAAAATACTAGAGACCTTCTAACTGGTTCTGCTGTAAACGTTGCCGAAAATACGAGATTTAACTCACGACTGGTCATATTCACGAAACTTCTCCCCTTGCTTAGAATAGGATAGCATTTTTACAGCCTTCTCTAGCTTATAGCCGCTACATCTGGGAGTTTATATTTTTTTACAACAAAGTCAATTTTATCGTAGACCATTGTCGAATCGTTGTCAATGAATTCCCTTTTCTTGTCGATGATGTCAATTATCTTGTTTATTTGACGCTAGAGGATTATATTATATTTGAGAAGTGGGCTATGAGACCTATAAGCCTTTGTATATTGATGAATAGGATGAATATGGAAAATAAACGGAAGTAGGAGTGGAGTCATATGAAGGTCCATCATGTAGGGTACGTCGTAGAAGATATTGATAAGGCATTACAGGAGTTTATAGCCCTTGGATACGAAGTGGATGGTGAAAAATGTCAGGATGAACAACGGAATATAGTCATCCAATTTATTAAAAGCGGTACCTATTTAGTGGAGCTGGTCTGTCCGCTTAATGACAATTCCCCGGTTAAAAATCTGTTGAAAAAAGTTGGCAGCACACCCTACCATTTCTGTTATGAAACGGCGAATCTCTCGGAGAAGACCGATCAATTGAAGAAGCTGGGCTATTTAGTCATAGCCGAGGCTTTGGAGGCTCCGGCTATCGGCAATAAGAAGGTCGTATTTTTGTTCAAAAATAATGTAGGCATTATAGAATTGGTCGAGGAATAAGCTCAGATCGTTTCCTTGTACAGCTGGGGGGACTTCCATGTCTTGATGGTGCCATCCACAGCTTGCATATTGGCATGAAAAAATCCTTTCCCGTCGATAAATGCTGGAACAAAGTGCTGCTTTGCCTCAATTGCAGCATGCAGAGCAAGAAGGGCAAGCGGTTCGGCTGCATCAAAATTCGCATACTTGCAGTTGCTTGCCGGCAGGAAATAGCCGAAATGAAATTTTCTGCTGACGATATTATCGCCTATTCTTCTAGCCATCTCCAAGTATTGCGAATGTCCGAATTTCGAATAAACATCGAGCATCGCATAAAGCGCTCTTGCATCGTCGCATGGCGCCTTGAAATCCAGATCAGCATCCACGCCAGGCTCGCGGCCTATATCGCCAAGTCCATTCCCTTTGGCGATGCTTCTTGCCGCTTCCCATAGGCTTTCGTCGCCCGTTTGTATGAACGTTCTTACATAAGAAAGCAAAAACTTGCTAGTAGCGGGAAACTGTCCGATGATGGCGCCTTTATCTCCATAATAGCCGTCCCGTTTAAGAGCGTATCCCGATAAATCCGTACCGTCGGTGAGCATCGGCTTAAACGCATTTTTTTCAGAAAGGTAGCCGTATTTCAAAAAAGCGCCGAGCCCTTGCCTTGACCATTGTGCCAGCTCCTTTACGACTTCCCCAATCGTGCTCACAAGCTGTAGCTGCATCAATGTATTTTCATAGTAGACGGTGGAGGCCTGCGCTTCCAGCAGCATTTTGCCTTCCAGAGCTGCGCCCCCAAACTCGGGACCGAATTGCCGCCCAGCCCTATCCCCGAAGCGGGAATGCGTATTGCTGTCGTCATTCGTATGATACACTTTTCTCGCTTGATTGAATTGATAGGCACCTAAGCCTGTATCCCTATTTCTCGCCTTGTTATATTGGCGGGCAAGCCTCTTCAGCCAGAGCAGGGCTCCTTTCTCGCCCGCCAGCTTGTACAGCATCCCTGCGGCATAGATTAGATCATTTCCCGCGTTCAGAAAAGACAGCCCGCTAACCTCCGAAAAAGGCTCCGCATCACGGAATTCGTGTGCCCACAGCCTGCTGCTTTTCAAGCCGAAGCTGCCGTGCCTGCTAATTTCGAGGGTGCTCCAATTAAAAACATGTGCATTCCATAACGCTCTAATGTAGTGGATGGTCGCTGCAGGATCAACCTCGTACATGAGTTCATAATACGGAAAATGGTTTTTCAGCTCATGCACCATTCCGTTTTTTTCCTCTGCTCCGGCAACCTGCAGCGTTTTCAAATCAATCAGCCGATGCCCGCCCCATTGCAGCAGGCCGCAAGGGCTTTGAAGATGGTCAAAGTGAAATTTGATTGCTAATTTAGCAGCATTTTCATACTGCTCATCACCTGTAAGCCTCGACAGCCCAACAAAGGTGCGAAAAAGGTTTTGCTGGCTCGCCAAATTGGACATGACCGCCTCGCGCCCTCCGGGAAATCGCCATGTGACAGGCTCCTTCGTCCTGACGTCAATTCCATCTGCGAACAACGGACTAGCCTCCCATCCGCTGCGGGCCCTTCCCTCCTTAAGCACATTGTCTGCAAATGTTATGACGTAGTTCAATCGCTGCTGATCCCTCGTACTCTTGTCCACCAATACACACCATCCTCTTGGATTTCCGGTATAAAAGCTTCGCTCTCCACTATGATTCTCTCTATGGTCAAAAAATGCTTTTTTGCAGGTTCATAGCTAATATATCATACATTTACCAGATAGCCTCAAGTATACGTAAGGCGTATCGTTTGCTGCGCTGCTTGCATTAAAAAGGAGCCATCAGATTTCCCGATGGCCCCCAAATTTATATACTAAAAGGATTCATGAATTTACAAGCCCGTCAGGGTTAAATTCACCCGTCGGTCCACTATCATAAGCAATTTAGCTCTTATAATAATAGTCCGGAATGGCTTCCCACCGTTTCTTCAGCTCGTGCGCCGCTAATTTTGGCTTGCGGTCACGCGTAAATACCCCTTTTTTATTGCCTTGAACGCGGAAGATGCCTTGACTGGTGTTGAAATCGGCAAAGTTCCATACATGCTCGCCGACAAAATTGCTGCACTCGTCGAACATCTCATGATTGGCCCGTAAAAATTCAGTCTGAAATTCTTCGGTAAACATGACGGGATCAACATCATGGAAGCCTGCGATCGTATCCGCGCCATATTCCGTCATGATGATTGGCTTCTCTGGGCAGCGCTTCCCCCAGCCTTGGAGCTCCTGACGGAGTCTCGATTTGGCAATCTCCCATTCCCCGCCTTCAACGTACCAGCCGTAATACCGATTCAAGCAGAGAACATCTACCAGATCCGATACCTTGCAATGCTCCGGGCTCCCTTCCTGAAGCGTTACCACTGTGACCGGACGTCCTTGCGGGTCGCATTCCTTCGCATATTGGATCAGCGGCTCGAAGTACTCGCGCGCCCCTTCCTCGGAAGTCGCAGGCTCATTGGCGATGGACCACATCACAACGCATGCATGGTTCTTGTCTCTCGCAATCAGCTCGCGAATGGCTTCCCGATGCGCTTCATAGGTTCTCAGCTCTTTCCACGTGTCCCGTCTCTTCCCACCCGTCAGCGTTGGAATGAAATTCAAATGCAGACCGACAGCAGCCACCTCGTCGATAACGACGAACCCTTCCCTGTCAGCCAGTCTCATGATTTCTTCCGAATATGGATAATGGGAGGTACGAAATGAATTGGCACCCATCCACTTCATTAATCGAAAATCCATGACATTGGCCGCCTCGTTAATGCCACGTCCATGAATCGGCGAATCCTCGTGTTTGCCGAAGCCCTTGAAGTAGAACGGTTTTCCATTGATTAGGAATTTGCCGCCCGCTACTTCCACAGTCCGGATGCCAAAGGGTTGATCATACTCATCGATGATTTCTCCTCCTTGAACTAGCTCCACCTTTAACGTGTACAAATAAGCATTCATAGGCTCCCAAAGCTTAGCATCCGCCAGCAAGAGGCTTCCTTGCGCCCCTTCTCCTTGGGCAACGATGCTTCCCGCTTCATCTAGGATATGGATACGCACGTCGGACTCTCCGGTGCTGTCAATTTTGCAGCTCACTTCCGCGGAGCCGTCATTCTTGACGCTTGATATAATCTGTACATCTTGTATATAGCTGTGAGGCGTCGTGTAGATCTTCACAGGACGATGCAGCCCCGCATAGTTAAAGAAATCGAAATTGGGATTATTTCGAGCGACTTTGCCCACTCCTTCAATATCGCGCTCCATGAAATGTCCCACAGGCAGTGTCGATTCGTCCAAAATATTATTGACGGCTACTGTGAGCCTATTTTTATGCGGCAGCAGGTGACCGTTCAGTTCAACTTCGAACGGTGTAAAGCCGCCCGTATGCTCTACGGCCAGCGTTCCATTGATATACACCTTCGCTTCATGAGTGGCCGAGCTGAATCGAAGAACGATTCGCTGCGAGGCCAGCGTCTTCGGAATAATGATATCCCGTTCGTACCAAACCCATCCTACATGATTTCGTATTTCGGCATTAACGCCGATATCGTTATAGGAAGACGGAACAGCCATCGCAATCGTGTCGCTTAGCGGCTGCATCTGCCATCCTTCCAGTAAGCCGATTCCGGGATCTGTCTTGAAATTCCAAATGCCGGACAAATCGATAACGCTGCGAGAAGACGTATTAATAGGGTATAGCATCCTTATCACTCCTCATAATGGATAATAGCTGTGCAGCGCGAATATCCATCCGCACTGCACAGAACTTTTTACTGCTTGGAATCAATAATTTTCTGAACCTTTTCTTGTGCATTGCGGATCGTCGTATCGATGTCGATGCCGGATAACATCATTTTATCAAATTCCTCCAGGAATACCTTCTCTAATTCTGCATGGTAAGGAACAGCGACAGCTGGAGTGGCCTGTTTCGTGTTTTCGAGAACATACATTAAGGATTCCTTATCGATGTTTTCAGGCGTTTTCGTGCCCGCAATAATGCTGTCTACAACCGTGTTCAGATCGGCTTTTTTCCACGATGGGAAGTTCTTGCCCTGCAGGACGATTCCTTCCGTTGTAAACCAGCGGATAAAGGTGTAAGCCGCTTCTTTATGCTTGGACTTGCTGTATATGCCCAATACGTCGCCGCTGACGTTGCCTGTGATCGGATCTCCTGCATTCATCGTCGGAAGTGGTGCGAACACGGTTTTGAATGTTGCAGGTACTTGCTCCGTTCCCCCTGCTTCCGGTACCAAGAATGATGCCATCGTAATCATGCTCGTATCCTGGTTAAAGTATTGAGGGCGGTAATTCAGCTTTTGGCTTACAATTTCCGAATATGGCGTCGCCGAGCCTTCTCGTTCCCCTTGAAGACGAACTTCCAATGACTTCCTGATTGCCGGAGTATCAATGTTTGCTTTCAAGCCATCGTCCGTCGTGAGATTGGCTCCGGTAGTCGATTGCCCCATATTCTGAATGAAATAACCGAATTGAATCCAGCTGTGAAAATAGGTGCCGTATTGCGTTTTGCCGTTTGCCGTCGTCGTCATCGCCTTGGCATACTCCATATACTGGTCCCAGGTCCATTGCTTCGGAAGCTCCAGTCCCGCTCCCTGGAGTCGGCTCTCATTGATGAAAACCATAGGTGTAGCAAGCTTGCCTGGCAAGCCATAGGTTACATCTTTGATTCGTGTGTCCGAGGAATACTCGTCCGTTAGAGAGAAGCCTTCCTTCTCTATATACGTATCAACTGGCTCTAACAAACCGAGCTCGGCGCGCTGGCTGAGAAATGACATGTTGCTAAACATTATAACATCCAGATCGTCACCAGAAGCCGCGGCTAAATCCAGCTTTTTATAATATTCATTCGAGTTATTGTCCTCCGCGGAGTTGAACTCCACCTTGATCTCAGGATGCTTCTTCTCGAACTCCTCGATTACGATATCCCAATTATCAGCTTTCTTCGGATACCAAGTATGCAATTTTATTGTGGTGACTGCCCCATCTGAAGAACCCTTGCTTCCCGTCTCCTCCGCCGTACTATTGCTGCCTGCCCCCGAGCATGCTGATGCTGCAAGCGCAACCAAAACTGAAGCGGCAGTCACCTGAATCCATTTTTTCTTTAACATTGAAATTCCCCCTTGAATAATAGTTTTCTATCCTTTGACACTTCCCGAGGCCACGCCTTCAATGACTTGTTTCTGGCCTACAATGAAGATGATCAACAGTGGCAAGATCGCAGAAACGGCTCCCGCCATCATAAGCGAATAAAACTCTCCATTAAAATCGGCAAACTTCCGAATCCCCAGCTGAAGCGTGAACAAGGCTTCAGAGCGCAAGAAAATAAGAGGATTCTGATAATCGTTCCATGTCCAAATGAAACGCAGAATCATATAAGTCGCAAGCGCCGGCTTGACTAACGGCAGCCCGATCCGGAAGAAAATAATCCAATGATTCGCGCCGTCGATTCGCGCAGATTCGATAATCTCATTATGGACGCTCATGAAGAACTGGCGCAGCAAGAACGTGCCTAATACTCCCGATGCTGCAAGCAATACAAGACCGAAATGGCTATCGAATAGACCAAGCCAGCGAAACATCATAAATTGCGGAACAAGGATGGCCTGAGAAGGAATCATGTAAGTAGCCAGCACTAAGATAAACATAGCTTCCCGGCCTTTGAAGATCACCTTGGAAAATCCATAAGCGGCCATAGCCGAGATGATTAATGACAAGGCAGTAGCCATCAGTGTCACTTTAATGCTATTTAAGTAATAAAGCGTGAAAGGAACAGCACCCGACCAGACCTGTGTGTAATTTTCTATCATGTACCATGTTTTTGGAATCCATTGTATGGGATATGTCATGACATCAAGTTCAGGCTTGAACGAGGCCGATAACATCCAAATGAATGGCAGGATAAAAAATATCCCGACGATTCCCATTAGAGCCGTGATGATCAGACGGCTCACGCTGACGGATTGCATATGTGTATTCCCCCTAGTAATTTACCCATTTCTTCTGACCTAACCATTGAATTAGTGTCACGAATAAGATCAGGAGCAGCAGCACGATACCCATCGCAGACGCATAACCGGATTGCAGGTTAACAAACGCCGCTTCGTAAAGGTAATAAACGATAACCGAGGTAGAGCCGGCAGGGCCGCCGCTAGTCAACACCATAATGAGATCGAAAACCTTGAACGAGCCAACCACCCCTGTTATGAGCAAAAAGAAGGTTGTCGGAGTAAGCATAGGCAAGGTAATCGTGAAAAACTGCCTCAGAGGAGAAGCACCATCTACATCGGCCGCCTCGTAAATATCCTTCGGTATCCCCTGCAAGCCTGCCAAATAAATGACCATATTAAAACCAAGCGAGGTCCACACCATAATGATCATGACGGCAATCAGTGCGAATTGCGGGTCCGCCAGCCATAGCGGCGGATTCTCAATGCCTATCCCTCGCAAAAATCCGTTAATCGGTCCGCTGTTGGGATGGAATAATACCCGCCACAATAAAGCGATTGCGACGAAGCTTGAAATAAAAGGCATAAAGTAGATAACTTTGAAGAAATCTTTAAAGTAGGTCGCTGTGTTAATCAAAGCCGCAAGCACCAGCGCGAAAAACATCGATACGGGAACGACCGCAATCATAATGACATTGTTCCTAAGCGCACGATGGAACCCTTCATCATGCAGCAATTTGTTATAATTCTCAAATCCGATAAAGTTTAGCCCATCGAGCCCTGCGATGAAGTTCCACTCGGTAAAACTGATCAACCCTGACAAAATGATCGGGATTACGACCAGCGTCATAGTCAATACCAACATGGGCAAAATAAATAAATAACCATTAATCATGTCGTAAAATCCTTGCTTGCGGATTCGGAGAGCCTTGCCTGTTTTCGCCTCCTGATCCAAACCATTTCTCGTTGTCTGCTCCAAATTTGCCACCTCACTGTCCTCTATGTCTTCCTCATTATAGGTGCCGCGTTCCATACAAACATGCAACGATTTTTTCTATAGCAAAAAAGTTTTGCGATATTTTTTCCCTCATTGCAAAAAATGTTGAATGATTCGTTCATCCGCATGCTGTAGTATTGCTTTATAAAGAAGAATGGCAACGAGGGGTGACACAACAGCATGCGTTTTATATTAAAGCTAAAACATTTATCCTTGCGGCAAAAGCTGATTCTGACATCGATTGCCTGTCTGGTATTGCCTACGGTAGCTATGCTGTATATTAGCAGCTACTACTCCAAGTTAATTATTCGAGAGCACACCCTTGAGAAAGCAACGCAATCCCTTGCCATTGTACAATCTCAATCCAATGCGATTATGGAGGAGCTTGTGTCCATCTCAAATTTCGTCCAATTCGATCCCGAGATTAAAACCTTGCTGGAGGAAGCCCAAGATCATCCGATTGCTGCTAGACAATTAACGACCCGGCTAGAGCAGATTGCGGGAGAGAAGCCGGACTTACGGCTAACTTTGCTGACAAGGGATGGCCGCGCTTATTCCGATTATTCCTTTTACGATTTCGAGCCTCAGCAATTTGCTCAGCAAGACTGGTTTGACAAGGCATCCCGACTGACGGCATACGAAACGTTGTTTTTGGGTGGATTGCGGAACTACTTGCCGCCGCTAGATCATGATCAAGGATATGTCTATTTAACCGCTCGGGCATTGACGGAGGCTATTGATCAAGCCCCCTTCGCCTATCTAATTGTCAGTCGAACGGAAGACTCCATTCGGGATCTGTTCGCTGGCCTAGAAGAGGATGTTTACCTGCTGAGTAACGAGAATATCATTTTATCCAATCGAAACGCTGACGTCATCGGTCAGCCCTTCGAGACGATTATGAACGAGGAGACTAGCTCTTCACCAAGCTTTATTCACCTGCGAGGAGAAAATCAAATTCATCTCTCGCTTCCACTTCGTTATGCGGACTGGAGACTCGTAAGTCTGGCGCCTTACGAGCAGCTTACCGGTAAATTAAATACCTTCTATCAGTCCGCCTTATTGCTTCAATCGCTGTTTGCCATTTTTTTCTTATTTGCTTTAACCTATCTATTGGGTAGATTCACGAAGCCGGTTCGATTGCTGGGCGAGGCGGTCAAGAAGGTGGAAGCCGGGGATTTGCAATATCGCTCCAATATTCGCGGCCGTGACGAGATTGGGCGTTTGGGACGCTCATTCGACATGATGCTGGATCGGATTCAGCAGATGCTTCAGCAGGTAGAGATCGAGCAGCAATTAAAGAGGCAAGCGGAAATGGCGATGCTGCAGGCGCAAGTACATCCGCACTTTTTATTCAATGTCTTAAGTTCCATACGTTTGAAATTATTATTGAAGCATGATGAAGACACCGCCCATGTTGTCGGCTCCTTAGCCTCGCTGCTGCGGGCAAGCTTGATGAGGCAAAATGAATTCGTAACGCTTTATGCCGAGATTGAAACGACGATGCAGTATATTGATTTAATGAAATTTACGATGAGATTCCCGACTGAGTGCCACCTGGACATTCAGCCAGACCCGTTAACCATCACCGTACCCAGGTTTATCTTGCAGCCAATCATCGAGAATGCTTATAAGCATGGATTTACGCAGAGCGGTGGTATCATTACGATTAAGGTAGTAACGGATGCCGATATGCTGCGTATCACAATCGAAGACAATGGTCTAGGCATGACACCCGAGACGCTTCAGAATGTGAAGGATCGATTCAATGTTCAGAAGCGGGACGTCATTGAGCAGATGATTGCGGAGGAGCGTACAGCCGCCTCAGGAATCGGATTATTTAATGTGTACAGCCGATTGAAGCTCCTTTACAGTGACCGTTTTGAGATGGACATTGATAGCGTGTATGGCAAACAAACGACCATCGTATTAATATTTCCTGCTGCTGAGCCAGCCGAATCTGTAGAGGTAGGTGAACACCATGTTTAAAGTCGTTATTGCAGACGACCATTACCCCGTGCTTGATTATTTAAGCAATATTATTCCTTGGACCAAGCTTGGCTTTGAGCTTTCCGCGCTCTGCTCCAATGGAGGTGAAGCATGGGAAGCCTGTCAAAACCAACTACCGGACATTCTCATTACGGATATTGGCATGCCCGTGATGGACGGTCTTGATCTCATCGAGAAGGCGCGCGAAGCGAATCCTCGTTTGAAAACCATTATTTTATCCTGTCACGAGGATTTTCAATATGCCCAAAGAGCCGTTAAGCTTAACGTCAACGATTATATCTTAAAGGAAAGCCTTCGCATGGAGCATGTCGTTACGGTTCTGCAGCAGCTTGCTTGCACGTTAGCCGAAGAGAAACAAGCCGAGAACAGCCGTCTCCAACTGCAGAACGTCGTGCAGCAAAATCTGTCCGTCATTCATACCCGCTTTATTCGCAAGCTGCTGGAGCAGCCGATATGGAACGAGGCGGAGTGGAATGACGAAGCCGAGAGAATGGGCATTCACCTCCGTGATGGCATGCCATATCTGCCTGTTGCGGTGCTGCCGGAGCGCTCATTCGAGCTTGAAAGCCGGTTTGGCGGAGCCATGAATATGCAATTCGTCATCGACAACGCCTTGCAGGAATTAGTCCAATACGAAGGTGTTATCTTGCTTGTACCGAACGAACGCCAATACTTCCTTCTGTTTCCTTTCCCGGCCACGTTGAAACGCAATCTTCATGAGGACATCCGGGCGGAGCTGAGGCGTGTTCAACAATTAGTGCACCGGCATCTCAGTATTGGGATATCATTCTATCGCGGTGATGTGGCTCGGGATTTCCTGCAATTGAAGAAGCAATTACAAGATTTAATGAATGTGAAGATGTTCCGTTTCTATGCAGGAGAGCTCGTCTATGCGGAGCTGCAGCCGCTCCAAACGACGAAAGAAGATTTGTTCCTGCATTATGCCAAGGCCTTTCAAGAGCTGAAGGACAGTATGCTTGGGGGAGAACGGGATCTCATTCATACTACGGTGAATCGATGGGGAGCATTCATTCAGGATCGCGTATATCCAGTTGAATCTGTGAAAAGCTGGATACTAAAAATGGCATTGGAGCTAGAGCTCAAGTATACGGTGATGCAAAACTTCGTGATCAACTTCAACAGTGAGCTGCAGCAGCAGCAAATTGCTTCTATTGAAACGCTGAAGCATCTTTTGGAATGGCTGCAAATTTTTCTCGAAGAGAAAGCTACCGATATTCAGATGCTGCGCGACCATACGGTACGGAGGGAAATCGCGGAAGCCCAGCGCTATATTCAAACCCATATTGGAGAGAAAATCGCCATGGATGAGATGGCCCATCGGTTAAATCTGAATCCATCGCACTTCAGTCGTATTTTCAAGCAGGAAACCGGTGAAACCTTCGTCGAATTCGTCACGCGGACGAAGATGGAGAAAGCGAAGGAGCTATTGAATCAGTCCGACATGACCGTGGTAGAAATCGCGGAGCAGCTCGGCTACGAGCATACCAGTTACTTTATTAAGCTGTTCCGCAACGCCTCCGGCATGTCTCCTAACGAGTATCGTAAATCAATGTGAGCACATGGTCTGGTGAACGAGTTGCAGCCCTTTACTCTTATCATAAAAAAAGCCCCTTCATAGGGGCAATAGCAGATCTGCTTTTGACATTTACGGCATCCGTAAAATATGCTTTTCTCTGTATTCCTGTGGCGAATGTCCGGTTGCTTTTTTAAAAAAGCGAGTAAACGAAGTAGCCGATTCGTATCCTACACGCCGGGCAATGTCGCTTATTTTTAAATTTTCACTCTTAAGTAAATCCTTTGCTTTGATTAACCGAGTTGAATCAATAAACTCAGTCAGATTTCTTCCCGTTTCCTGTTTGTAGATGCGTGACAAATACGAGGGATTGAGATGTACTTGTTCTGCCAATCTGACCAGTGACAAATCCTCGTCTAAATGACTCATAATAAATCCCTGTAGGTAGTCGATCATATGGTCCGCCCGCTTCTTCTGATCCACTTTTTGCATATTAAAAAGAACAGAAGATAATTCCGTCAGGTACAATGCCGCAGCGTTCCAAGTTTCGAAAAAATCGGTCCGCATCAGCTGCGTCTGACTAATTTGACCGGCTACCTTCACATTCAGTCCCCATCTGTTTATATAGGACATAAGATAGAGAGCCACGGTGTAATAGGCTTCCTGCGCATTGACATTATTTTTACTGCGAATGCCTCTTAAAGGAACAAGCAGCTGCTCCAAGGCTTCAAAATACTTCTCCTTATGCCCTGACTCCAAATGCTGCTCAATAACAGAAAGATTTTTTAGTTTGAGCGCCGTTACCAGCTTCTCTCCTTCATCGAATTCTTCTTCATAGCTATTAACTGGGCCAACCTCATTGCCCATATTGTCATTTATCTCACTGTCAACTAAAAGTATTGTATTTTCAATGCCTATCCGATAATTTAGCAAATGGTGCAGCGAATGATACTGATTGAAAACAGAATCCCACCAGCTGGCTTTACTGCCGACAGTAAAGCTGACAGGCATACCGATGTTCTCCTGACAAGCTGTCTGTATAACTTCCAATATGCCTTTAAGGAAAGAAACCGTTTTATTGAAATAATGCTCGATCATATCCGAATTCGCCGGAAATGTGATGGATAATGATTCCTTAGGCTGGACAAAAATGACAAACCGATGATTTTCGTCTAAAACAATTGCAATATTCACATGGGCGGCCAAATACCTTTGAATAATTTGACGAACTGAATAGACCTGCTGCATCTGCTGCATGTAGTCACTGGCCTCAGGTAACTTATCAATCTTGCCCAATACCAAAGTAACAGGCCATTGCACATTAATCGGAATCGATAGCTGTTCAAACTGTTCTTGGCTAATTTGTACCGCTTGATTCCCCTTTAGAATACACAGTAAATAATTTTCTTGAAACAAATTCAAAGCCATGTGGATTTGTTCTTTTGCATTTCGAATTAAATCTTCCGTTTTAATTTCTTTACGAATTTTTGATACGGTTTCTTCTATAACTTGAATTACTTTATCAATATCTTCTGCCTTAAGAATAAAGCTGACGTCCCGATGCTGAATGGCTTTGTAAACGTATTCAAATTCACTGTGGCCTGTCAAAAAAATAACTTTGCATTGGGGCCAGCTTCGAAAAATTTCCTCCATTAGCTGCATACCGTTTAAAATGGGCATATCAATATCGGTCAGAACAATATCAATTCTGGTTCTATTGAGCCACTCTATAGCTTCTTCTCCACTATATGCCTTATAAACATCAAGATCCAAATGAATCATGCCTCGAAAAATTTCGTAAAGATGATTCACAATCATTTCTTCATTGTCTACAATTAAGAGCCTGTACATGCTCAAACCCTCGCCTTCGGGTTAAGTCGCAACGTCACCTTTAAACCACCCATAGAGCTTCGCTCTAAACTCAATCCGTTCTCGTCGCCGTAAATCAACCGGATTCGTCTATGGATGTTGATTAGACCTGAAGTCTCAATATTGGTGTTATCGTAAAAAAGCTTAGGCACGGATACCAGTGTTTGATCCGATAAATGAGCTCCATTATCTTCAACAATAATACGCAATGCGCGATCATCGAGACGAAAGCTTATCGAAATTCTTCCCTTTTCTTTCGTTTTTTCCACAGCATACTTAAAGGCATTTTCAATGATTGGCTGAAGAATCAGTCTAGGTACCTGTATATCCCTGACCGCATCCGGACAGTCTTCAAAATGGATCGACAATCTGCTAGGAAAACGCATGAGCTGAATTTCGGTATACGTCCGTGCATGTTCAACTTCCTCATATAAGGGCAAATAATCCGAAGCATTTCTTGTAATAAACTGAAAATAATCACCCAAAAGCTTAGTAAAAGCAATTAAATTCTCATCCCCTATTCTTGCCATCGTATTAATTAAAAACAAGCTGTTATATAGAAGATGCGGGCTGATCTGAGACTGCAATTGCTTTAGCTCTGCCTTCTGATTGAGAATCTTCTGCTTATATACCTGATCGATCAGGGCCGATACATTCTGAACCATAGAATTAAAGCCTTTGTACAAATAACCAAACTCGTTTTTTTTATTTACTTGAATATGAACATTGAAGTTGCCACTCTCTACTTGCCGAAAAGACCCCACAAGCTTTCTCATTGGCTTATGAATCAAATTATAAGTGTATACGCAGTAGAGAATAATAATCATCAATCCCACACCTGTAAATATCCATAACCAAATATAAAAGCTTTGAACGGGAACAAAGATCAAATTCTGCGGGATATAACGCAGCAAAAGCATGTTCAAATATTTTGACTTCACGGAAACAACATAAATAGTTTGTCCATTAATCTTGTTGTAGCCAATGTTTCCGCTTTCAACTTTAAGATGGCTTTCTGCAAGCTCCTCCAGCAGCAGCGCATCATTATTTCCTTTTCCAGGTATCACCATATTGTGGGTCAAATCGATTAAAAAGGTGCCGCTATCGGCATACGTGCGGAACTGCCCTAGTGCTTCTTGCAATGCGGTCGTATTGATCTCAACCTCAATCAAGTACATTTGAGATAGACCAGCGTTTCCAGCGTGAAGAGTGGTCAAGTAGAGCTTGTCTTCATACTGCACCAGCTGTGCCCCCCTCTCCCCTTCCGGCACCCGGAGGTGCTCGAATTTATCCATATCAATAGGACTTACGGAGGTGGTGGAGGATATGGTTTTTTGAATAGAGAGAATATGCACGCTTACGTTAGCAATATAGGAGCTGCTGTTATGGATGGTAACAAGTCGCTGTTGCAGTTTTCTCATGCTTTCCACTGTCTCATATTCATTCATAATGGAATGGCTTATGGCAAGCTTAGCAAGATATTCATCATTGAGACTATCGTATTGCAATATTTTTATGCGTTCTACCTCATCTTCCAGACTTTCAAGATAAAACGATACTTGTGCAGTCGAGGAATTTATAATTTCATTCTTTACTGTGTTTAGGCTCCAATTATACATGTAAATTCCCAAAAGGATGATAAGTAGGATTGCCATTAGAAATGTCGCAACCAACCTCGCGAATATACTGCCTCTGATATGCACCTCCTCCCTTATTTGTTTAAAGTTAATCCTATTTAAACTATAATATCTTCCATACTACCCTTTAACACTTCCCAACACCATCCCTTTTACAAAAAATCGTTGAAGGAACGGGTATACGCAAATAATAGGAAGCGCCCCTAGAAAAATTTGGGCGGATCGCATTGTTTTGTCTGATATAGTTGCCATTAGCTTGGCCTCCTCCGGTGTCATGGTGCTGAAGGAGCGTTGAACTACAATGGTCTGAATGTAGCTTTGGATAGGATAATGACTGGGATCATTCATATAGATCAAGCCATCAAACCAGCTGTTCCAGTGACCAACGAGTGAAAACAAAAGAATGGTCGCTAAGGCCGGCAACGATACCGGAACATAAATGCGCCATAAAGTTATCCAGTGTCCAGCGCCGTCCATATAGGCTGACTCGCTTAATTCCTTTGGAATCATCCGAAAAAAATTCAACAGCAGAATAACACTAAACACAGGTACTGCGGTCGGCAGAACCAGCGCCCAAATGGTATCCATCAATCCAAGCTGTCTGATGACCATATAGGTAGGAATTAGTCCAGCGCCAAATATCATTGTAATGAAGAAGCTCCATGAGTAAAAGCTGCGAAAGCGGAATTCGCCATTTTCCTTAGAGAGCGGATAGGCTACCATTATTGTGAGCAAGAGATTAATAGCGCCGCCAAAAAGGATACGCTGAAAAGATATAAACATCGATTGCCAGAAGGCTGCCCGCTGCGCCACAAATTCGTAGGAGGCTAATGTAAAATCCTTGGGCCACAAAGTTACCGTACCCGTTGCCGCAACGGCGCTGGAGCTGAATGAAACGGCCAGTATGTGAATCATCGGAATCAAACAAAACAATGCAACTAACGCCAGAAAGCAAGAATTAAACATAGCAAACCAGTCGATCTTCTTTTGTACATGCATAATAGCTCCCCCTAGAAAATCCTATAATCCGCAACCTTATAGGCGATGAAATATGACACAGATACGAGTATAAGTGCTACAACAGACTTAAATAATCCTACTGCTGTTGCTATACCGAATTGGGCATCCAATAAACCGATGCGGTATACAAAGGTATCAAGAATATCCCCGCTTTCGTATACCATTGGGCTGTACATATTGAAAATCTGATCAAAACCGGCATTTAGCAAATTGCCTAAATTAAGAACCATAAGTAAAACGATAACCATCTTCATACCCGGAAGGGTCACATTCAAGGTCTGCTTCCAACGATTAGCTCCATCAATCTGTGCTGCTTCATATAAATCCGGGTTAATGCCAGTAATCGCCGCCAGATAGATGATCGTACCATAACCAAACTCCTTCCATGAGTCAGTCAATATCATGGTTATAGGGAACCATTTGTTATCCCCAAGGAAAAAGATAGGTTCAAAGCCAAACAGTTGAATGACTTGATTTACCAAGCCGTCAGTAGGCGATAAAATTTCTATAAAGATGCCGCCTAATACAACCCATGATAAAAAGTGGGGCAAATAAATGGCGGTCTGAACTCCTCGTTTCATACCGGCATGCTTGACTTCGTTTAAAAGAATCGCAATCACGATAGGTACAAAAAGTCCCAAAATGATTTTCAATACCGCAATGTAAAGCGTATTCCACATGATACTGTTGAAATTGGGCATGTTCATAACATACTGAAAATTACTCAGTCCTACCCATTGCTGATCGCCAAACAAACCCTTGGCCGGAATAAACTTCTGGAACGCAATGATGATACCTCCTATGGGGAGATAACTAAAGACAATCAAAAAAAGGAACCCCGGCAATATAATTAAATGCAGTGGTATTTCCCTTTTCCATCTTCTTTGTAACATACGATTCACCCTGTTTCTTTTCTATGATTGGGAATGGGAATAATAAGAGAAAGGACACTCTCTAAAAAGCCTAGCATCCTTTCTCTTTGTTGCTATTATTTTTCTACAGAAGCATACCACTCATTGACTTCTTTGGTCATATCGGCACCACCAAGCTTATTCCAGTTCTCCACGAACTTGTCGAAATCGTCAATTGGGGCAGCACCCATAATGAGCTTCACGAATACTTCCTTTTCCAGAGATTTCAGCGTGGACTGTTTTTCCGCCATGGTTTTGGTTGGCGAGCCTGCGAAGGACTCTAGCATAAATAGATCCTTATCCACGTATTCAACGCTATGTCGATATACCCCATCCACACCATATATTTTAGGCCAGCCCCATTGAGAGGTATCTCCATTTTCAAACGCCTTGATGTTGTTTTGAATAGATTGCGCTTCGCCAGTCAACTGATCCAATGTATTATTGGAACGAGCTGCCTGAATCTCTTTAAACGCATTAAGATTTTTAAATGGTGGATACGGTTGAACCGGTGAATACTTCCACACCCCTACGCTGTCATTTGCGGCAGGCATATAGTAGTTATCAAAATCACCTGTTTTCCCCCAGTTTAGCTCTACGTGAAGATTAAACATTTTGATCAATGCTTCCGGATTCGAGAAACCCTTTTTAACAACCCAGAACTCAGAAGCTCCAAAATTCTGAGGTGAAAGAACAGGCTTGTCATCTACGGATACCAAGGCGTATCCTTCCCAATTTGCTGTTGGATCGTTCTGATAGTTGCTGATAAGCGGATACATAGGGTTCCATTGCGCGCCGAACTCCATGCCAACCTTACCAGATGCAATCGTTTCCGCTACCTTGCCGCCATCCTTTACACCAAATTCCTTATCAATCTGGCCGTCCTTATATATTGTAGAGAGCGCTTTCAAAGCTTCCTTTACTTCTGGAAGGGTACTGCCCCATACTAAATTTCCTGAACCATCATCTATCCACATATTAGGGTAAGCATGGTAACCGGTAAAGAACCCTTCTAATCCCATTGCACCGCCGTATAGATCCTTTGTAATAGCTAGACCGTAGGTATCATTTATATTATTCTTATCCGGATCCTGACTTGTGAATGCTTTACTTATGGCCAGGACATCGTCCATTGTTTTAGGTGCGTCAATTCCCAAATTTTCCAGCCAGTCGGTGCGAATCCAAATGAATGTGCCATCGCCGTAGACCTCTGCAGGACCCATTCCCATCATTTTCCCATCCATTGATGCAGCATTGAGTACAGCAGGTCCTTGAACCGTGTACAATTCTTTCAGAAGATCGGAAGCATAAGTATCCCAATATGGTTTCAGATCCTCTATCATGTCAGCATCGGCCATTTGCTTCATCTGAGATCCCGTTACGCGAAGCATGTCAGGGATTTCACCTGAAGCCAATGTAACGTTAATTTTTTGGGTGTAGGCATCTCCGCCCTTTACCGTCCAATCGTATTTAACATCAATCCCTAGCTTTTCCGAATACGCCTTAAGCCAGCGATTGTCATCTACTGTCTCTCCTGGTGTTTTAGGAATAATGTTATCCTGCATATCATTATCCACATCACGGGCAAATCTAATTGTAAGCGCTTTATTATATTTCCCTAAAGGATCCTTATTTTCTGAAACTTCTCCATTTGACTCACTTGGTGCGATGCTTCCCGCTGGACTGCTTGTCGATTTATTGCTCTCTGAATTGGCACTGCATGCTGATAAAACTCCCGCTGACAGCAGCAAAAGACTTAAAATAGCAGCTGTTTTAGATAAATTACTACTTTTCACACTCATAGCCCCCTTTTAATAGTTAAGCATTCAGTAACAACTCAACTATATCTCCAAATTAATCAATTCGCTATTATCTAGTTATTACATGTTTACCATTCGTCTACTTCATTAATTGTGATAGTCCTAACCATTTTCAACTATCTTATCATTTGTTTACAATCATGCCGATATGCTGTTTTTGATTTGCAATCGACTGTATGAAAGCGCTATATTAAAAAATAAAAGGAACATCATCTAGCGAATGGGAGAGGATATACATGGTTTTATTGTTCATAAACGCAGGTCGAAAGTATTCCAAAATCAACAAAAACATATACGGTCACTTCTCAGAGCATTTAGGCCGTGGCATTTATAACGGCTTATATGTTGGTGAGAACAGTCCAATCGCCAATACCCGTGGAATACGCACCGATGTTGTAGAAGCATTGCGGCATATCAAGGTTCCGGTATTGCGCTGGCCCGGAGGATGCTTCGCCGAATATTATAATTGGAAAGACGGCGTTGGGACTGATCGCAAGCGCATGGTTAATGCCGGTTGGGGTGGTGTGGTAGAGGACAACTCCTTCGGCACCCATGAGTTTTTAGATCTTTGCGAGCAGATTGGGGCATCTGCCTATATTGCCGCAAACGTTGGTTCTGGTACTCCGCGGGAAGTAAGCGAATGGGTAGAATACATGACCTTCGGCGGTGAGTCACCGATGGCCGACTGGCGACGCCAAAACGGTCGTGATAAGCCTTGGAAGGTCGAGTTCTTAGGAATTGGCAACGAGAACTGGGCCTGCGGCGGGCATATGAGTCCGGATTATTATGCGGATGTATACAAACGCTTCGAAACATTCGTCCGCAATTATGACAGCAATAAGATTTTCCGAGTTGCTTGCGGCGCTGATGGAAACGATTATAAATGGACGGAAACCTTGATGCGCCTTGCAGGGAAAAGGATGAACGGTCTATCGCTGCACTATTACACCATGCCTGCATATTACGAAACGGAACCATACCCATGGGAGCGCAAAGGACCCGCTGTGGGCTTTGACGAAGCTAACTATTACCGAACACTGCGCCGGGCATTGTATATGGATGAGCTGATCCTCAGACATAAGCATGTGATGGATCAATACGATCCCGAATGCCAAGTGTCGATTATTTTGGACGAATGGGGGACTTGGCATGAGGTCGAGCCTGAAACCAATCCTGCTTACCTTTTCCAGCAAAACACCATGCGTGATGCAATTGTCGCTGCGGTGTCGCTAAATATTTTTAATACCCATAGTGATCGGGTGCATATGGCCAATCTTGCCCAAATGGTAAATGTTCTCCAATCGGTGATTTTAACAGAAGGGGAAGAGATGATACTTACTCCCACCTACCATGTATTCGATCTTTTTAAGGGACATCAAAACTCCACACTTATTGAAAGCTATGTGCAGCAAGATTTGACTGGTACAGAGGAAGCTCCAGTGCCTGCCATGCACGTTAGCGCTTCTGAGCGAGCTGATGGCAGGATTCATGTAACCGTTGTAAATCTATCCGTAGATGAGCCTCAACAGGCACAGGTTCTGCTTAATGGAAAAGTGTTTTCTTCTGCCGAAGTTCGTTACATCTCCGGCGATATGAATAGCCATAACCCATTTGGACAACCACCTCAGGTAGAGATTAAAACGATGAATAATATTACCGTAAAGAACAATGACTTACTTATTGACCTTCCCGCCTGTTGTGTTGCTGAAATCATCCTTGATTAACTACAACGGTTACACAAGCTAGGCACAACAAATAACAACAAAAAGCCTGAACCTTCAAGGGTTCAGGCGGGGTTCAGGCGGTGATTATCTATATTATTTTCTGGCGACAAAATGCTGTATTGGCCGCCTGTTATGTTGCTGCACACTTTTTATTTTAAAAACTATACTTCACAATCATTATTAAATCCTCAAGATTATTCAATGGCGTGGAATCAACAGACAGCACAAATGTTTTATCCAGAGCAATATCTTCGTTGCTCCCGCGGCAAAGCTCCCATTCATCTATTCTGTCAAGATCAGCAGTATTGCCGTCAACTTTGATTGAAAAACTTGCCGGATTATCCTTAACCTTTGCCACAAACATTACATTTTCAATAGTAGCATCCATAGTTTGAGCCATATAAGGCAACCTTGATTTACCAATTTTCAAATCAACAGTCCCGTTCTTTTTAAGCAAATGCCACTCATTGGGCTGGTCATGTTTCATATTCAGAGCTACATGTAAGCCTGTTTCACTGAGTTCCTGTTCAATGCTTTCAAGCCGTTTGGATAAAGACTTGATTGCAGCGGATTTTAACCGCTCACCGCCTTCACAAGCTGTGTATTTAAAATGAATAATCACATCCGGAATGCTGTGATAGTCAAATTGTCTGAACGTTGGCAGCTCCAAACGCCACTTGCTGATCACCCCAGCTCCTTCAAATGGCAAATATCGCTCGTCCTTGAAATTAAGCTCAAACATCCCGCTATCATTTTGAGCGGAACTGGCCGCTATCGCATTAATCGGTATCGTATAAGAACTGAACCTGTCATCCGTTTCCTCGGTATTTTCTTCGTAAGCTTTACCGCCTATAGCCGTGTTCCGGAATTTATTTTTCAAAAGACTGAGTGTGGCATTAATGCCTGTATAAGGACCCGCAATACAAGGAATGGAAACGGATACCGATTTGATGCGGCGTCTGTAATGACCCGGATAATCCATATCAAATAAAACTTCCGGCAGTGCAAATTCACATTTGCCCGTTTCTCTGAGCTGTATGATTGCCAGAGGATTAATTTGATATAAGGAGAGCTGCTTGGTTATCTCAAAATCATGTCCCCTCTCGTTTTGGTAAGCTGCTTCAAGCTGCTTAAGTCCCACATAGAGCTGCTCGCCTGCCAACAGTCCGTCTCTGCCCGCATTATAATAACCGGACTGAATGAAATTAGCGCTGCTGATGCCTCTTTCAAAGCAAAAGGTTTTTTCGGCTTTTTTGGCGAGCTCATAAGCCAGGTTATAAACCTGATGGTATAAGGTTTTCAAGCTTCCCCTCATCCAGGTGTATAACTCTTCGTTTGAGTACTTGTTCTTTATAAATTCTTCCACTTCATTGGCGTTGTCTATTGCCTTTTGCTGATTGATTATTTCCTGGTTGGCAATATTGATTCGTATTTCCTGGGTAGTAATTTGCTTGTCTATCTGCTTAAGTTCATATCCTGCAGCGTTGGCCTGAAAAATACGTTCTTGCATGGCGCGGGTAAAGCCGCCTTTTTTGCCTGCACTTGTGGAAGCGTAACTCAATTCGCTTGCATCAAGCTGCAAGAACTTAGCCCAAGCCTGAGCAGCAGCTCCCAGATTAGAGCCGCCTAATGTAGTGGACATGCCAACCCCGAACGGTTCCATATTGCCGCTAAAGTTAGGAAGCATATGCAAAATGCTTGCCATTTTTTCAGGAAGGGCCGCCTGCTGCTGCTTATTTTGTGCCTCGCTCGCCTTGTCCATATCTTCTTTTTCAAACGGTATCAATTTTAATCCGCTTTCCCCATCCACAGTTACAATATCATTGGGTATCCCATTGAAATCAGCCGTATTAGCAGACACCAAGCTTTCGTCCAGGCCGCTCAGCAACAGGTAATATTTCATCTTGGCTTCCGGTGCCCTACGGTTTTCGATTAGACTTTCAATATTTTTTTGCGCCTCTTCCAGTTGTCTTTTCTTGATTTCCATCACCAGATTATGCATGGCTCCTTCGTGTTTTGCCCGAATAAGCCCGATGGTTTCGTTGTCCTTTTTCTCAATGGCGGACAGCATGGCGCCGCCTAACGACTTTAATTCATTACATAATTCGAGAGCCTTCTGCAACAAATAGTAAAAGCGATAATTAGGCATTGGCGTATTGAGATCATTTAATACAGAGGCTATGCTCAACCCCTGCGCGGCGGCCTTAACCAGTAAAGCCGGATCAATAGGCGGTTCAAATAAGGGAAGCTTTCGGAAAACCCCTTCTATGTTTTGACAATGACGTACTTTATACAATCTGTCGGATAGAGTATCCCAATAGCCCATAAGCTTGGGATTGTTGGGAATGCAGAAATATAACGATGCAGCCATGCCGAAGATGTTGGCAAAAGCAAGCTCATTATTGACCAAGCCAATAGGCAAAGTCATTTGATCGCTGAAGGGAGCCGCCAATTCCAACTCAACCATGGCATTACCGAAAGCATCCCATTTATCCAACAAACCAATATAAGTCTTCGGTTTGATTTTACCCCGCTTAGGTATCATCATTGGTCTCGGACCTAGTATGTGGCCTGCTAAAACATAGAGTTGGGTTGCTTGGTTGATCGTTTCAATCGTATCCTGACGGAAAAGATAGTCGCCCCATGCAAGAAGATTATCGATGTATTTCATAACGACCCATTTCATGTAGGCAACCGGTCTGCTCCGTGCTACCACATGCGGCATAAAAGGTTTATTCCGCCATTCGTTGATCGTTTTATCCGCAGCATTAGGCTTGAGGTTATTGAAGATGCTGTCCAAGATCCGCTGACTGTTCATATGTTTGAACGGTTTAAACTGCCAGAATCGATTATCCTCATTCCCATCGGCAATCGGATTAAACACAAAGTGGAACCACTTCATGGCTTCCTCAAATTGCTGGGCTTTGCTGAGCGCATCGGCCAAAAGGATTGGCGTGTGAAAAAATAGCTCCCAATTATAAAGCGAATATGGCCGTTTAAGCTCGTGATAAATAACGGGAGTGGATGAATGATTATCGTGGTCGAACGGACCAAACACATCCAAAGGCATGGATTGATTATAGTTAAAGAACGATTCAAGCTGACCCGAATTTATTTTGTTCAATAAATTCGGCGTATCAGCATGGTAAAATTCCAATGACCAAATATTAATATTGGTATAATTAAACATTACGGTATTACGGTTTACTGTAAAAGCGGCATCATCATTTCCCCACGCACCGTTCGTTAACTGCAACGATTGTATCTGATTGGAGGCTCGCTGGAATTCAGTTGTCCCGAATTCCGAATGTATGCTGGAAGGCAAAGTAAACTGCACGCTGCTTGCTTCCTTATCGTCTTCAAGCATGCTGCCTGTAAATGTGAAGCCTTTAAAGGTTGCCGTATCATCAGCAACTTGTTCTTCAACATGAATCATAAGGTTAGCACCGGAAGTTTTCGGGATAAAGGTAAATTGATCGATCCTTCTGCCTTTTACTATATCCACTAGCAGAGCATTGTTTGAAAGCTGCTTCTGCGTCCATTTTCCATTTCTGTACTCGCTCCAAGCCATTTTGATCTCATAGTAATCGATAGGCTTTGAATTGCTAATTCCATTCGCATCATTTCCAAGCGACTTAAAACTGCCGGTGTCAGAAGCAGGATTAGGTTTCGTTTTCTTCATGAACTGCGGGAAGAAAATCAGCAGCCGGCCGTTCCAGACTACAGGCGTGAGGTAACATCCATTGCCTGTTATCTGATGTGTTGCAAAGTCTTCCAGATCGTAGCTCGGTATATCAACCTGCATCTTCTCCCAGGGATACCAGTTCATCTCATCCAATGCCAAGTAGCGGTAATAAAAGATATAGGGGGCATTGCGCGTACGGGAGAAAACATGCAGCCTTGCGGCTTTACTCCACTGTGTTCCAGTCCTTATTCCATCGATATACAGCCCGACCACTTCCATATTAGCGGTTTCATCCACTTTATACAGAAAAGATTTAAGAGCATCGGTGACATTTTGTTTATTGATGTCTTTTTGCAGAAGTTCGCTTTCAAGCTCTTTGAAAAACGGACTTTTATCATCACGAAGATTGCTTTCAATCCAGTTTTCGGGATACAGAAATACTTTGCGGTTGGCCTCCCAAACTCTGTAACGCTGCATCCAATCCCAACGCGTTCGATCCAAAATGTCGGGCTTTATGCCGTTGTGCTCTTCCTCCAGGCCAAGGAAGCAGCGTTGCACAAATAAATGAACAGATGAGATAGCCTGCTTGATACGCGAGGTTTCCATGCAGGCTTCCATTTGCACGTCGATCAGAAAATATTCAAACAATCCGTCCGCGTCTGTAACGTTCCAAGTGATCAATTCTTTTTGCTGTAACAAGTAAGCAATCAACGCTTCTTTCTGATTATTCCGAAGCTGGTCATGGAGAGGTTTCACAGCCTGCTCCCAGTTGGTTTGGCTATATTTGGCCCGAATGGCATTTTTGATGCCGTCGGCTATTTTGCGGCAGGCGCTGAACTTGGAAACAGGCACTGCCCATTCAAAAAGCAAATCAATATCAATGCCGATTTTGTCGGCAACCGTTAAGGCTTCCTGTAGTTTTAGCAGATTTATTTCATTGCGGTAATCTTCTAATTTACCAATATTGAAATGGTTTGAAGCGATTAATTTTTCGATGCGTTCTTTTTTCCAGGAGGTGAGATCAACGATCTTTTCAAGGAGCTTGGTTTCATCCGATGTGGCATCATATACCCAATTCCAAAAGTCAAGCAAGTTCAGCTTGGCTTGCGTCAAGGAATTGCGCAGCCCAACATATGCCTCCATGCGCAGCCACTGTATAAGGGTTGGAGCATTAAAATCCAGAATGTCAAAGCCGGTCTTGCGTAGGTCTAAAAAGCGGATTTCATCCTCGCTTAGATCAAAGGCGGAAACCAGCATGGCTGCTTTTTTCAAGGCGATTAACGCCGGTTCGCATTGGTTCGAAGCAAAATCTGGTATTAACGCGGATGAGGGGATCGAAGTAATAGCTGAAGCAGGCGTTTTCCAGAACATATTTTTAAGCTCTACGCCGGTCGAAGCCAGTTTATATAATTTTCCGGCCTGTAATGGTTTAGTCCCACTCCACCATTCATTAGTCGGGTCTTCCTGTGCTGTAAAATCCAAAGCCTCTCCATCAATACTGACAGCGGGCTTAGCGTCGCAATTTTTAATAATAAACGTATAGCCGGCGTCCGCAGCAGGTATAAGATATCCGCTCCAATTCGTCTCTTCCGGTTTTGCGCTTTCCTTGATTTTTTCAAAAATGCCGTAAATCGGCGTAACGGACGAGCCTAGCTTCAGCACCTCCGAAACCAGTACACCGGTGATTTTTGTGTCAAGACCGGTAAAATTGGCAAGCGTATCGATCACAAAACGGCGGGATAGCTGCTGGCGCAAATAGGGCAAAAATAGCTCCAGAAAGGCGGCTCGTTTCTGGGGACCGGTATTAGTGTCCGCTTCCCCTTCCGGGATTTTATCCAACGGAATCATGATGTCTCCCGATTTGATAATGGCTTCTAGCTGCGCTTTTTCATCATCTGTTTTTGTTTGTTCCTGTTCCAAAACACTCGATAAAAGCTCTTTAAACCATTTGTCTTGCTGCTTTTGAATGCGCGTCAGCGCATTTACCCAATCGGAGCTATTGCCGATCGCATTATAATCCGCAGCTTCAGATTCGGTCAAAATGCCCGTAATTTGAATGGTTCCCAAGGTTTTATCGTATTTGAGTTTATTTTTAAGCGTATTGGTATCCGGCACAGTAAAGTTCAAATTTTTGGGCGCATTGGTCGTAAATACGTTTGCGCCTTCCAATAGGCCGATAATTTTTTCAATCGTGTCGGTTTCAAATAGCAGACTCGTCTTGCTTCGTATCAACGTACTGGCTGCTTGTTCCTGGATGTTTATTTTTTGCATGGCGGGGTCTGCAATGAAACGATCGGCTTTTAAGTCTTTATGCGCTTCATCAATGGCGTTTAAACCGTCATACAAGGCTTTGCTAAGCTGCAAAACGTTCTTTTGGGCGGGGGCAAACGGTTTTTTTTCGTCATCTGCATTCTTGATGATGTAATTCAATTGCTGATAGGTAAATCCGGCAGACTCCATCTTTTCCCATCGTTCCATAAATTCGAGAGACGCATGGGCATCCTGAAACATATTTCCGTACAACGGCAAAATACTAATAAAGGCGGAGATTCTTAAACCTATCGCTTTGGATAATAGACGGTAACGATAGAGAATGGACAAGTTACTTAGGTTAAGCTTGTCTTCCATTCCGGCAGCCTGCATAATCGCCTGGATATCGTCGGCAGAAAGATTGAGAGAAGCCATCACTGCCGGAACATGTTCAAGCAATTTGGCATCAGCTGTCAAATAATTGCCCCTATCGTCAGCCTTGAATATTTTATCGATTCCCAAGACGTTATGGGTCAGAAATAACCGCTGATAAAGCGACTTTTCCCCGGCGGTACTAATATTGCTCCAAAAAGAAAGCAGCTTAATGAGTTCAACTCCTGTTTTATCCAGCAGCTTCTTTACGGCTGCAAGCTGATAAATAAAATTCGGGTTGATATCGAAAGCTTGCGTGTCCGTATCTTCTTCACAGCAATCGCAATCTTCATGATGGCAATCCTCTTCTTCGCCGCAATGATCGCATAGGCTGTCTGCCGGCTTGCTGCCCGGAGTTATTGCGCCGCTAAGGCCCGCAATAGCCTGATCGGTTTCATTAATCGTCCAACCCAGCTTACGCCATAAACGGATGAACCGATGAATCCTGTCATATTCCTGGACAGTCAAAGGTGTGCCGTCCAGATGCTGAAGCAACGCCGTATCGAGATCGCAGCTGTCTCTCTGTTCAAAATAGATCAGGTACACCTTATTATCAATGACCAGAAAAACGCCTTTGTCCCCTTTATCGCTAATGAACGATGAATCTTTAAAAGCACTCTGATCTATGGCATTTTGCGTATCTTTAAACGATAGTTCTCCGGTTTTTTTATCAATGCTTCCAATTTCTATTTTTTTCCGCTCATATTCCAAGAAAATCGTACAATCTTCAACAACAGCAATCTCTCGTTCTGCTCTTAAAATCTTGCCATTCACGCAGTCTCTTCCGCTCTCAATCACGATCATCTTGCCCACTTTTTCAAAGTTGCATTTCACCCAGTGAATGATGTCTTTATCGGAGATCTCTGTTGCATTCCGGTTTGATTCAGGACAGCTCAAAGCATTTTTGTTCGTGAGAAGTTCAATTTGTTCTTTGAGCAATGGCACGAGATTGGCCAGCTTTTCGCCTTTAACCAGGACTTCAGCCATTTTTTCAATGCCATATGCCTTGGCATAGTTCTGCAAAAAGCGATAGCTGAAATGCAAGCTTTCCATGATTGTTTTAGATTTGCCTTTGGGCATGAATGGATTAATGTAGCCGGTTTTCAACAACTCGACCAGATTGAAATAGTCAATGCCTGTACGGCGCAAAAACTCTTTTTTAATGCGAGTAAGCCCCTCGTCCCCCAGCATCGGGTTATCATCATCAAAGCCATAATATTTACAAACCGGTTTTACGCCAATTAATTGCCGATACTCTTCATCGGTGTGGATTCTATTTTTCAGCTTGTCCATCAAAGCTTTGCTTTCAAAGCACGCTTTGGTCAGGATCACGTATTCTTCCATCGTTAGCCCTAAAAATTCCGCATCTGCCGCCCGGTCCAGCGCTTCGTTTTTTAAATGGACAAGCTCCTCATCATTGTCGGTCATTTTTTTTCTAAACGTTTTAATAAGTTCATAGCGGCTGGTATCCAAATGCTTTAAGTAAATTCTTTCGGCATCAATCGGTTGATGATAGGGCAACGAGGGAGGATAAACCTCGCTTTTCAGTATGCAATAAGCTTGGTATTCGGTATGCTGTGGTTCGGCCAGCAGCTCGCTGCTGGTTTCATCCTCCACGTTAAAAGGCTTAAGATGCTTAAAGGCCACGTAATTTTCCATGACCTCATTTACCAAATCAATATAAGGCAAGATCGTATTTGTATTTTGGCAGGTGAGCTCCAGGCAGCCCAAATCGGGCCTGCGGTCAAACAGCTTTTCGAGCGGCGTGCCAGAAATATCTTTGGGATTGGATTTAATCGGAATCGGGTTATCGGAATCGGGATCGAGATTGTTGTTGCGCAAATAGTGCAGCAGCTCCACATAGTACGCCGCCGCACTATATACGGAAGTGCATTCGCCGCATTCGCAGAAATCGGCATCGCCAAATAGCAAGTCCCAAGAAAGATTATGCTTGGCTAGGGTTTCTTCGAGGGTGGGAGCCGTATGTCCTATGCCCTCGACTTTGTAGCTCATTGTCTCCATATCTGCATTAGCGGCCATATTCATGCTTTTATCGATAAAGGCTACGCCTGTACCTTTACCTGCTTCTCTTAACGCCATAATTGCCTGCTCGTTGCGTACACGCGCCTGTTGGGCATTGCTATGAATCTGCCTGAGGGTGTTATCATCCAAGCCGCTCTTGCTCATCACTGTCATGAATTGCGTCTGGGGGATAGCGGAAATTTGCATGGCTGAATGCAAGTTCGCGTTGTACAGCACCGGCAACGCATCCGTGTCCGTGCTTACCGCAGCGATGCGCTGTAACGTTTTAAGCCGGGTTATTACCGTTTCATGATTTTCGAGCGGGATGTCTTTCAACGCCTCTTCATTTTTGACGATTTCATAGATAGATGTGGATTTGATATTGAAATCGGGCTGTTTTGCTAAAACAGCCGCGACATTGGCGCCTACCGCGTCATTCAGCATCGGTATTTGCGGGTCTTTGATCATGTTGACCAGCATAGCGGTTGGCTCTGTTCGGAAAAGCTCGCGATGCAGATTGAAGGCAAAAGACTGCTTGTCTTCCTCTGATTCTCCTGGAGCCAACCCCTCCACTTTTTCGACGAATGCTGATTTATTATATTTTGCCGCAATATCGCGCATCGAATAGATTTGATCGTCTTGTTGAAAAACTGAAATCAGTTCTTTGTTGTCATTGCTCCACTCGGCCAGACGATGGGTAAAATCGAGGTTGTTGATGACGGCGGGCGTAAAGTCTTCTGCTCCGGCGAGCTCGGATTTGATGACGGACCAATTGCCATTGTTTGTTTTGTAGATGTTCTCGAAAGCCTTTTGTTCATTATTGGATTTCAGATCGAATTTGAAAAAATCGATTTTTAATTCAACTTTTTTTTGGTTTTTTGTTTGATTTGCCATAACAAGCCTCTCTTCTATATCTGAGCACTCAACATCAAGGCACAGAAAATTAGTTTATATAGCCGCTTTTTTCTTCCCTTCTTGATGTTTTCTATGATTCAAGGGAGGTAACTTATTGTTCTTACGATCTGTATGTGAAGGAGTATGCTGCGAGTTATTCTTCTGTTTTGCTGGTGATGGTTTGTTTACAGGCTGATGTGCGGGTGCAGATTTATGTTTCGTAGTTGTACTTGCCGAAGGAGTGAATTCAACCTTTTGAGCACCTTCTTCAATAAATTCATCCACGATATTATTAGGAGAAGGATTGATGATTGTTGGATCAGGGACGCTATTGTCTTCCCTAGCGACATCCTTTGCAAAGGTTGCACAATTATTAGTTAATACAGAATACTCTTTTCGTTTTGGATCGGTACTTTCTTTAATCTTATTTTCTGCATATTTCTGCATATCATCAAACTTATTACTTTTGATATATGCTCCGACAATTTTTCCATCGTGTCCGGATTTTTTTGATAATTCTCCCAGTACTTTTTGTAGTGAGGCCTCTGTTGGTTTACCGTTCTCAATGACGACGTTTGATACTTTTACATTTTTTGTTAAGCCTATTTTTTCTTTATCATATCGACCGTATTCATAATATTTTGTCGTGCCGGTTTTATTGTCAATCAAAAGGATGCCGGCATGTCCAAGTGCTAACGGTCTCCACCCGTCTGTAATCTCAGGTTTAAAATCTGGATAGGCTATAATCACCGCATCTCGGCCATCGGGATCAATTGCTATAAGAGGTCTTGCATTAACAAATTGAAACGAATTGTTCATATTGGATTTTTTTTGCAAATGGTTCGTAAAAATTATTTCAGGATCCGCACTGCACCACCTTCCCAACCACGACACGTAATACCTCGCGCTATGGTATTCCAACCCGCTCTCCTCATCCCGCTCCATGCCAGTATACCGATAGCGTTTAGCTGCGCATTTTATGGCTGCGTTTATAGCCTGAAAAGCGGTTGTGCCATAAGGATGGTACTCTTCGTAGCTGATTACCCTCGCTTTATCGTCCAACTCCAACGCTGCTGAGCCAAGATGATTATGCAGCTGATAACGCACCGTTTGAACAGGGCTCGTTCGTCCCATCGGTATGTCCAATACCACCTTGGGCTTGGTTTCAGTATCGATCATGACGAAACGGTGCTGCCCATCCATCAGGCTCAGGCTGGTCCGTTCCAACCCTGCGTCCGCGCCGCTGTACTGTTTATAAAACTCATAGCCCGCGATATAAATCCGTTCGTCTTTTCGGCTAGGTGTATGACCTGCATCGGCCTGATTCTCGGTAATTTTTCTTATCCGCTGCCCTTGCCCATCATATTGGTAATAGGTCGTTTCCGGCGTGCCGCCGTCAGTGCGCCGCTGCCTTGTCGTTCTTACAAGCTCTTCTTTAAAGTTCCATCCCATATCTTCCAAATGGGGCATGGCGGTTATAAAGCCATGGCGCGGATGGTGCGTGTAGCTGTAAGTGTTCGCGCCTAATTGCGTGCTGATCAGACGATTATTCGCAGCCTGATAGTTATAATCCCTTGTCCAGTTGTTTCCAGCAGCTTGATGCTGCGTTTGCAAAATGTTTCCGACTGCGTCATAGAGGTAGCTTTGTGTGTAATTCCGCATAGCCATCGGATCGCCGGGGTTTAATTGCTGCATGAAAGCAGCATCGTTCCAGTTGTCTTTGCTGTCAAAAGACAGCGGCGCATTGTTCTCCCTACCGGTGGCGCTCGCCAGACGATAAAGAGCATCGTAGGTATAGGCGGAAACTCCGGTAATCTTTTGGTTATTAAAAAAAACGACAGGAATGTTCACGTCTTCGATATGGGTGATATTGCCTACCGGATCATAGGTGTAATGCCAATCCTGAAGCGGGTCGTTGTTCGTCCGTTTAGTTTCTAAACGCTTAAGCCTGAAGGTTTCCTTGTCATAATAAAATCGGGTAATGACATCATTCCCGTAGATGATTTCATTGCGCTGGCCCTTTTCATTGTAGGCAATGTCTTTTATATAGGTTGTAGTCATAGCAAGGTCAGCATGGGTAACGCTTTCACTGTTCAGCAAACCAGCTTCGTTATAAACGGGAATGATGATGCTGCCATCTGGCGCGGTTTGTTTTGTGATTCTTCCAAGGACGTCTGTTTCCGTCATAAAGGTAAAGCTCTCGGCTTCAAGATCTGCTACTAAGTTAGCGTCTGTCCAGTTGACAACGCCTTTGTAATTTTTGAATAGCTTGCGGGTGGAATAATTCGGTTTTCCTTTGAAGTCATATTCAGGCGTTACCACTATTCCGCCAGTGTCATAATGCTTGATTACCTGCCCCCTGAGGTTTTTCAGTTCAGGGCTGCCCTCTGTTTCTCCATAAAATATCCTCTCAAAAATATGGTTAAGAGGGTTATCGCCATCACCGCCTATGACCATGCTGTGGACAGGCCGATGCAGGATATCGTAAAAATATTGGAATTCGTGATCGCTCTCATCCCATGTGCGCAGCGGGTTGCCCATAATATTCATCAGCAGCCACAGCTGGCCGGCATCCATGCTGCGCTGATAGACTTTGTTGCCCAGCATATCATAGTTGTACTGCATCACTGCATTGCCGCGGGCATCGGTAACCTTACGCAGATTGCCTTCGATATCGAGATCGACTCTGGTTACGTAAAATTCATCCTCGCCGGCTTTCACATGTTTATTATGGTCAACCGACAATACTGGCCTGCCTAACGTATCAAAGTGCTGGACATTGGGGGTTCCCGCATGTTTGGCCGCTTTTTCGGCAGCCGCCTTTTCCCTCTCCGGGTTTTTGCCTGCTGCAATGAGCTCGGCATCGATCAGCCGGTTGGCGCGTTTGTAATACCATAAAGATTCCAAAATCGTATCATTTTGGTCGTACACCAGTTGTTTCCATGAATCAAATTCCGTGCGCGAAAACGTGCCATCGGGCTTTTCGGTTTTGATCAGCCGTCCCGGCGCGTCGTAATACATGATGGGCGTAACCCCGGTTTCCACCAATTCCTTCAAATCTTCGTAGTTGTGCGTTAACGAAAAGTACGGCTCGTATTGTTTTACGGCGCTGCCTTTGTTGTTGAGCACGGTTCTGCCGTTGCCGATCCAGCGCAGCTGCTTGGGGTTAAGCGCGGCGGTATCGATATCGGCGACAGTGTAAGTATCATCGGAACCCACCATCACCTGCTTGGCCGGCCCAGGCTCGGCCTGCGCCTTTTTCATCACCACTTTCCCAAGACCATTGGAATATTCAAAACTGATCTGAACAGGCGAATCCTTGTTTTTCCGATAATGCTCTTCCCTTACAATGGAGGCGATAGCCGCAGGCTTTCCTGAATTTCTATAGGCATCAAAGTCATAGACAAATCTTGCCGTGGCATGCTGCAATAAGGTTTTCCCATGCGCAACCAATATATCGGAAGCCGGCGCTTGGAAAAAATCATTGACCTGTGTATTTTCAGACAACGAAGAAAACTCGTTCAAACCAATCAAATCATCGGCTTCATTGCCTTTGCCGTATATCGCCGTGGCCTTCACCAAGCCCAATTCATCTTGAATAGCTTCGGAGATATTGTTATTCGGGTCTTTCATTCGCTGCGGTGAAAGGGTCCTGTAATTATAAAGCTCAACCTTGGTTTTATTGCCTAATGCGTCTTCGGTTTCTTCAATGAAAAGGCGATAGCTGCTGTTATATTTCACCTTTGTTTTGGCGCCGTATGGATCGGTATAGGAAATGGGGAGATAAAAACGGTCCCTGGCATCGGCTGTGGCTTCCCCCGTACCGACAAATTGGGTGGTTCCCGATCGAATCCACCAGTTGTCGTCACTCTCCCTATGTGTGAATTTACCTTCCAGCATCAGCGTTTCATTAACCTTTGTGTCAAAAATATGGTCGACTAGTGCCGGAGTGTAGGCTAATTGATAGCTTTCGAAAGGAAGCCCCAATGATGCCAATTGATATAACGGCAAAGCATCCTTTAGATTGTCGCTGCGATAAATCGAGCGTATGTGTTCAATTAATCTTTTCTGCGGAGTCCCGGGTGCGGGATTTTTATCAACCTGATGATAATCCGCTTCGACGGCAGCCGTAAGGATGCTCTCAAAATCATTTATTGTATACAGGCGGCTGTTTTTGGCAACACCCTTTAATTCATAAGTCATCGTTTCCGAGGGAAGTCTCAGTCTGTACGAAGCGGCAGCGTCAATATCATTGGTGAAGCTGTTTTGCGTATAGGTTATTCGTATTTTGTTCTGATCCTCCCGAGTTTCTATGGGCAGGGAAAGGTCCACTTGTATTCTCGGATAAACCACCGACGCCGACTCTAACACATTTCCATACTCATCCATTTTGATATTGAGGGTATGGGCAATTCGCGGGTCCCCTGTGTTCCGTTCGTAGCTGTAGGAGATGGCCTCGCTTTCTTTAACAATGAATATGGCGTGCTTGTTTTGCCCTTGCGGCTGCAGCAGTTCGATAACCCAATTATGCGCTGCTGCGGAAAAGAGAGCTAATGAATCATCATGAGCAAACGTTTCCGAACGCAGGCCCATGCCTTTGCAGGTACGTAACGCTTCCCTCCATTCCTGGGCGCTGAGACGGTTAATAGTAGATGGATCTAATCCTGGCGCGGCAATGATCCGCCCATCAGGCAAAGGCGATTCATCGTTTACAACAGCAAGGCCCTGCCTTCCCATTTCTGCAAACCAGTATTCTTGAGCAAACGAATTGAGAATATTTTCCCTGCTTAAAAAGGCTCCGGTATGAAACCAGCTTCTGGTTATTACCGGTTCCTGATGCACGGTTTTGTCCACAATATTGCTTGCATTTGCTTGTATCCAATGTTCAAAATCTTCGGTATCTGTCTGTTCCACCATGCCAAAACCCCTGAATTCCCTTTCGGCATGGTCGTAATAGCCGTGACGGTATCGGTAAGAGCTGACGAATCGGCAGCCTGTAATACGATCTCTTGTTTCGGTTTTTGAAATGCAATGTACCGGGAAATGCAGCTTGGTAATCCATGGCCTTCCGGCAAGCTTGTCTTCCATGTAGAACTTGGTGGAGGGAGTATATTCCAGCGAAACTTCTTTGCCGAGGTTATTTTTGTAGGAAACCATGAGGTGAGGTTTTTTACTGTTCATCAGGTCAATGTATTTTAAAGGTGTCTGGGCATCCTTGGTTAAAGGACTTGACCAGATAATACAGGCAACGCCATTGCCCAGCAAATCGGCTGCCGTGATTTGGGCCTGATGATGTATTTCAGGGAAGGGATCGATTTCGAATGGAGTTGCGTTGAATGCGTTTCCGCTTAAATTCACCCAACAGGTGAATTTGTTTTTGCCAATATAAATAATATCGGTCGTACCGGAGCCGTCAATATCGGCCAGCCGCAAGTATGAAGGGTTGAACGCATCGGGATGGTCGAAAACCGGGGCATGATCCATACCCACCTTAGCGCCAAACCTTCCGTAGCCTAGATTCGGCCAATAACAGATTTCTCCGTTTCTTATTCTGACGATATCCGTCAGACCATCGCCTGACATATCCGCCAGGAAAATGGTTTGTTTAGGGTCGGCGAAGACGACGTTAGGGCCCGTCTCTTCATCAAGGGACTTGAATGTTTTATGGTAGCTTTCAAAGCCCTTTCTGCCCGCCGATTCATACCAGATAAATACTTGATCCTCTGTCATTAAAATCTCCGGTTTGCCGTCTCCATTGAGGTCAATCATCCGGGCATTGGAATCTCCCATATTGATATTGGGCAAGCTGTCGAAAGTCCGGAAAGGCTGCCACTCTTCCTGCTCGCCTAATTCAAAATACCCTGTCGGCTCGTTGCTCATGTTCACAAGTTGTTTGCTTCCGTCCGCATCCAGGTCCATCAACTGCAGCTGTGAACCAACGCCTGCAAATGAGGGTTTTGGCGAAATCAGTGTTGCCTGTTCAAAGCTGCCGCCACCCAAATTTCGTTTATAAAACCAGCCTTCGTTTTGTTCGGTCAGGATGCCCGAGAGACCTTCATTGAATAAATCCGCAAATTGATAGAGTGGTTCATTCAATCCCACAGGCGCATGAATCAGTGAATCCGAGGAAATGGCCTTAACATCCTTGCTCCAATCGTGTTTCTGATATTCAAACTCGGCAGGCGGCAAATTTTTATCCGTATAGGTTCCATCCGGCTTCTTGATGTATCCATAAGCGGTAATGGAGCTTAGGAAGGAAAAATCCGCTTCGCTTGCCGTGCTGTATCCAAAATTGAGGGTTTTTACTAAAGCCGAGCCGCCGGGAAGCTCAGTAAAATAATGAAACAGCAATACCCGCTTGCACAATCTTGTGGTTCTGATCTCAAACCCTGACTTGTATTCTGAGAAAGCGTCTATTCTAAAATCCCAATCCTTATTGATCGCAAATGGAGCGCTGGCGTCGTATTCCCCGTAATCGAATACGGTTCGGAACAGGTACTCCGTTTCATTCGGATAGGCGTCATTAAACGTTTTGTATGGCACTTTGTTGCCGTACAGCACCTTTTCCAGATACAGATTGGTATAGGCAATTTTTCCGTTTTCCGTGCGATTTCGGTTGTGCAGCAACGAAGCGTCAAACCCTTTAGCGTCTTCTTGCTTATAGATGTAATGAGCGCAGTTGCCTTTATCGTCGAAGACAAATTCAGGCAGCCATTCGAATATTTTTTCTGCTGCTTTGGGGTCGGTAATTCTTGATGAGGCGCTCCATCCAAAAAGTGTCGTTACGTTCTCTTTCGTAATGACCCGCCATTTGATTTCCTGCGATGTTTTCCCCGTCCACATCTCCATTCTGGCAAATAATCCTTCGATACGAGGTTTGTAAAACTTGATTGTGAACAATCCGTCCGGGGAATCCATTTCTTTAATTATGTAATTCCCACCATCATCTGTATGGAAATGGCCATCCGCTTCTTTGGCGAATTCCGGAACAAGGTCTTCAGACTCGGAAAAAAGGAACGTATCCGAATCCGCTTCATCCAAATACCTGGGGAGTCCTTTGTCGGTTTTGCGTTTAATGGCCGGCAGACTCAAAGTCCAACCTATGCCGAAAATACCATTTCCGGCGCCAGAATCATAAGTCAAATTCAATGCAGGTGAAGCGCCGCCCCTGGCTGGAGAGAAAGGAAGAGGTATGGAAAATGAAGTTGTTCCATTAACGGCATTAACAGAAAACTTCTCGTCAATTCCTTTTATGGCGCCGCCACCCTTTGGCAATGCTATGGACGGAATTTCAATTGCATTGGACTTCGTTTTCCCTCCATCTGCTTTGAGGAATTGAGAAGATTGTTGTGAGTTTTCTATTTCCTTTTTCATTTTTTCACCTCTTCATACCTAGACCCCAATTCGAGCTTGAGGTCTTTTTTAATGAAATCATATCCTCATTTAGTATATTATGTCAATAAAAAAGCTGCCGTTGTAATCGCATTCATGCTACTCCTGATTCCCGCTCATATACGCTGCTCCCCCTGCATATCGTCGAAACAGCTTTTGCACAGCCTTATTCGATAACAGGAGCTACCCAGATAAGTTTCAGCAGTTAACCCCATCTCGCCTATGTATACAAGTTCTTGTGCCAATACGGCTAAGGATATAAGTTCTTATCCATGACTTTGGACAAGAACTTATATCCTTAAAATGAAAAAGCCGCGCAACGCGCATGTGATGAATCATGAAAGCAGCAAAAACCAAGACAGGAAAGCCTTATTTAATAAGCTTATTGACTCACGAAAGATGAAAAATTATTGAATTCCATTAATCTAATACTAATAATGAATCATAGAAAATGAGAAATCCTCCTTAAGGCACATATAAGCTTTATTCATGATTATTCATTCATGATTATATAACAATAAGAATGTGAATATTTATGCATCGATGTTTGACCCCTGTCCCACAAATGAGAATCAGTCCCGTTAATTTGATCGCTTCAGCGGTACTCACTTCTTTTTCCTTGCAATAAAGTTAAAAAAATGATCTATAGCTACAACATCTGAAACTTCGCTTAGAAACCCCATGTTGAATGAAAAAAACATTCTGATGTCAAAAACAGGAATTCTTAATAATTCTGCTAACGTGAAAAGAGGCTTAGCATCATCTGTTGTATCTAAAAGCCTTGTCATGTAACCTGAAGCACACCCCTTAGAGTAGATATTGGAATAGAAAATTTAACCCATAAAA
Source organism: Paenibacillus sp. FSL H8-0537 (assembly GCF_038051995.1). Taxonomy (NCBI): domain Bacteria; kingdom Bacillati; phylum Bacillota; class Bacilli; order Caryophanales; family Paenibacillaceae; genus Paenibacillus; species Paenibacillus sp. FSL H8-0537. The sequence goes on along the minus strand of NZ_CP150290.1, from coordinate 2,498,952 downwards.
TTCCATTTGGTACATTTTTATGCACATCCAAAAAGGACAAACGTTTCAACATTATCCGAAGTCACTGAAAGTGAAAACTATCCACCTGTATAGCGAAGAAGATTCGAGCTATCTAAAAATCGCAGAACACTTAGGTGTACAAGATAAGGATCAGTAAGGTGTGGATGAGGAAATATCGCGAAGGCGGTCACAAAGCGATTGAGGACAGGCGAGGAGAACCTCATCGAATGGAAACGGAGCAGGAACGAGAAATCTGGCGCCTCGAAAGTTAAATAAGCTGACCCTAGTTGAGCACAGGCGTCAGCTTATTACTTAGGTGTTTTTCAATGTATACTATATGGGGTCTTGAGCACCGTAAGAGGTCACTTTTTTAAAAGTGTCCATCTTGCGGGTTACAGTTCAAATAACAACGATACCTGTAGTTCTTTCGCATCTATGTTCTTCTCTGATATTTCCAAGAGTTTTCTCAATGTTAAGCATTTAAGGGAATTGCATAACCATCATTTCCATTTTGAATAAACATTTTCTTAGCGACTTTGCCAATGGTTGCAGTGGAAACCCCATCAAATGTTCCACCAATAAGCCCACCAGCTACTGGGACCATCTTACCTAGATTGACCACACCTTTGCTGCCAAACTTAGTCAACAATCTAAAACCAATTTTTTGATTAATTTTAGTAATAACAGTACCAGATATCTTTTGAATGGCTACTCTCGTTATTTTTTGACCTAATACAATCCCTACATCTTTGATGATATCCTTTACCCCGTTACCACATAAGCACATGTAAACAAATGTTTTAACTTTATCGTCTCGAAGGTCGTAACCGCCCATATGAGCAATAGCTGCAATCATTCTCATCTGAACATATAATACACTTAAAAGATTAGCAGGAATAGCTACAGGTAGAGTCACTAAACCTCCAAGTCCGGTCAAAAAACCAGAAGTAGCAGATTTAGATACTTGCCATCCGATTAACGAATTTGCCGCCTCTTCAATTGACTTGGCTTTACGCAAATAATTCTCCGCTAGTTCTTCAGCAGTTTCAGCGCCTGGAAGACCATTAAGGGACTTATCATATGCCCAATCAAGTGCTTTTAATACTACATCTTTATTTAGTTTCGCCATCTTAATCTTCCCTCTCAGACAAATAATTTATTTGATGTATCGTGCGTGTTTATCATAGGTCTCAACATCTATTATATTGTAATACAAAAGACCCTATTTGGCGATATTTTCTATAAGTAGTAAACCTAATCTCCACAATTAAGTAGGAAGAAGAATGAATCCAATTAACAGTATATTCCAATTTAAAAATTTTGAAGCAGATTGTAAATCTACTGATTGAAGTGAGGCGTAGCCTTTTTAATCAGGAATTTCATAATAAAGCAAGTGGGAAAATATACTCGAGGAATGTCTTACTGGTACTTCTTATTGTTCATCTTGATGTTAATGAATGTTTTGAATTTTATCTGTGTGTCATATTTATTAGCTTTTATCTTGGAAGCCAGTTGCTTAATAGGAAAGTAAGAATGTACGGGGTATCCTAAGCTTCCTGTTGATCAGATTCACAAAATTTGTTTACCTCCCCTTTTTTAATGAGCTGTCCGACTAGAAATACTCTGTTTAAAATCAGCTACTTTTCTTTTACTAAACAAATATCGTTTTCGTCCATCTTTCCATACGATTACTCTGTCCGGTATCAATTGTCCGCTTTCTACTATTCTTTTCATCTTTTTTTCACCAATTTTTAAGTACTGCATGACATCTTGCATATACATCCCATCCGTGATTTGCTTATCTGATTTTAAAATTTCTATACAGCGTTGTATTTCTTTTTCCCAAAACCAAGTATTCGAAAGATTTCCATTTAAAACAGCCAATTGAGGGTGGAGGAAATTGTCATGAATAAATTTCAATAATTTGGAAATCGTTAATCCATTTACAGAGTATTTGATAAGTACCTGCTGAAATGATAGTCCTTTTACCTTGATATAAAATACCCCTCTTGATTTTTCCAATAACATTAACACTTCATCTAGTCTAATAAGCTTAATCTGGCTGAACGCGGTATGAACTTCATTTATTAGACCTTCTTTCAAAAGTTGATAAATAGAATTCCTTTGAATACCCAGGAGTTGTGCTGCTTCTCTTTTATTAATGTAAAATTGCCTCTCTTCATGCAGACGGGCAAAAGTATCTTTATCAATAAAATGTTGCTTTGTTTTCCCTTTTTGCCGTGAAATAATATCTATCTGGCCAGACTTACAAAGTGACTCCAACTTCGGATATGATATTCCAGTAAGCTGCTTAATTTCTTCTTTTCGTAAATATTTTTTTCTTAGTAGTAGATCATGATTCTTTTTGAAAATTGACAGATCCCTTCGCACGGTACCGTTCTCCAATTCATTAATCCAGAATTGCTCATATTCATTTTTAATTAAAGAGAAACCCTCTTCTTGAAATAAAACTTCGTAAGTTTTCTTCTGTAGGTATAGCTTTTTTCTGGGTTTCTTTAAAAACTCAAATAAGACGCGTTGAAACCGACATGGAAAATCATGATACATCCAAAAAACATGATTATAAGCTTCTGCTAACAATTCATTTTGTTGAATGCCACCGCGACGGTTATGAAAAATTCGGATATGTTTTTTTGAATAATCAAGAAATGAAGGCAATTCCTCTAATAGGTGAAAAGAGTGATAAGCTAAACGTAAGTATTGTTTAACGTTTAATCCTCCAATATTTCTAAACATTATACCGTTTTGAAATAGTCCTCCATGAAATTCACTTTGAAGCTCAAATTCTATAGAGTCAAAAGGAATCGATATCGATTTCGTTTGCTTATAGTAGAAGTCACAACACTTGCAAAAACCGCACATGAACTGTTCCATCTCAATCGGTTTCTCGCAGCTTGGACAGGCGTCTATCAATCTGGTACCGTGTTGTAAACAGATCGTTATTGGTTTGAGGCCCCACATCATTCGATGATATGCATCCTCTCTATAGCAATCAGGACAAAATTTCATTCGATTTTTCAGCAGATGCAAATCTGAATTTTCATCCAACAACTCTCGGTAAACAAAATATGTCCCCTGATGCAGAATGTTTTTATCTTGTACTAAATGATCTGCTATATGGATGAGTTTATCTTCAGAAATCATATTCCGTAACCATTCCGCTCTTGTAATTCCAAAGGATGCTAACAAAACACCCAGCGGTCTATAGTTGGCTCTGGCTAATCTGTATAAATAACTAGATATACTCTCATCATGATAACGTTCTGGTCTATTAATCAACATGTTCTAACATCTCCTTTCTATGAATCTAGTTTTCCCGCAATGCTACGGTACTATACTAGAAATTTCAAAATAAAAACACCTGCAGGTTCCAGGTGTTAAGAGATGTACTAAATTATGATAATTTTTTTGATTGTTTCTTGTTCTTCTGATTGGGTTTTTGGTACTGTGAATTAATAAATGCAGTTTCTTTTGTTCTTTTGATCTCTATAGCCTCAAAGTAATTAAACCGAGTGTCCCCAAATGGATTAATAACATACCTTTGATTTGAACGTGTGAGTCGATGAAAAGCATCATGCAGTGAATCTTCATTGACAAAATCAAAACCTCGTCTAAACGAAAGTTTCGATGCCTCCATTAAGAGATCTTTGATATAGCGTGGTACACCATCTGTTACATAATGGATTTTTGAAGCTATCATTGGATCACTAAGATTCGAATATTCAGAGAATGGTAACTCATCGTCTAATTTTTTCAGAAATAATCGAAATTTCTTCTGTTGCGTCTGATCTTCAAATCCGAACGGTTCCAATATAATTCTTCGCGGATATCTCCCATCTATCTGTTCGTTATACTCAAAAATACCATCTGATTCTGGTAGTCCACATAAGATAACTGGAATATTTAACTCTTCCGTAAGTAACTTGAGCCAATCCGACGCAGTTGCGAGAACATTAAGTGTGTCCCGATCAATCAAATGTTGAAATTCATCAAGAATGATCATTTCCGTCTGACAATCAAGAACAAATTGAACGATTCTTCTCCCTAACTCCTCATCTGTACCTGAATTCGCGAATAAATCACCCATCTCTCCTAAAATTTTAGAAGCCAAAGCTTTTGGAGTTTTCAAACGAGGCGGAACCTTTACATATAATACAGGGATAATTGTTCCCGTATCCGTTAATCTTCTTGGATACTTCTCTAAGTATTGTTTCACTATTGTTGTTTTTCCAGCACCTGTCCGGCCACTTAGATTGAGTTGAGATGCTTGCACAGACCCCTGCGAAGTGACATGCACTTCCTCGAGTTCCTCGTATACTTCCTCATATTGCGGATGCCTAACGATGATTCTTTTTACATGCTCCACTCTTTTCTTGTATTCAGGATCACGATAAGTTAAGGGTTTACCTTTAAGTGAATCAAATTTTGTAGATTTCATTTCTTATCCCTCCTTCAACTCTCACGAATAGTAACTTCCCAATCATCATCCAGATCATCATCAAAAAGTAATAAAGGCAACTCAGAAGTTTCTGAAATAACTTCAATACCTGCCGTACTCGAAAACGATTTAGAGCTCGTATCATCTAATTTTGAATTCACTTTTCGTCTCTTTGTAGACTTTCTAGATTGACCCTCTGTAGCGGGGGATATCTCTCCTTTGAATTCTAAAGATTCCAGTTGGTCTGGAGCAATTTGAGCTTTATGAAGTAGTTGGATTGAGGAAAGATGCTTGTAATGCTCAACGGCTCTCTGATCATCGGGTAGTTTCTCGAGTTGAGCAATTTCACTCCGACTGTTTTGGACAATGGCTTCTACGTGCTGATAAGCATACACCAAATGCGTTGTGTCAAATTCGTTGTACTCTTTATTTTTCCGATGACAATGGTATCTTAATTGAGCCATATGAACGGGATGATTTTCATCAATATTTTTCTTCCGTAGACTGTTTCGTACAGGATTCGCCTCGATATATTGATCATTCTCTTCATCAAAAACATAAATCGTACGCATATCGGAAGGATTAAACCTCAATCGAACACTTTTGTCCTTTTTTTTACGCTTTATTTGATCCGATAACTGCATTAAAGCCGTACTTTGAAAAAATTGGCCGGCAAGTTCAATTCCCTTGTTCGTTATTTTTCTATATTCTAGTCCAGTGGATAATAGCATAATCAGATCTTTCTTTTTCATAGGAAGAGTTCTATGAACTCTACAGTCTTTAAGACCTTGTTCCCATAAAAAGGCTGGTGTTCCTCCTCGTGATGAGCTATAATCATTTGCGATAATATCTACCATGGTAAGATGAATAATTTCATGTAGTGCCTTAAGCGTTAGGCAAGCTTTACCAGTAGAGTCATATAGAGAGCGCATCTTTGGGTCTGAAAAGCTGGTTCCGGGAATACTGTGGAACATCTTTTCATTCATGGTGCGAAACATTCGCTCAACTGTTCCCTTATGGTGCCCGGCTTTCACAGGACAGAACTGAACTTCGATACCAATTAGTCCGAAAAATTCCTCCAAATCCGCGGCATCGTGCACCTTGGCGTTATCGACAACGATAACTTCCGGTTTCCCAAATGCGGTCCAATCGTGTTGAAGTCTTGGATATAACGATCGAATATGCGTTTTGGGCAGCATGGCGTGCAGTAAACACTGCTTAATTGCTTTTGCGTTTGGTTCTCCGAGCCAAAGTTCATATCCTAGCCCATAACCAGTTGCCTTATCTACAGCATGAATTAAATTAAATCGTTCCTTCTTAGAATTCAGAGTATCAACTACAAATAGGTCAAGCGGTGTCGAGTCAATTTCCACTCGCTGAAGAGGCCTTTCTACATATACTTCAGCTGTAGAACCATATTTGTTTAAATTTGCTTGAACGGTGCCGTGTCTAGCGCGATCCTTTATGTACGTCTTCCGTAGATGCTGGATAACCCGGTTAGTCGTCGCTTTTCCGCAAGGTGTTAATTTTCCTTCCTCAGGACGAGTTGCATTTAACTCTTGAACTTCTACCTTCATCTCGTTATGAATTCTTCGGTTAGAAACATCCAGGCCCTCTTTATCATACTTGATCAAAAAACGCTCAATGATATTCTGGATTTCTTTCGGAATCTTAAACGTTTTGCTTCCTTTCAGGTCATTACGTGGCAACAGACTTCGTTTATCGTGAGTTTCGTCCCAGCGCCTCTTCCATCGGTACAATGTAGACACAGAAGAAACGAATGGTCTCAGATCATCAGAAAGAGTATTTATATAGCTTTCATAATCTTTAGGCTTGACTATCCCAAGTAAGACTGGCTCCAATATCCTGAATCGTTTTTTAATGATATTCCGATCATCCTCACTAAACATGTCAACATCATGTTGTATGACTTCTGCTTCTTTTACAATAAAGTCGCGTTTTATGATCAGTCGCTCGTCGTTCCAAGCTTCGATCAACTCGTTAACGGAATACACTTCAACTAAGTTGTATGACAAATTGGTTACTTCAATTTCATTATGATCCAAACTCTTGCGGATGAGAAACTCTTGTTCCTTCCACATAAACCGTAAACCTGGTAAAATAGCAAATCCCTGCATATCAATTCTCCTCTCCAATTTGAATGGACACCATTGTTCCTTCACTAAGTTCTGTAGCAAATAAATCTGCATATACCTTTTGGTGATAAATTAGCTTATAGATACACTTATAAAACGTTGATTCATCAAGATCAGTACAGTTTGACTGGAGCATTTCAATTGTAGAGTCACCAGTGTTTTGCAGAGAATGAAGAACATAAACTAGATCATTGTATTCCGTCCATTCATTCCCCATCGCCCTGAGCTTATCCAAATTCTCCTGGATATAACCACGGAAAATCTGCTCTTCGGTTACGATATGATAATCCCAGCCTTGCAAGTCGCAGTACATCCGGCCAATGATAAATTTCATGATATTTTCGGGCTTTTGCGTCATTGACTTAGGCTTAACTTCTACGATCCGGATGTGTCCATCACTTGTTATGACTTTGAAATCCGGATAATACTTCCTTTCTTTACCCTTGTAGCAATATAAAAGTCCTACTGGCTGCGATTCCACTTGGAGTACTTCACGGTCAAAGTCGAGTAATCGAACGAAATTGCGTTCTAATCGGCTTTCACAATGAATCATGTTATTATTTTTAAGTAGTGGGACTTTCCATCGATAATGACGGCCTTTTATAGGTTTAATACGTCTGGCGGTGCGCTTTTTCATGGTTTCATCTCCTTCCAATAGTTCTTAGCTTGTCCAATTCTAGCAATCTATAAAACTATTTCCTTAAGTAACAAGAGTTTAAGGCCAAGAACTCAGATCCATGACACGCATTAACAACGGAGATTTTCGGTATAAATAAGCACAACCACCATCAATATAACGACCTGAAACAGGTTGAATATCTCTTTCATCTAACCATTCATATAAACGCTTACTACTACGAATTTTGGGATGCAGTTTTGCCAGTGTTGTTAATGGGATATATTGTGTAACGAATTGATCGAAAAGATCCTTGTTTATCGAAAATTTATTATTTATTGTTTCTAGAAATCCTTTGTTACTCCATGAATACAAGGACTGAGTTGTTACCATGAGAATCTCTGCTGCCTCTTGTATACTAATGCCCTGTCCTTTGATTAATCTATGAACGTCTGCTATTCGAAAAACCAGTCGATTTAATCCCTGTTCACCATCTAGAGTCCCACTTGGCTGGATTTTTTTTCTAATTATTGCAACAATAAATTCACTAATGCGGATTTTTCGATTCATCACAGTTTGAATTTCATGAAATGTTACCAGTTCTTCTGAGTTTATATTCAAACTTTTCATAGGGATGTTTTTCTTAAAACATTTTTCAATTTTTTCTATACTCTCTATTGCGCAATAACGTATTCCTTTTCTTCCTTTAACTACAATGATTTCTCGCATCCTCATTAAATCTACTATTATATACTCTGAGATCCCTAAGATCTTTTCCGTTGTTTTGAAATCTACATATTTATCTTTTGCTTGAGTAATGTCAATCTTCTTCTCTGTTCGAGATAACGTATGATCTATTTTTTGCTTCAGTTTATTCAAAAAGGCTGCTTGAGTCTTATTCTCATTGCAATAATCGAGAAGCGATTTTAAAACGAAAGAATATTCCTTTGCGTCTAGATGTTTAATTAACTGATGATGAAGCATGCCGAATTCTTTTAATAACTTACTATTTTCAAATGTTTTCGGAATTTTTCGATAACTGTCGATAAAATCATAAAAAGAACGAGACCAATCTACAAACATCTGAAAAGTTTTAATCGACGTTTCATGCATGTGAATTGGTTTAAATGCTGCAGAATAATTGACCTTCACTTGAGAGGATAAAATTTGATAAAAATAAAAACAGAACAATATATGTAAGTATAGAAAATGACGAAAGCTCAGTTCTTGTAGTTCACCCGTTAGAAAATAACGAGAAGATTCCCTGCCGAATAGTCTTTCATTCATCATGATAGCCAATAAGGTCTCAGATTCCGGCACCTTCTCAATATCATATTTTCGCAAATCAAATCCACAATTACAGTGGGTTACAAAACGTCGTATGGGTGAAATATTTTTTTGACATTTAGAACAGGTGGTCGTTAATTTGCATTGATGGAATGGACAAGTTGTAACAGATCTAATTTCCCACAGTTTCCGATGATACGGTTGTTCATGCAGACAAACTGGACATACTTGACAGTATGCGGTAGTACACATTCCGAACGAACTGATGTGCCTAAGTATTTGTTCATCTTCATCCCCGTACATCCCCATTTGGTAGAAAAAAGTAAGTTTTAATAGGCAATCTTCATCCAAATTTGTCAACTCACAAAGTTTTGATATGTCCGCTTTTTCAATAATCATTAATAAGCTCTTGGGATCGACACCTGCAATTAACGATGACAATTTATATAGTTTTCTCGGAGAAGCATTATTGGCTTGAGCTAACCGTATCATGTACCCCCTTATGCTCTCGTCAGGATATGGAATTACTCTTCTTAATAATACTTTTGTCAAGAGTGTCACCTCAACTCATCAAATTTGCCCATTTAGTCATTTTACAAATCAATTAATGACTAAAAAGTCAATAACTCATTCACATATTATCTTCCAAATATTTTTTTGTCAATACTTTTTGACTAAATAGACATTTTGATGCACAATTAGTCAGAGGGGTGGTTTTTAATGAGTTATTATGCGAAGTTATTAAGTCAGTACATTGATACTTCAGGTAAAACCTTAAAAGAGATTAGTCAGAAACTTTTAGATGAGAACAAACTTAGTGTAGATAGTTCTTACATAAGTAAAATAAAAACAGGGGCTAAACCCCCCGCTTCCGAAATTATATCTAGAGCTTTAGCTGATGTCTTAGATGGTAATCCTGATAAGCTAGTTTTCGCAGGTTATTTAGACAAAGCACCAGATGATGTTAGAGAAACTTTTGCTCAATTGGACAATATGGTAGATGAAACATTAAAGAGTATTATCCTCCATTCATCTGTCCCACAACTAGCAGCTATCATTGACAATCTTCGTGAATTTGAAGTCAATCATTTTAGACCTTTTTGTATACTTGACCAAATAAAGTTAAATGAAATTCCTTCTGGTGCACAAAGTGTAATAAATGACTTTCTTGATACTATATTAAGAGAAGAACTTAACCACAGAGACAAGCTTAAGCTGATTCCACTTCTGATAGAATTTTTAATGAATTCGCAGAAAGAACTGTATATCTACAAAGAAAAGTATTTTCTTCAATCAATTTCTTCCTCCACGGAAAAAGAAAGACATGACTTAAAATATCAAAATGAGCTTCTTGAAGCCGCTAATAATTTAAATTTATCGGTTTTATATTTGGATGGAGAGAGAGAGATTGTTTCCAGCGCTGAGGGAAGGTATTTAAAAAGATGCCTGGACTCGCTTCGGAATTATAAAAACGAGGAGTTTAGTCGTTGATGCTAGAAGAATTGAAAACTATTTAAGGTGGCAGTCCTGAACATGCTAAGTTCTAGGCTGCCACCTTATTTTTTTAGAAATATTGTGTTAGATTACAAATTCGATCTAATCAACTACTAGCTCACGGCTTGATATTTTTTAGGTTACCGGCAATTGCATTAGCAATTCTCGACAATCGCATCGGCAAAGAATCTGCTTTGGATGTGTTCAGTGACATTAATGTAGGTGTCTGAAGAAACCAGTAAAATCAAGAGATTTAGAGGTTTTGGTGACAATTTAATTTTACATTATAGTTAGTGTTCAAGAAAATTTTCTTCACTTTCTGATTACATTAAAGTGTGTGCTTTTAATTAACAATAAGGTTGGTTCATCATCTTTTTAACCCCCTAATCCACTTGGACACTTTTAATCTCTTCGGCTACATTAAAAAAGTAGAGGAAGTATCCATGCCCGGTGCAGACGAAGAAGGCGTTGGTGGTGGAGGTGCTAATGGAGTACCAGATTGAGGCCGTAGCCGGACAGCAGGGGATCTCCCCCAAAACGCTTGGAAACTGGGTTCGCCAATATCAGGATGAGGTAGATGACCTTATGGTAAAAAAACAGAACGTGAATAAGCAAGTTCAGCAGGATGCTGCACAGTTTCAGGATCTCCAAAAGAAATACGAAGACGCCGTTATGCTATTAGGTGAAAAAGAACTGGAAATCCATGTCCTGCAAGACCTAGTTAAAAAAAGCACCTCGAATGGAAGTAGCCATCCATTGGATTGAACAAGGCTATTCCGTGCCTACCGTGCTGCGCATCTGCGGGGTTCCTCGTTCTACCGACTTGAGCCCGATCAAGTCTGGTAGGTCTATTGATTACGGCCGGATCGACTTGGGAGTTCACGCAACTCACGGTTGACACGACGTACACGCAGATGGTTCTTATCTACGCAACACGCATGTTCGGCATGTCAATGCTTATAACGCCGGTACAGACAGCTGGTATGAAACATTTGCCGCAAAACGCCTAAACGCGCTCGGCTCCGCGATGTCACAGACTCTCTTCGTACGGTCAGCGGCGCGCTAGGTACCGCATGGCACGGTGTTCTCCAACATGCCGCTACCGAGCTCATAATTTCCGATCAAATTGACTAGAACGATAAAACCACAATGCTCTACGCCTCGAACCACGCAATGGTTAGTGGCATCAACACGGCGTTCGAGTATGCGTTCTGGCTGACGGTTGCAGCTCTCGCTCTGGTCTTCCTCATTCGCAAGACGAAGCCTCAACAGAATTTTGCGTTTAATGCGAAGCAACCGTTTAAAGTTTAAATCACCAGTCTCGTCAAGTGTAACTCAAAAATCGGGTAAAAGCTTATAGCCTTGCCGCATTCCGTTCCGCGGAGTAAGTGGCTGTTTTTTTAATTTTGATCGCTTTGGAGTTTGAGGATTAAAAATTCGAGCATTATTATCATTTATTGAGGAAACCTGAATAAAACAGAAGTTTATTCAATTCCTTTTCACCTAAATTACAAGAAAATATATAGATTAATTTCTTTTTCTTCAACTGTTAAACTTTAATCTAATTATAACATTCCAAACTCTTGGGAAATATCGCGAGTAAGCTTGGCTAGCGGGCGCATACTGAGCTCATCCAAAGCAACATAGTTGCCTGTCAAAAATCGAGTGACATCTTCACGGCTATGGAAGATATGAGGGAATTGCGTATATAAAGAATAAATATAGTCCTCCTTATACGCTTGCTCCTTTGCAATTAATTCTACGACGTAATCCTTGTGAGTGTTATATAATTCAATAATTCTCAAATCTCTCAAATTCCGTGTTGCCTTACAAATAAATGTTCCGTCACCCTTAACAAGACCTTTATTGAACAAAACAGAAATGTTGAAATCGAGGTCTTGATCAGACTGTGACCATAATCCCAAATAATCTTGTATCCAGATGTAGCATATTTCCACACATTGTACCTCCATTTTATGCAAATATGTATCGCTCACCCCCTACATCAACACCATTGCATCTGTTTCCTACAATTATGTCGATGAATGGTTTGAGTCTGTCGTCGTACTTAGTGAAGGGGAAGAATTGCCTGATGATATGTGATAAAACTTTCAGAAAACCATGGTCTATTCAGCTTTTATCATCATCTAGTTAAGCTTTTTTAGTGATCATGTGATCTCTGCTCTCGAATACATAGTTCTGAGTGAGAAGGCTTCATATTGATAGTTTAATAACATTCACTGACTATTATTGCTAAACCTAGAGTTTTATCTACTTAATCAAATACTTTAAATTTTTATTTAGTTTATTTTCTTCTAACAAATCAAAACCCGGGCCGCAGCCCGGGTTTCTCAAGAGGTAATTGCGTCTTTCAAAAGTACTTGTTTAAATGCCTCGTTGAGACTAAGGTAATCAAGCTTGTGCTCATACAGAAGTTCACCAAGTCTATTTTTTGCATCTTCAAAAGTCGAGTACTTCAATTTCTCTAAAACAGTCCGCAGTACAATTTCCAATTTTTCATAAATGTCACCAACCAACTTTGGATCAACAAGGTAAATGCCATCTGTAGCATGAGCAGCATACTGAGGAACCAGTCTCTTCGCACATATCAAAACAATAGAGACCTCATCTCCTTCTTGAAAAGGGCGATTTTGCATTACATAGCGATCGTGCACGAACGTTTGACGAATATCGTCAAACGGAATTTCTCCAGTTGGATCTATAATATTGGTCTTCATCTCAAAAACTGTCCAGAACTTTAACAGATGCCAAATTCCATCAGGTGTGCCCTGCCCAGTGGGCCGCTCTGCATTAAAGCCTAAGAGTTTCCCCAGCATACAAAACGCTGGTTCATAGTGATCCGAATCTTTTGCTCCCAATCCGTTATGTACTGATTTCAAGTCTTTGTCAAAACGGTTATGCCGGTCACCATACCGCTGTAGCATATCCAATATTGCATTTATTTGATTTTCCATAGGCTCCGGATAAACTATATCCTCGATTAAGGAAGTATCAAATACCCTTCTATCTAGCCATAATTTGTAAGGTCCTGCGCCGATTGCACGATTGTGATACTCCTTCATTTGATCTTGGTTTCCTTGGAAATAACTCACGCAGCCCAACAGATAATTCCACCAAGCTCGATACCCATTTAAAGGTGTATTTTGGTAAGTTTGAACTACTTTATCTGCTGCGCGATGAGCTTTTTCCAACTGAAAATCCCAAATCGCATACATAAAATCCATTTCCGAAGTGACAGTCTCCCGAAAATACTTACTTGTCGGGTTATCTATCCGGTCGTCTTTCTTTTTCTCCGTCTCCGATCGGATGTATCGCTCCGCCTGCCTCCAGTTTTCGTTCTGCGCGTAAAAATCTCCGATCGCTGCCAACCAAGTAGCTTTGTCATTAATGTAATCAATTTGGCTAAATCCTAATTCTAACTCAGAATCAATTTCAGCTGGAAGCATTTTTCGAAATTCGTCCTTATATAGGTATTGCCCTATTCGAGAACCAAGGAAAAGGACTGCAGCATGATCGTTAGCACCTCTTGTCGTACGTCCTAATCCTTGAATGACTCGTGTAATTAAGAGATTATTGAAAATTTCTGTCGCTTTTAGGCGATCCTGCAGAAATTTATCGGCCAACCCGATACCGACAGGTAGCTCAATAAAAAGCTGCAACCTGCAGTCATTATCTTTTAGATCAATTCCTTCGTAACGGCCATTAAGAATCAATATGCCTCGCTCTGATGAAGTAAAAGGAGTGAGGGAGTCCTCTACATGCCATGCCTTAAATACAGTATACTCCGGGACGATTTCCCTAAGAATCTCCTCCAAATCATCAGCTACTGATTCCGAAGGACATAGACAAAGCACCCGAGGTTGAGTCCGAATTGTTTCTTTTAATATATCGAGTAGTTGGTCTGTATCAAAATGATCTTCGGGAAATAGAATCAAACGACGACCGGAGACCTTGTTCGCGGAGGAATCAAATTTAGAAATCCGATACATTTTAGGAACTCCGAAGACCCGTTCCAATTCACCACCATTGCCAATCGTAGCAGTCATATAAATTCGTTCAGTTGCTTTCTCAAAAGCAGGCCAGCGAAGATTAGGAGGCAGTACCGGGCGAATCGCAATCGTTGAATGTGATAAGTAGATTTGGCAGCCATGCAGATGAGATCTAATACGACTCCATGGATAGTACAGATTGGTTCCATCTACCTTACTGTCCAAAAGCGTACGAATTTGATTTAATCGTGGATACCATAATGCTTGAGGAATAATATCGGCCCCGTCATGAACCGGATCGTATGTGCCGTGCAATATTTTATCTTGGAGGTGCATTGAAATACTATCGCCTAAAGTAGCGATTAGTGCCTCAAATTGCTCCCGATTCTTGCGCCTAGTTATCTTAAGTTCCCAAAACCCCTGTATTGCATACTCAGCCGCATGGGCATCATCAAAAATTATCTGGTTTGGATCACTAAATGCTGGATTCGCATTAAAGATATGTGAATATGTTGTAACAACAATCGCATCTCCTCTTTGATAACGACCTAAATCCACAGAAGAGAAATCATCCCTCTTTTTGACCAGCGTAACGGCTCGAATACCGTAGGAATTTAATAACTCACCGGTTTGATAAGCAAGCTGGCGCGTGGCACATGCATAAACTACTCTCCAATTCCGTGTGCGGCGATTAAACTCCCCTATAAGTCCTCCAACCAATGTTTTACCGTGGCCAGCAGGCATCTCAATTGCAATATCCTTATGCTGCTCTCTTACCTCTTCGTATTCTGAAACCGTGCCGCCTTGTTCCAAAGAGATTCGATCGAGCGTACCCAGTTGATTAAAAAGACTAATGATATTCTGAGGTTTATGCTGATCGCTTCCTGGAATTCGAAAACTCATTCACTCGTCACCGTCCAATGCACATTTGGAATTTTTACCAATACATCATTATTCTATCACATACTTATCTTATTGCCGACAACTAATTAGTAGCCTAGTTACCCTCTATACAAATTGCTTCGTTGTTTAGTTTTATATAAAAAGAGCTTACCTGAGAGTTATCTTGATACGCTCCCAATTTAGTAGACAGTAGAAAAAAACAAAACTTCTACGTCAACTCATGATGGGAGTTTTTCTGTTGTCTAAACGAAGTACAATTTATTTAGAAATAAAATTACACACCGTACAGCGATGTCTCAGTTACCAACCATTCTACATGCTGAAGCTAAACACATTGGGCTGAGCCAGTATTCAATTAGAGATTGAATCAGAAAATTTAGAGCTCATGGCGTAAATGGGTTAAAGGAATCGAACACATGGAAAACGTACGCTAGGACTCATATGTTATTGCCTTTAACATATCTATTCGCCTCACCATCTCAAATCTTCTTTATTCACAAGAATATTCAAGTTAGATGTAAAATCCCACTTGAAAATATGGTATTTTAGATATTAAAGGCATGATGATAGCAAGAGGTTTCTCAAAACTTAAATTCATATACAGCTATTTCTGGCCTATACCCGGTGTAGGGGATAAACTTGCTGCGGTCATTGTAGCTGATATGGGCGATGTCAAGCAATTTAAAGGCGCCCAACAACTCGTTGCCTTTACAAGGCTCGATCCCAGTATTTTCAGTTTGGGAAAATTCGCAACTACGAGTTCCCGTATTACCAAGCGGGGTTCAAAACAGCTTCGACACTCCTTATATTTAGCAGTTCAGTGTGGATTAAGGCGGCACTCCAACAGTAAGAACAGGGAATATTACGAGTAAGAAAAGGAATGAGGGCAAGCTCTACAAGGTGGTCGTGATTGCTTGCGCCAACAAGCTTCTTCAACACGTTTACGCAATCCTTAGTAAAAACCAGCCCTACAAAGAGTAACATCCATATTTAACCATAACCTTCATACTATTGAAGGTTATTTGTATTGCAAAAAAAAGCATACCATTCTATTTGACTTTAACCAAGCGATAATGCTTGACAAGCATTATCTTTTTATAGAATGTCATTTTTTATTGCAAGTCACGGATTTGCTTTTGTAACGCTTTGACGGCCTTGTTCTCTTCTACCAGTTGTTCACTGCTAGGAAAGGCTTGTTCGCCATCTTGTTTGATTTCGGAAACTCACCGATACAAGGTGTCGACATACAGTCCTAATTCTTCTGCCACTTGAGGGGCTGTTTTCCCCTTTTCTTGAATCATCTGGACGACTTGTCTTTTGAAGGCTTGATCATAATGTTTCTTTGCCACTTTGTTCACCGCGAATTTGGATAGGTCTATATTATTCGATTCTCGGTTCTCCGTGTCTACTTTTGTTTAATAACACTTTTATGTCAACCATTCCTGAGGAATTAATGCATTATCTTCTGAAGGATCATCTTCCCTCCATCTCTTAACAAGGTGAACAATATCTTTATGTGCTGCCCAAGTAATCTCATCGGCGTGTTCAATAAGAATGATTTGAGTTGGATTTTTTTTACGCAAACTTAGGTGATTGTTGAAAGCTGTAAATATCTTTTGTACTTTTAGGATATCCTCTGGCGTATATTCTACTTCTGATAGCTTTTGAAGTTTATCCGGAAAATACACCTGACTTGGTTGGTCAAACACTAAAAACTTCGGTACTGCATTCCAATCAAGCCCAGCAAAATGGTCATGTAACGCGAGCAGAGTTGCAATGTGATACCCCATCCAGTTGGCCCCACTACCAATCTCCCAAAGAAAATCTTCCCTTTCCCCGGACTTTTTGCGCAACGTTAAGTTAACAATATCTAGTAAAACAGGATCTTCGGGATTTTCAACACCTAACAATCTTGCGTAGCGTATTATGCTTAGAGATACCCTTTTCAACTCATTTTCTAGTCTTTGCTTAAGTTTCTTTGGATCTATTTGTATTTTAATACTTTTTACTTTCTTTTCAAGTTCACTGATTTCAGACTGAATCGTATCATCTTCATTTACCAGAGCATAGTCCTCCAGTGCTTTCTCTAATCTTCCTAGAAAACGATATACCTCATTCTCCGTTTGCCTAATCAATCGAAGTTCATCCGACTTGACCTGAAGCAATTCTTTTTGCTTTCTCACTGTATTTAATGAACCTTCAAGTTCTGACAACCGAGTCTTCCTCTTTATTATCTCCCTGTCTAGAATGTCATAAGAATTATCTATGTAGTTGGATGAAGCACTTATCTTTTGCAAATGTTCATTTAAGTGCTGAAGCTCTTCATGTGCTTTTTTATTTACTGCACCACAAAAAATACATGCCTGCTCCTCTCCAATTAACCTTGCCAACCACCCGACAGGTTCTAGCCTTTCCTCCTGTATTTTTAATGATTCTTGAAACTGCTTCTCTGACTTATAAAGATTGGCTAATTTATATAATTGATTTCTTTGTCTGCCGATTTCCCTTGATATTTCAAGCTCTTCGTCAGCAAGACTAATTAATTCAGCAACAGCCCTTTTAGTAGCCTCATTTTCAACTTCTATTACTCTTCGAGTTATTGAAGATGGTATCTCCCTAAGATATTCAATGTATTTTTGCGCATCCCAATCAACGGAAACATCTGGAGAATTCAGAAGTAGTCCGTACTCTCTTGCCTTAGAATAGTAATCTCTTAATTGAAGAATCCAATTGTTTGCAATACGCTTCATTTCATTAAAAGCTCTTTGCTTCTTTTGAAGCACTTGTTCCATTAGCTTAAGTTCCTGTTTAAGGACTAATGTTTTCTTATCTATAGCACCAAGAACTAAAGGGAAAATATTTTTCAATCGTTCTTGATGCTCGGCTGTGTCAGCTTTGAAGAATAAGGTATAGGGATTAGCCACAATATGCTGGGGTTGGAATTGAAAAGCAGAAAAATCTCTAAAGCTTGCTCTCTTCCCAGGAGAATTACCATCCGTATCATCAGCAAGTGTCAGATTAGGCATATTACTGATTTCATTCAATCTGTTTTTTAAAAAAGACACGTTAGTTTTACTATAGGGTTTGGGCAGCTCATTTACATCTTTTATTTCTTCGTTTATATACACTTCTGAACTCTGAGAAAGTCTGCCCGGCTCTTTACGAGCAAATAATACTCTCTTTGTATCAATAATTACAACAAGCCCAAACCATTCAGTCTTTTCACGGATAATACCTACTGGAATTGTACATTTACTGCTCCCCAAACAATAATCAATTATAGGGATAATTGACGATTTCCCTTTTTGGCTATCTCCAGTGATAACATTTATTTTATTCAGTTCAAAAGTAAGATATCTTGTCTTCTTCGCAGCATCCTTAGGCCAAAGAACAATATGCTCTATTTTAAAATCCATAATCAAAACCTCACTTTTAATAACGCACATATTTGATTAAGTTCATTAATTGCAAACCAATGCCCTAATCTTTTTGCAGCAGCCAACATTTTATGTATACTCTCGTTATGTTTAAAATTTTGAATTTTGCTCCTTACAGGGATAAATTCATAACTTTCCTTATCTATTAGAACAATTCTTGCAGAGCAGCAAAAATTTATTGATCTAAGTGTTAGATCACTCATGGCCTGCATTCTATTTTGCACTCCTGCAAAAAGCGACATATCTTCATTTAACGCGTTATAGAGTCCACCCTTAAAGTTTCTTTTATAAATATTTTCAACAAAATCTTGATTAAACAAAATTGGTAAAACAAGCATCATATGCGGAAGCGTAGGACCTTCATTTTCACCTTTAACTTTGAAATATTCTGCAACAAATGTCCAAAGTAGTAGGGCTCCTAAGGCTTGGTTTTGAACTGCGTCAAATTCATGTACCCTTGTCATTTTTGCCCCCTAAAATGTTACTGTATTCTGGATGCCATCCAACCAGCATCTGATTTGCTAAATGATGATAACTACCTCGCGTTAGATAAAATTGTTCTGTAGGCACTCCGGCTAAGTTTTCCCGGTGGTTAAGAGTCTCTTCCAAGACCTCAAGGCCGGTAAGTTCTCCTAAACTCTGTACATCATCCGCACTTCGTTTTTTTATTCGGAATGCCTGTTTCTTTGAGGAGTGGATTAGCCGCCAACGATTGGTCAAAGACTCTTCAAAGAGGTCAAAATCTTGCTTTGTAAGATTTCCCTCAACACTAAAACGGGTTCGTTCCGTCATACAACATAAATAGTCATCGATTGCCTCTATCAATAGATCATCATTTTGTTCAATAGAAAGTAGATATAATTGCCTCACGTATAATTCATTCATATGATGGTTCCTTTGGCCATCTGAAACCGAAAGAAGACTTCTTGCCGTTTCCATAAATGGTCGAACTTTATATCTCGCTAATAATCTATGGTAATAGACAACAAATAAATCTCTTTTTAGCCAGGCTGGCATTCGGTTTCTCCATGAATTCAACGCACATGCATGTACCCAACCTAGTAGTCCATTATAAATTTCATCAAAAGGCACATCTGAAGGAACCAGTAATAGTGAGCGAATCTGCTCTTTTAACTCGCTTCCATATGTACCATCATTTTTGTCACTAACAACAATATTTTTAATCATCTTTATTAGAATTGAATCTTCACTCTGACACACCTGATTGGAAATCCCCTCAAGTTGCTTGGGTAGCGATACACTTTTTTTACGAATTTCGTCTACACATGCCTTGGCCTGAAGTTCATTCTCCGCCCTACTCATCCTTTTTGCTATACCATCAGGTAGCACCTTATTTGTCACCAGATGAAATTTACATATTTCTGCATTTACTTCTTTTGATTTTATTGCTTTACACCATATCCCTAGGGTGTTCCATAAATCCTTACTACTATCACCAAATGGGACATTCTCAGAAATAGAATGCTTGTCTTGCTCCCTACCAGTAACATCGTCGTTAAGGGTTTTTATCACAATATCGTCCTCTGTCTCAATACCAACTTGAGCCCCCTCCGAACTTTTCACTAACCAATAGAGGGCTCTTTCTGGTTGAAATAAATATCCAGCCATCGCACCAGCAGCTGTATGTTTTTTGGTACCCTCCATAATGATCCCTCCTTAAAATAATCTTATTTCATTTTTCGACATTTTTATCCTTTTCACCTTCCAAACAGACGTTCTAATTACATACTTATACAACCCATGAACATTATTTAAAATAATTTTAACTTCTTTAATAAAAAAAGAGCCTACATCTCGTGAGGTCACTGAAAATCTTACGATTTTAATGTAATACACGGGCTACAAACCAACAAAGGCTAATTCCATTCGAAATTGAATGAGAATTAACCTTTGTTACTTGCATGATCTGCCCTATTCTACTTCATTAGCTTCAATATCCGCTTCACATTGGCCGTGAATATCGCCACGTCACCTTGCATCTTCATCCCTAATAGACCCGAGGTAGTGGCTATATCATACCCATATCTATGCTTCAATTCACTATTCTTCACTTCAATTTTATAGCGTTCTTTTGCTTTTTCTTTGAAGAATTAATTAACGATAAAGTTCTGAGTAGTTTTGTATGTGTTTAAGAAGCCAACGATGATTAAAGAGATTTTGAGACAAATCACGCTCAAATGTTACTTGTAAGTATGGCGGTACAATTATGCCATATTTTCCACTACGGATGTATCTGCGAGTTTCATTAATTGATTTATTTTTTTTAGTTGAGTCTGCTAAGCGTGTATAATCTGGATGACATATATATTTGCTCGTCAGATAAGTTTTATCAATAGTACGCCAAATATTCTTCTCATCAGTAACCCACTGATTGATAATATAAACAACACCATTCGAACTTGCATGAATAGACGGATCGAAAAGTTGAGTCAATTTTTCAGGATCGAACAATTCACTATTAGGACGCTCTTTATAGAACTCCACTTCATCAACCATGATTTTGTCCTTGGTTACGTTATCTACAAGAAAGATCGCACCTCGCTTGCGATACAGGGAGTAGTCAAAACTCACAGGGGGAACTCCTCCAGTCGGCGAAAAATCGGAGCTAAATCGCTCTCCTGTTGTTTGTTCACCAATCATTTTAAAATATCCTCGTTTAAGAATTGAACCCACAAAAACAGGTGAGATTCCAAGCTTGGAATATGTTGATGCTCCACATCGTTGAATTATATCCTTAAGATGAATTCTTGCTGCGTTAAGACAAGTATCTAAATCAGCACCTCGTCTAAGCGCATCATTAACTATATTAGTTATTTTCAATGAAACATCAGGTATTCCTAATCCAGATCCTATGACGAGAGCTTCATTATGTTTAACTTGTGAAATAATACTCCCCATTCTCAATTCTGCTTTTACATGAAAGCACTGATTGGCTTTCTTCTTATGATCAATAATAAAACCAAGTAAATCAACTTGGCGCTTTCCAGATAGATTATCCGGATTTTTCATCATATAACTTTCTATTTGTTTCGATAGTGGTCCATCAGGATCTACTACGTTGTTTATATTCACTTGAGGTTCTATTGTACGTATATAGGGAATAAGTCGTTTAAATGTGGCTACATCACCTGCAAAAAATATTCCAATCCGCCTTCCAAAAGAAGCATATTTCATCATTGCATCTATCTGTTTTCCAATATTATGTGTGATGCGTAAATCATGAAGAAAGAAGGCTTCCTGACCGTTACAAAATAATAAAGCAATTGTCATAAGGATAACTCCTTCATTACACCTATTCTAAGACCAAAAGTTGTTGGTTATAATTTATCATTTGATGCAAAAAGATTATTTACAAATTAATTAATTTAGTTAATAAATTGTTCAAATTAAAATCTAACAAATTCTTCCCGAAACTAATGTACAGAACATTTAAATTCATGGTTCATCCTAGTGCTTCAGAGTTTCATCATCCTAGTACATGACTTTTAATCACCAGACAGGTGGAATTAAACCTCCCAAAAACAGGGTTGATCCATTTCTCCGTTTGCATCTGTGATTTTTGACTATTTATCGTAATAACTTTAACCGTAATACCCGTTTTTCACTATTTTATTATTAACTGGGTTATGCGCTTTTCTTAAGTAATACCAGAAGTGTTTCTTCGATAAGGGAGTATTGTTTATATCAACAAACTCTTGGCCATACAGATCCATATTATCAGCATGGGTTTGTATTGTTAGTTCTTTAAATAAAATATCCCCTGATACAGAAATGGGGCTTCTAATTTCAAAATAAGGTGTTAATATATCCATCAATTGTTCTTTATCTAGACCTTGTTTATCTATTCTTTTCTTATCATCATCAACCATGTAAAATTGGAAATTAGTAAAATCTATTACAAAGTCTGACCCCTGTGTCCAACCATGACTGCTTTTCAAGGTTTCTATGTACTTGTGATAAATATTATCTCCAAAATGATGATTTAGATATGAGGTTATTAGATTTGCTGAAGTATGACAGCACCATGGAAAATCTTTATTACGCTTGTAAAGATAAAACAAATAATCTTGTGATATCTCAGAAACCCATTTTTTTAATTCTGTTAATTCATACATGATCCTTTCTCCCTTTCCCTTTCATACTCTGTCACTTAAAACATGCGTCAATTACATAACGCAAGTAACCCCCATAACATAACTCTTTCTTACAGAACTAATTACCAACTCTTTTTATCTTCACTTTTTCACTCTTATACGCCGCTCTCTAAGGTTATGGAACCAGATTTCAAAGGTGATCAAGGTTTTAAAAGAAGTAAGTCCCTGTACTGTCTAAAAATTAAGCGATATTTTCATTTCAATAACCTAGTTTGGGCTTCATTAGACTCACTAAAAAGCTGTATAGGTTGAAACTACGACTGCTTCTCGTGTTGTTTCATTGGCATCTTGCTATTCATGCAAATAGTCAGCTTGCTCACTCTATTTACCCTCATGTCTAGATGATCTTTTCGTTGAGCAGGATGGCAAAGCCACGATCTGTTGCTGCAGAAGGAACGGTTCCAAAACGATTAATGTGCTGCTTAACTAATGGAACCATAAGATAACATTCTCAATCCCCAATTATAATTTACACAACGGTTACTATGTTAAATATTCGAATTAATTTTGTTCGAAGATCATCATTGATTGATGGGACATTCACAAAGATGCGTTCTCGTGCCCTACTTAAAGCAACGTAGTTAATTCTGTGTTCTTCATTATTTTTTAAATCCGGCTTTATAAATACATCTAATTCAGCTGAAGATTTAAAAACAATAAGTACATTATCGAATTCATCTCCCTTTGATTTATGAATAGTCCTGTGTTTACTATTATCATCAGTAAAATTCACACAGATGGCTAATTGCTCATACATATAACTCTCGTAAAATGTTGTAGCTGCCCCCTTCCCCAATTTAGATATCTCTGTTTTTACTTCATTTTTTATAAATGTATAGAATTCATAGAGAGATTTATCCTTATAATCATCGTATTCTTTCAAAAGTAAAAAAAGCGACTTTAATGCCTGTTTTGTTCTTTTTTCTTTATTGTTAATATCTTTGTAGATATCTTCAAGTTCCTTAATTGCTTTTTTTATATCTCCTTCACGTGCATGTTCAACGGCTTTTAAGCAACTGACAATCACCCTGCTTCTATACTTATTACTGCTAGACGATTTATCAATATCTAAGAGTTCTTCAAGTAGCTTATCATTCGATACTTCTCCGTATAAATTTCTTCTCATTGCATTTGATGTTGGGTTATCACGTGATAATGAGTAGAGCTCTTCACCATCACCGCAGAGTTCTCTTGCCTTTAGTAACGCAGCGATCCTTTCCCCAAGTAAAAGGATGGGCTTATCCCCAGTAATATTCCTATACTTGTTTTGCTCTATATCTTTTCGAGTTATGTTCAGTAGATCAACAATGGAATTTGCACTTCTTCTATTATCCTTCATAACGTACTCCAGCAAACCAGGTAACGAAAAGGAGGCAAATTGGCTTGGGTCGGCGCCTTGAAAGCCATAAATGGATTGAGCTTCATCTCCAATGATTCCAACAATTGTTTCCTCCGCACCTATAAGTTTTAGAATCTCCACTTGGATTGGATTTGTATCTTGAAATTCATCAATATATAGATAAGGGAATTTCGCCCGTAAAACACTTAAAATAAACGAGTGGTTCTTAAGAAGCTGATAGCTCAAGAAAAGTACATCACTATGATTGACAATACCATTTGACCAATAAAGTTTCTTGTATGTTAGTAAATCTGAACCGAGAATATCTAAACAACTTTTATTCAGATATTTTCTTACTTCCTTATCACCATTTTTTTCAATTCTATATGCTTGTTTATCATCCCCAGTGATTGTAAGGTTTCCATGTTCATCTAATCGATACATCAAGTGATGTAACCACCGAGTGAGAGATATTGTATTTTCTTCCCGCTTAATTAATTGGTTCACTGAATATGGATGTTTTAATCGATCAACATTGGGGTGATTTTCAATCCAATACTTTACTTTCTTAAAATGAACTACTGTATCTTCATGTCCATCCATTTCTGTCACATTCAATTCATATTCGTTTTCGAGATATGAAGCGTAAGGCTTCAAAATGTGTTTATATAAAAAACTATGTAGAGTAGAAACTTCTACCTGATTAACATTAGTGCCTAATCGATTTAAAATGGTTTCTACTGCAACATTGGTGTAAGTAATACACGCAATTTTACGCGATTTTTTTAGTCTTTGGGTATGATGCAATACGTTTTTTATATGCTGCACGAGCCAATAGGTTTTACCAGCTCCTGGCCCAGCGGCTATACGAAAGTGATTTTCAATAGGTATTGAAGTCTCCGAGTTTATTTCTATCATTGAAGTATCCATGTAATGGCTTCCTTTATATAGTTTGGGACGATAAATTCTTGAAACCCATCTTTCCCTTTCTTATTAAAATTATCCGTAAGTACATAAGCTAAATCTAAAGCATTTTCTCCTTTTCCAACAGAATTCAGATAACGAGATGCAATAAGAGCTCTTGCCTTTTGATCTTTAGTCCATGAAGTATTCAAGTTTATACTTTCCAGAATTCTTTTATTCTCTTCACTTTCTCTTACAATAAGTTCATAGTCTGATAACTCTGCATCGTTCTTAAATAATCTCATTAATTTTTTTATTTCCTCTTGATTTTTCATAGAATTAGTAACTAGTATTTCTAGCGAAGGATTGTGTAAAACCAAATCATATTCAAATGTTTTCCCTTCCTTTTCATCTTGACTAAAAATTGCAATATTAGAATATCCATCAGGCGGATATAGACTAAAAGAAGGATTATGCTTATATTCATACACATCTCTTTGGACATTGTATTCAAAAGGGTAACACATACTGTAACTTGATCCCTTTACTCTCCTCTTTCTTTCAGGATCCCTATCTGTTACACATGCTATTTTTTTATTTACGGCATATGGATTATTAAGATTAAACAAATACAGAAAATGCTCAAAATATCTTCCACCAACATTAATAACAGCTACATGATTCTCCTCTAATGAAAAACCTAGATATCTTGCTAAAATCGGTAATAACAGTTGTTCAGCAATTCCTTCTACAAAGATCACTTTTTGTGAAAATAGCATATCTGATTTAGTTGCATCAAGAAATCGTTGTACATATTTTTTACTTTTTTCATTATCCTGAAATACTTTTCCTGGATACCCTACACTTGTTTCCCCTATTTCATTATGCAAACAGATCAATTCATCTAAAGAAACAGAAGATGTAATATGGGTTGAATGAGTAGTTACAAATATTTGTCTGACTTTCTTATCTTCCTTGTTTTTCAACAAAAATTTTAAAAACTGATATTGCATAGCTGGATGTAAGTGAGCCTCTGGTTCTTCAATTGCTAAAATAGGAAACACTTTAGCATTACTACCCAAATAGCTTCCATCTGAACTCACCTGCATTTTAGATAATAACAATGACATAAAGATCAAGTTATTGTAGCCTAGTCCGTTATGGGTTGCTGGGATTTTGATTCCAGTTTCATATTCTACAATTAATTTTAGGGCTGAAAACATCTCAACATCAGATATACTTCCTTCAAAATTGGGTTCTGCTTTATTAAAGGATGCACCTGTTTCTTTAGCATAAGATAAAATCTGTTCCTTCCCAAGTCGCATTCTCTCTGAAAGATTAAAAAGTAATGACTCCGCTGCATCAGAAAAACTTTGCTTTTTGAGCTTTATTTCTCCTAGTTTTTGTGTATCTGCTTTTGTTAGGTCTGATTTTATATCGTAATCCATAAAGAAGTCTAATACGTCTCTAAGAAGCGTGTTCTTACCTGAAAGCATATCTCGTTCAACATCTCGGATCGCATCTAAGAACTGAAAATCAAATTTTTGTAACGATTCGCTATCAGCTACGGTTTGAGTAACAATATTGCCTCCCCATATTTTATAAATATAAAGCCTCAAAAAATCCTGTTGAATTATTTTCCAAGCTCTATCTATATCGATTGCACTGGCAAGAGATGCTACATACTTTTCAGATTCTTTCTCAGGAAGATGGAACTCATATGTTAATACTGATTCATATGGCTCCTCAAGTTTAGTTAACCAATTTGCTACTGTCACCAAATCATCGGAATTAAGATCTTCGTTATCACTTTGTTTTATAGTCACACTTATACGAATTTTTGGAGGGCCAGATTTCAACTCGTCCAGTGAGATACTCTTATTAAAATCGTGTATGTCCAATCTCTTTTTCCCATTGGAATTTAAGACTAAAGCTAGAGCCTCAATAAGGTTTGTTTTCCCGGCATTGTTATGACCAATGATTACATTAATGCCATCGTAGAAAGTGATAACTTTATTTTTAAAATTCCGATAATTTTCTAACTGGATGTTGGATATAAACATATGACTCTTCCCTTCAGCTTCTCAGTTTTACATTAGCCTTGGTACACGTACTTTCTAATTAAATTCCTCTATTAAAATTCATTTTAGATGTATCCTTGTTTTGGAGCTGTTCTATTTAATTCTGACCTAGCGTTATAGATTGCATATAGTAATTTTTGACGAATTAGAATAGTATTCGTATAAACTCATATTGACACTTGTATCGCGAAATGATACTTATTATTAAGAAATAAATTAATTGACTTCCCTATTGGTGTACTCTCATATATAAACAGTATTTTATAATTTTTCTTTCCAAACACCATTAGCAAAAACAATCTGGATCCTTCCTATGAATGTAGTTTTTTGTTCATTATCTTCAACAACGTAGTTATCCACTTGATGCATTTTAGTGGGGACAGATATGCATAACATACATTGACCCTGTTTCCTTACTATAACGTTTGTCAAGTTGAACCCCGTGTTCTTTTGCGAGATGGATTAACGGTTTTGGTTTACTATAAGCGAGATCACTAATTATCGGGTACCCGTTTCTTAGCTTATTTTCACTCTTAGGATTAAACATCAGAAATAAGTTCAACGCATTCTTATATTTCCAGCACTGATACCCACTTCGGATATCAACCTCCCATTCGAATCCTTGTGGATAATCATACGGAATCGTTTCCACAAATCCCTGATACTCAGGCTTATTTATCAAGCCCTTCTCTCATCCAAGAGAAATAACTAGGGTCCGTTAGATAAACTTCTTCAGTAGTCTTCCCTTTGTATTTATTAAATGTCATTATCATTCCTATTAGTAATAACCTTATTTTTTCATGACATGAACTAACGTATATTATTTCGACAAAAGGAGACATCATCCCTTCCAAAAGACCCGTGATTATCCACAAAAAAAGCAAAACATGGATATACATTAGTAGTCCCAGTATCAGAGAGTTGAATTTCCCCTACTCAATTTACTAGAGAAAGCTTCATTTAATGGAATAATCATCCCAAGAAATATATTCAAATTATGCAATTCGTAAATTTTTCATACGCTCTTTCCTTCATTTAGTAAATGAAGTGCACCGATTTGCACAAAAATGTTCACAACCGCTGTCGCGGACGGCTAGTAGGATATATACACGAAAAAGCTGACGACTACCGCCTATCTCAAACTGTTTCTGTTTGCTCAGTTGCACAGCCGTGAAGACTTGCGCCACATTGTTGACGATATCCTGTGCGAAGAACTGCAACGCGAGCTAGGGCTAACTTCCATTTTGCCACACAGCTCAGCAGCAAGCATAAACAAGTGGATCCCGAAATACTCTCATTGAGCTTTTGGAGAAGAGAGATGTCCCTAAGGGAGCCTAGTATCGGCCGATTGCTACGTCCGAATCGGCTCTCATCAGAAGAAGGTGAATCATACCTCGCGAAGGGTACCTGCTCTTTCTGTTAACGAACCGCTTCTACTTTACATGTGATGTGATTAGCGAGATGTACAGCAGTCGCTGGGCAAACGAGACCTTTTTCAAGTGAATGAAGCAGCACTTGCAGATCAGTCATCCTTATGGGACGAGTGAACAGGCTGCTACCGATCAAATTTGGATCGCTCTCATAGCCTTCTGTTTGCTCGTTTTGCTCGTGCTGGTGAAGTTGGAAACGAAGGTGAAACACCTCTACATCTCATGCGCTGGCTGGCGGAGTTAATCTGGCTTCAGTATGGTCAATGGACTTTAAGAATACAAATACCTTCTATACGTGGGTTATTATCAACTGCTACATCTTTAGAAAAATACTGGTTTGCACAGCTACTTACTAGGACTTCTCGAGTCTTCTCATGGATTTTTATTAATTGGTTTAAAACAAAAATCCTCTGAATGTTGTCTTGAGTAAACATA